>NZ_CAWNMR010000003.1:0-111559 GCF_963875615.1 Vibrio sp. V09_P4A23P171
CCATCACCCATGAACACATAAGTGAAGTGGTCAACGATGTCGTGACCCGGTTTGTTGAACTGCGCCGCCAGTGCTTTTTCAGCCATCGCCATGCCGACCGCATTGGTAATACCTTGGCCTAGTGGGCCCGTGGTGGTTTCAATGCCCGGCGCGTAACCGTATTCTGGGTGACCCGGTGTTTTTGAGTGCAATTGACGGAAGTTTTTCAAATCATCAATCGACAGCGCGTAACCGCTCAGGTGCAATAAAGAGTAAATCAGCATTGAGCCGTGGCCGTTTGACAGCACAAAACGGTCGCGGTCAGCCCATTGTGGGTTTTGTGGGTTATGGTTTAAGTGGCTACGCCAAAGAACTTCAGCGATATCCGCCATACCCATCGGTGCACCAGGGTGACCAGAGTTAGCTTGTTGAACACCGTCCATACTAAGAGCACGGATGGCATTGGCGAGTTCTTTATTAGAAACAAGGTTACGGGAAGACATGTCTGCTCCTGAGTGCATTAAGCGAATTCAAATTAACGGAAATGGGCTGAAAATAGCGCGGCTATTCTCTCAAAGCACTTTTCTCACTGCAAACGTTTTACTGGAGAAATAGTGCTCTTTAGCGCTTATTTTTAGGATAAAAAACCAAACTCCAATTTTTCATCTAAATTTAAGCAAACGTTTGGTTTACAGACAGGCGTAAAAATAACTTGTAATTCGACCATTCAAAACTAGAATAGACGTCTAGATGTAGAAACACCTACATAAACTAATGAATAACGATGGTGAGCGAAGCTTGCCATAGTCCAACGATTAAAAGTGGAGCTCTCATGGTTAAGCACCTGTTTACTTCTGAATCCGTTTCAGAAGGCCATCCAGATAAAATTGCAGACCAAATTTCTGATGCAGTTTTGGATGCGATTCTAGAACAAGACATCAAAGCGCGCGTTGCTTGTGAAACTTACGTGAAAACCGGCATGGTCATGGTTGGTGGTGAAATCACTACCTCTGCATGGGTGGACATTGAAGAGCTTACTCGCCAAACCGTTCGTGAAATTGGTTACGTCAACTCAGAGATGGGTTTCGATGCCAATTCTTGCGCCGTTTTGAATACCATTGGTAAACAGTCACCTGATATCAACCAAGGTGTTGATAAGGCCGATCCTAAAGAACAAGGCGCCGGTGACCAAGGTATTATGTTCGGTTACGCGACCAACGAAACTGAAATCCTGATGCCAGCACCGATCACCTACGCTCACCGCTTGATGCAAAAACAAGCAGAAGTGCGTAAAAATGGCACGCTTTCTTGGCTACGTCCTGATGCAAAATCTCAAGTTACCTTCCAATATGACCAAGGTAAAATTGTCGGAATTGATGCAGTCGTTCTTTCAACGCAACATTGCGACTCTATCTCGACAGCTGACCTACGCGAAGGCGTCATGGAAGAGATCATCAAGCCAGTGTTGCCAGCCGAGTGGCTTAGCAAAGAGACCAAATTCTTCATCAACCCAACCGGTCGTTTTGTGATTGGCGGCCCAATGGGTGACTGTGGTTTAACTGGTCGTAAGATCATTGTTGATACCTACGGCGGCGCAGCGCGTCACGGTGGTGGTGCATTCTCTGGTAAAGATCCATCAAAAGTAGACCGTAGTGCAGCCTACGCAGCGCGTTATGTAGCGAAAAACATCGTAGCGGCAGGCCTTGCTGACCGCTGTGAAATTCAGTTGTCATACGCCATTGGTATCGCAGATCCAACCTCAATCATGGTCGAAACCTTTGGTACTGAAAAAGTATCACAAGAGATCATCATTGAAGCGGTACGCCAGCACTTCGACCTACGCCCATACGGCCTACAAGAAATGCTCAATTTGCTGCAACCGATCTACAAGAAAACCGCCGCTTACGGTCACTTCGGCCGTGAAGAGTTTCCTTGGGAAGCGACTGACAAAGCCGCCATCCTGCGTGACTTTGCTGGCTTGAAGTAATTTTCAACCTAGTTTAAATTTGTAAGCCCTTGCTCATTCGCAAGGGCTTTTTTCTAGGAATGAATCTGTGCCTAATTTTGAGCTACATTACCGCGCGCAAGTAAAAGCAAAACAGTGCATCACAACCGCTCGTCACTATTTTCAACACGACTTCCCTATGCCGAATATCAACTATCAGTTGCGGGGAAAGGCGGCAGGTAAGGCTTATTTACAACGTTGGGAAATCAGACTGAATCCAGTGCTGTTTGCTGAAAATCAACGCACCTTTCTCGATGAAGTGATCCCACATGAAATCGCCCACCTAATTACCTACCAGCGCTATGGTCGTGTTCGTCCACACGGTAAAGAGTGGCAGGCCGTGATGAATCAAGTGTTTCATTTACCAGCCAATACCACTCATCGCTTTGAAGTCTCTTCTGTGCAAGGCAAAACCTTTGAATATCACTGCGCCTGTGCGCATTATCCGCTCACTGTCCGTCGTCACAATAAAGTGATGCGCAATCAAGCCACCTACCGCTGTCAACACTGTGCACAAACGCTCCATTTTACTGGCGTGCAGCTTTCCTAAATAAACTTTGGTTGCTGCTACTTGAATCCACAGCAGTGGTTACACTCATCTGCAATTAACAACAAAAACATCATTTATTATTCTTTAATCTGAGTGTTAGACTAATAAAAACCATACTTATATCAGTCTAAACGATGTCCTATTTTCGCTTATTGCTTGTGAATAGCAGCTTAGCTCTGTTCTCGTTTTGTGCCCTAGCTGCGCCTCCCGCTTCCTTTTCTCAAGCTAAAAAAGAAGCATTGAAAATCTATCATGATCATCCAGTGAGCTTTTACTGCGGTTGTGACATTGCATGGCAAGGTAAGAAAGGCACGCCCGACTTACAAGCTTGTGGTTACCAAGTTCGCAAACAACAAACTCGCGCCAGCCGTATTGAATGGGAACACGTCGTCCCTGCTTGGCAATTTGGCCACCAGCGTCAGTGCTGGCAACAAGGTGGGCGTAAAAATTGCACCAAAAATGATACTATTTTTCGTTCGATGGAAGCTGACCTTCACAACCTGACGCCGGCGATTGGCGAAGTCAACGGCGATCGTTCAAACTACAATTTCAGTCAGTGGAATGGCGTAGAAGGTGAAAGCTATGGCCGTTGTGAAATGCAGGTCGATTTTAAACAACGCAAAGTCATGCCACCCGATAGAGCACGTGGCTCAATTGCTCGTACCTATCTGTACATGAGCCAAAACTATGGCTTTCAGTTATCCAAGTCCCAAACACAACTAATGCAAGCTTGGAATCGCCAATACCCAGCCGATGAGTGGGAATGCAAACGCGATCAGCGAATTGCCAAAGTTCAAGGCAACCACAACCCATTTGTGCAGCAACAGTGCCGTTCATAAGGTACTTTTTGTGGGCCATTTTCGTGATTGAAACTCGCCCTTGCCCCTTGTTTTTTCAGTGTAAAGCATCCATGTTAATGGCTATTAAACGTCAGGTAGGAACTATCCATGCGTATCCCTAGAATTTATCATCCGACTCCTCTTCAACCCTCAAGCATTATTGCTCTCAATGATGATGCGGCTGGGCATATTGGCCGGGTGTTACGCATGCAAGCGGGCCAAGAAGTACTGCTTTTTGATGGCAGTGGCGCGGAATTCCCAGCGGAAATTACCGAGGTCAGCAAAAAAAATGTGCTGGTCAATGTGTTGAAAAGAGTCGAAAGCAGCTGTGAATCGCCTCTTAATTTACACCTTGGGCAGGTGATCTCGCGTGGAGACAAAATGGAGTTCACCATTCAAAAATCGGTCGAACTTGGCGTCAATACCATCACGCCTTTGATTTCTGAACGTTGCGGCGTGAAATTAGATGCCAAACGTTTTGAGAAAAAACTTGAACAGTGGCAAAAAATTGCAATCAGCGCTTGTGAGCAGTGCGGCCGCAATATAGTGCCGCTGATCCGCCCAATTATGCAATTGGAAGAGTGGTGTGCCGAACCCAGTGATGCGCTCAAGCTCAACTTACATCCACGTGCGAAGTATTCGATTAATACCCTGCCTCAACCCATCAATAAAGTCCGTTTGTTGATTGGCCCTGAAGGGGGCTTATCAGAATCAGAAATTAGCATGACTGAACAGTACCATTTTGAAGAAACCTTGCTAGGCCCACGCGTACTGCGTACTGAAACTGCGGCCTTAACGGCTATTACTGCTCTTCAAGTTCGCTTTGGCGATCTTGGCTAACCGGAGAAAAACAATGATTAAACTTGGTATCGTCATGGACCCTATCTCGTCCATTAACATCAAAAAAGATTCCAGCTTTGCCATGTTGCTAGAAGCGCAGCGTCGTGGTTATGAAATCCACTATATGGAGATGAATGATCTACACTTAGATCAAGGTGTCGCTTTTGCCGATACCAAAGTGGTGACATTAAAAGAAGATCCGAACGGTTGGTATGAGTTTTTATCTGAGCAAACTATTCCACTGGCTGATCTCGATGCAGTGTTGATGCGTAAAGATCCGCCGTTTGACACTGAATATATCTACGCAACCTACATTCTAGAACGAGCAGAAGAAGCAGGAACATTAATCGTCAATAAGCCGCAAAGCTTACGTGACTGCAATGAGAAGCTGTTTACGGCATGGTTCCCTGAACTAACGCCAACCACCATAGTGACGCGTAAAGCGGAAAAAATTAAAGCCTTCCGCGCGCAACATGGTGATGTGATTTTAAAACCGTTAGACGGTATGGGCGGGGCATCTATCTTCCGCGTTAAAGAGGGTGATCCAAACGTATCTGTCATTATCGAAACATTAACTAACCACGGCCAAAACTACTGTATGGCGCAAACTTTTGTACCTGACATCAGCAACGGTGATAAACGTATTTTAGTGGTCGATGGTGAACCAATGCCTTACTGCCTAGCGCGAATTCCGGCACAAGGTGAAACCCGTGGCAATTTGGCAGCTGGTGGCCGTGGTGAAGCGCGTCCGCTAAGCGAAACCGATAAAAAAATTGCTCAAACTATTGCTCCAACATTGAAAGAAAAAGGCTTAATCTTTGTCGGACTTGACGTTATTGGCGACAAGCTCACTGAGATCAACGTGACGAGCCCTACGTGTATTCGTGAAATAGAGGCCGCCTTTGATATCTCAATTACCGGTAAGTTGATGGACGCGATTGAGCGTCGAATCAACAAGTCATGCTGAACTGGGCAAACTCTTGCCCAGTAATTTGCGATAGGTTGGAGGCAGTATGAATCTTACAAATCATTTTTTAGTCGCCATGCCAAGTATGAGAGACCCTTACTTCAAGCACAGTGTTATTTACATCTGTGAGCACAATGAAGAGGGGGCGATGGGCTTGATGATTAATGTGCCGATTGATATCACCGTGGGCGGCATGTTAAACCAAGTCGATGTTGAGCCAAGCTACCCGAAGCTTCAACTTGATAGCCTAAAAAGGCCCGTATTGAATGGCGGTCCTGTTTCTGAAGATCGTGGGTTTATTCTACATCGACCGAAAGATCATTATGAATCCAGCATCCGTATGAGCGATGACATTGCCGTCACCACATCGAAAGATATTTTAGCGGTACTGGGCACGGATGCCGAACCAAGTCACTATCTTGTGGCTCTGGGTTATTCAGGCTGGGAGCCGGGTCAGCTTGAGTTAGAGCTGGCTGAAAATTCTTGGTTAACCATTGAGGCCGATCCAGAGGTTATCTTTAATACGCCCATTCACGATAAGTGGAATCAGGCGATTAAAAAACTCGGCATTGATCCCATCCAACTCTCAGCGCAAGCTGGGCATGCTTAACTTTTACGGCTCTAACCTTTACGGCTCTAACTAGGTAACGCGCCTTTTTAGAGCCTTCGTTGCAACATTCAAGATACTGATTATGACATCCAGAACCATTATGGCTTTTGACTTTGGCACCAAAAGCATCGGCAGTGCGATTGGCCAAGAAGTTACAGGCACCGCATCGCCACTTAAAGCCTTTAAAGCCAATGACGGAATTCCACATTGGGAAGAGATCGAAAAGCAGATCAAAGAGTGGCAACCCCATTTATTGGTGGTAGGGCTACCAACAGATTTGCACGGCAAAGCATTAGAAACCATTACTCCGCGAGCCAAAAAATTTGCGCAGCGTTTACACGGGCGCTTTGGCTTAGCCGTCGAGATGCATGACGAACGGCTTTCAACCCGGGAAGCCCGCGCCGACTTATTTGCCATGGGCGGCTATAAAGCGCTGAGTAAAGGCAATGTCGATTGCCAATCAGCTGTAGTGATCTTAGAGAGCTGGTTTGAAGCGCAATGGGGCGCGTAACTTAACCTCGCGCAACTTCACTTTAATACAGCGGTGCAGCACAATCCCGAATCGAGTTCGGGATTGTTCGTCTTAAACTGCGACTATTCCATATCAATCTGCACGTTATCCAATGTGCCACTGCTGATCCCTTCGCCACGCTTTGTTTTTAACATTAAACGTAAATCGTTAGCCGAGTCAGCGCTGTGCAGTGCATCTTGTTCACTGATTTTATCCTCAACGACCAGTTGATACAGTGCTTGGTCAAAAGTCTGCATCCCCACTTCTTTTGATTTGCCCATCGTCGCTTTCAATTCGTGCAGATCACCGCGGCGGATCAAATCGGAAATTCGAGGGCTGTTGAGTAAAATCTCAAACACACCATGTCGTCCCTTGCCATTTTTATCGCGGATCAACTGCTGCCCCACGACGCCTTTGAGGTTCATTGATAGATCAAACAAAAACTGCTCTTTTTGCTCTTTAGGAACCAAATGCAAAATTCGCTCAAGCGCTTGGTTGGCATTGTTAGCATGTAACGTTGCCATACATAAATGACCTGTCTCGGCAAAGGTCATCGCATATTCCATCGTTTCACGTGAACGGATCTCACCAATTAAAATCATATCAGGGGCTTGGCGCAGCGAGTTTTTCAGCGCCACTTCGTAACTCTCGGTATCCAACCCCACTTCTCGCTGTGTCACAATACAACGCTGATGCTCATGCACAAACTCAATCGGATCTTCCACTGTTAAAATATGCCCAGTTCGGTGCGAGTTACGATAACCTGTCATGGCCGCCATGGTGGTCGATTTGCCCGACCCCGTCGCGCCTACCACCAGCACCAGCCCACGCTTTGCAATCGAGAGATCTTGCAACACACCCGGTAACTTTAATTCTTCAAAAGTGGGGATATGAGTTTCAATGCGGCGGATCACCGCACCGGGCAGCTCACGTTGGAAAAAAGCACTGACACGAAAGCGGCCAATCTCTCTCACCACTGCAAAATTGGCTTCACGTGTACGTTGAAATTCACGGCGGCGATCCTCATCCATCATGGCATCTAACAACGCCATCACCTGCGTTTGGGATAACTTTTCGCCATGAGCTCTTAACTCTCCATCGACGCGAAATAACACTGGCGCTCCTACGGTGAGGTACAAGTCGGAAGCTTTTTGAGTCAACATACCCTCAAGACATTGGTTCAGTTCCATGAGCTCTCTCTTAAAATGGTGATGAATTGACTTCCAGTTTTTTCTGCACTTCTTCTTGATCGACAATACCTTGCGCAATCAACTGTTTGGAATTCTGTTCCATGGTTTGCATGCCATGCGCCGCACCCGTTTGGATGATAGAGTACATCTGCGCAACCTTATCCTCGCGGATCAAGTTACGAATCGCTGGAGTGGCAAGCATAATTTCATGACATGCGACGCGGCCCCCACCTAAACGTTTTAGCAACTTTTGCGCAATCACGGCTCGCAATGATTCAGAGAGCATTGAACGAACCATCTCTTTATCACTACCGGGAAACACATCAATGATCCGGTCGATGGTTTTCGCCGCAGAGCTGGTATGTAACGTGCCGAACACTAAATGCCCGGTTTCAGCCGCGGTTAACGCTAAGCTGATGGTTTCTTGATCGCGCAGCTCACCGACCAAGATTACATCCGGATCTTCGCGCAGCGCCGAGCGTAGCGCCGCTTTAAAACTGTGGGTATCTCGGTGTACTTCACGTTGGTTAACCAAACATTTATTGTTGCTATGCACAAACTCAATGGGGTCTTCAATGGTTAAAATGTGTTTGTTGTGATGAGAATTAATGTAATCAACCATTGCTGCCAGTGTGGTCGACTTACCCGACCCTGTTGGCCCAGTCACCAGCACCAATCCTTTCTCATAATTGGCGATTTTATTAAAAATGTCAGGCGCTTGTAGTTCTTCCAAGGTTGGGATCACCGTAGGAATCGTCCGGAAAACCGCAGAGCAGCCACGAGATTGATGGAAAGCATTGACACGAAAACGCCCTACATTAGGCAGCTCAAATGAGAAATCCACTTCCAGTTTCTCTTCAAATTCACTACGCTGAGCATCGTTCATGATCTCAAAAATCAAACGATGCACGTCAGCATGAGTAAAAGCAGGCACTCCGAGCTTTCTTACTTCACCATCTATCCGTACCATAGGTGGAACACCTGCAGATAGGTGTAGATCCGAAGCGTTGTGCTTTACACTAAAATCCAGTAGCTCAGCGATATCCATTTAATTTCCTTAGTAAAGTCAGGCTATGAGTAGTATTCAACAAAACATTGAACAGATCACTTCACAAATTGAAAGTGCACAACAAAAGTGTGGACGCGCTCGAGAGAGAGTGCAACTTTTAGCGGTCAGTAAGACCAAACCTGTCGAGGCGATTCTAGAAGCGGCGCGCGTTGGGCAACGTTTATTTGGTGAAAACTATGTGCAAGAGGGCGCGGATAAAGTTCAATACTTCAATACCTTGCACCCCGAACTGGATTTAGAATGGCACTTTATCGGCCCAATTCAGTCCAATAAATCGCGCATTGTGGCCGAGAACTTTGCTTGGGTGCATACGGTGGATCGAAGTAAAATTGCCCAGCGTTTAAATGATCAACGCCCAGCAGGCATGCCACCACTACAGGTCTTGATTCAAGTCAACACCAGCGGCGAAAGCTCGAAATCGGGCATTGGTGAACACGAAATAGTTGAGTTGGCAGAGTTGATATCCGCGCTACCCAACCTCACGTTAAGAGGACTGATGTCTATTCCTGAGAATGTCCCCGATTACGCTGCGCAACTTGCCGCATTTCAAAAACTGGCGAGCTTACAAGCGCAATTGTCTGAACGGTTTTCAGGGTTAGATACGCTCTCAATGGGCATGAGTGGCGACATGCAAGCGGCGATTGAAGCTGGTAGCACTATGGTGAGGATCGGCACCGCTATTTTTGGTGCGCGTGATTACGCTTAGCACTGGCTTATCTATCAACCACATAATAATCAATCAGCGACAAGCAATTAGAGGTCAGCAGATGCAGCAGAGAAACATCACTTTTATCGGTGCAGGCAATATGGCCAAAGCAATTATTGCAGGCTTAGTCGCCAGCGGTTATCCAGCTGATAGAATTACCGCGACCGCACCGTCAGAAACAAGACGCAAACCACTGGAAAGTGCTTGTGGCATTCACACCACCAGCGATAATCTTGCCGCAGCGCAGCAAGCCGATGTGGTGGTACTGGCGGTCAAACCGCAGTTGATGGCCAGTGTCTGTCAACCTTTGCAATCCATTGATTTTAGAAATAAGTTGGTGATCTCCATTGCAGCAGGTGTTTCTGCGGCGCGCCTTAATGAGATGCTGGCAACCGAACTACAACTAGTACGCGCCATGCCCAATACACCTTCGCTGATCAATCGAGGCATGAGCGGTCTATTTGCCGCTCCAAGCGTATCAGAGCAAGACAAACGCTTTACCGCACAATTGCTACAAGCCGTTGGTGAAGTGTGCTGGGTTGAAAACGAGTCCGCCATTAATGGCATCATCGCCGCCGCAGGCAGTGCGCCTGCCTACTTCTTTTTGTTTATGGAAGCGATGCAAAATGAAGCCATCGCTCAAGGCTTTGATAAAGAAACGGCCCGTTTGTTAGTACAACAAGCGGCGTTAGGCGCAGCCGAAATGGTGGTGGCAAACCCTGAGATTGAACTCTCGACATTGCGTGAACAAGTGACCTCCAAAGGCGGCACCACCGCCGAGGCGATTCGCACCTTTAACGAGCATCAACTTGCCAATATCGTTGCACAAGCGATGCAAGCGGCCGTAACTCGTGCACAAGAAATGGAAAAACTGTTTTAATCCTAGTGGCGTTTCACTAAGCTATAGCGCAAACGACACTCTACTCATATTAAGGGCTAGCTATGAATTCAATGAGTTTTTTGATCTCCACCCTGTTTGATCTGTACATCATGGTCGTAATTTTACGTATCTGGTTACAAGCAGCGCGTGCCGATTTCTATAACCCATTCTCCCAGTTTATCGTCAAAGCAACACAACCTGTGGTTGGCCCACTGCGCCGAGCGATTCCATCCATTGGTAGCCTAGATTTGGCCACGGTTCTCTTTGCGTACGTGCTGTGCGTATTGAAATTTATTGCCTTAATGCTGGTGGCATCAGGTGGTGCAGTTAGTTTTAGCGTCTACTTTTTATTCTTAGGCTTACTCTCGTTAGTCAAAGCCGCTGGCGGTTTACTGTTCTGGGTGCTGTTGATCCGCGCTATTCTTAGTTGGGTTAGCCAAGGCCGCAGCCCGATTGAATACGTATTTCATCAATTAACCGAGCCGATGCTTGCGCCGATCCGCCGTATCCTACCAGCGATGGGTGGTTTTGATTTAAGTGTATTGGTGCTGTTTATTGTGCTGCAGTTTGCTAACTTCCTAATGGGCGATTTTATTGGCCCAGTATGGTATCAGTTGTAATGTCATCTGCTGTTTGGCAAGAGGGAGAGGATCTAATCCTCAAGCTCTACATCCAACCCAAAGCAAGCCGCGATAGTATCGTCGGCTTGCATGGTGAGGAACTCAAAATTGCCATCACCGCACCGCCTGTTGATGGCAAAGCCAACGCGCATTTAACCAAATTCTTGGCCAAACAATTTAAAGTCGCCAAAGGTTTAATCGAGATAGAAAAAGGGGAATTGGGACGCCATAAACAAGTCCGAATTCATTCACCTCAAGTGATACCAGAGCCGATTGAAGCCATCTTGTGATGGCTTTTTATTTAGCCCACTCTGTTTTGTAAGGAGCACCACATGCGTAAATGGATGATAGCGTTTGTTATAGCCTTTATTTCGCTACCCACACTCGCCGAGCAGTTTCAAACCATCAAGAATGTTGAAGTTCACTACTCAGCTTTCAACTCAACATTTTTAACGCCACAAGTGGCGCGCAGTTATCAGTTAAAACGTAATGGTTACTCGGCTATTTTAAACATCAGCGTATTAGATAACTCGGCCTTAGGTAAACCAGCTATGGAAGCGACACTCAAAGGCAATGCGAAAAACCTAATCGGTCAGGTACGTGAACTTGAATTTAAACAATTCAAAGAGGGCAACGCGATTTATTACCTCGCTGAATTCCCCATTACCAATGAAGAGAATTTGAGTTTTGACATTGAGGTTGATGCGGGCTTAAAAGGTACCGGTAAGCTTAAATTTACCCAAAAATTCTACGTCGAAGAATAGAGAAACAGCACAATGAAAAAAATAGTATTAGCCACAGGAAACCAAGGCAAAGTGCGCGAAATGGCTGATCTGCTGGTTGATTTCGGTTTTGATGTGGTGGCGCAAACAGAATTAAACGTCCCAGAAGCCGAGGAAACTGGCACCACCTTTATTGAGAATGCGATCATCAAAGCACGACATGCTGCCAAAATCACTGGCTTACCTGCGATTGCCGATGACTCCGGCTTAGAAGTGGATTATCTGCAAGGTGCTCCGGGGATTTACTCGGCGCGCTACGCTGGTGAAAATGCCAGTGACCAACAAAACCTAGAAAAATTATTAGCTGCGATGGAAGGCGTACCAGACGAACAACGCACCGCTCATTTTCATTGCGTGCTGGTTTTCATGCGTCACGAAAATGACCCAACACCATTGGTCTGCCATGGTACGTGGCAAGGTCGCATCTTGCACCAAGCTCACGGCAGTAACGGTTTTGGTTATGATCCGATCTTCTTTGTCCCTGAAGATAACTGCGCTTCAGCTGAACTGCTACCTGCACGTAAAAAGCAGCTTTCACATCGTGGCAAAGCGCTAAAAATGCTATTTAAAACCTTAAGCGAGCAAAATTCATAATGTTGCAACCACCCGCGCTGAGTTTGTACGTGCACATCCCGTGGTGTGTACAAAAATGCCCCTATTGTGATTTTAACTCTCACGCGCTAAAGCACGATATTCCTGAACGTGAATACATTGATGCGCTATTGGAGGATCTCGATACCGATATCGCCAAATACCGCCTTGCAGACCATCCTCGCCCATTGCATTCCATTTTTATTGGCGGTGGTACACCGAGTCTTTTTTCTGCTGAAGGTATTGCTCGCCTGCTGCAAGGCATTGAAGCGCGTATTGCGTTTAAGCCTGGGATTGAAATCACCATGGAAGCTAACCCGGGCACGGTAGAGGCTGACCGTTTTGTTGGATATCGACAAGCAGGGGTGACGCGCATCTCGATTGGTGTACAAAGTTTTGAGCCACAAAAACTGGCACGTTTAGGGCGAATTCATGGTCAGCAAGAAGCGGTTAATGCCGCTCAATTAGCTCATCAAATTGGCTTAAACAGCTTCAACTTAGATTTGATGCATGGCTTACCCGATCAAAACTGTGAACAAGCGCTGGCTGATTTAGACAAAGCGATTGCACTAAACCCACCTCATCTTTCTTGGTATCAACTGACCATTGAACCTAATACGGTTTTCTACTTTAAACCGCCTACTTTGCCAGATGATGACGCACTGTGGGATATTTTTGAGCTGGGTCACCAAAAATTGGCCGCCGCTGGGTACGTGCAGTATGAAATTTCTGGCTATAGCAAGCCCGGCTATCAATGCCAACACAACTTAAATTACTGGCGCTTTGGTGATTATCTAGGGATTGGTTGTGGCGCGCATGGCAAGCTCAGCTTTAACGATGGGCGTATTGTACGCACCACTAAGGTGAAGCATCCGCGTGGCTATCTCAATTTACTCAAACCTTACTTGGATGACGAATTTGAAGTCGCCGCTGCGGATCGCCCTTTTGAATTCTTCATGAACCGCTTTCGCTTGATGGAACCTTGTCCGAAACAAGACTTTGTTGAAACAACTGGATTAAGTTTAAGCGTGATTCAACCAACGATAGATTGGGCACTAGCCGAACACTATTTAACGCAAACCGAAAGTCACTGGCAAATCACAGAAAAAGGAAAACTGTTTCTTAATGACTTGCTCGAAGCCTTTATGGCTGACGACTAAAAAGATAACCCCAACAGAGATTGGCTAACCTAATCGGTAGCCAATCTTTTGCCAAAAACACGGGCTGTCAGAAAATATTGAACTTAAAAGATAGAGCGACCAATACGCTCAGCCAAGAGTTCTAACATCTTAGTGCCCGCTAAAGAATTACCTGACGCATCAAGCTCTGGCGACCAAACCGCAATCGTCATCTCCCCAGGAACAACAGCAATAATACCGCCACCTACGCCCGATTTACCCGGCATGCCAACACGATAAGCGAACTCTCCTGCGCCATCATACAAACCGCAAGTCGCCAATAAGGCATTGATCTGCTTACTTTGTGTCGGCGTTACTATCGCTTCCTTGGTATGCACGGACACCCCTTTATTCGCCAGATAACTGAAGGTTTTCGCTAATTGAACACAGCTCATTTTAAGTGAACAAGCGTGAAAATAGTTGTGCAGCACCGGGATAACGTCATTATCGAAATTACCAAACGATCGCATCAAATAGGCGATGGCAGCATTGCGATCGCTGTGCATCATTTCTGAAGCCGCTACCACTTTGTCGTATACGATGCCCTCTTCACCCGACAACTGACGTACAAACTCCAGTAAGCGCTGCCGAGGGGCTGATAAACGGCTATGCAGCATATCCGCCACCACAATAGCTCCAGCATTGATAAAAGGGTTACGCGGAATGCCCTGCTCCATTTCAAGCTGGATCATCGAATTAAACGCTTGGCCTGAAGGCTCTTTTCCGACACGAAGCCATAGCTCTTCTGGTTTATAAAGCATCATAGCAAGCGTTAAGCTCAAAGCTTTAGAGATGGATTGAATTGAGAATCCTTCCGTGGCATCTCCAGCCGAAATCACTTCACCTTGATTGGTGTAAACCGCGATCGCCAGCTTGTTATTCGGTACTTTGGCTAAAGCAGGAATGTAATCGGCGACTTTTCCTTTGCCGATCAGTGGGCGAACCTCACACAAAATATCAGCAAGTAGATTGGGTGTTAGCTTCATGGGTGACTTTACCTCGGGTGAGAAATGTTTTTCTCTATTTTTATAATGATTTTCGTAGGGCGCTAAGGCCGAAAAAGCCAACATTACAACAATGTTGGCTTTTCTTTAATCGCTAATTTTGTTGCAGCAACAAAAGTGAGTCGTTACGCGGTGCGTTTATATTTTATATCCCACACACCATGACCTAAACGGTGACCACGCGCTTCAAATTTAGTCAAAGGACGCTCTTCTGGACGAGGAATATAGTCACCTTCTGCGGCAATATTGGCAAAGCCCGGCGCTTGATTCATCACTTCAATCATATGCTCAGCGTAGTTTTCCCAGTCCGTCGCCATATGAAAGATACCCTCTTCCATTTTTAGTTTTTGACGCACCATTTCCGCAAATTCTAACTGCACAATACGGCGCTTGTGGTGACGTTTTTTGTGCCAAGGATCAGGGAAGAACAGTTGCAGTGTATGCAGGCTACCATCAGGGATCATGTGTTCAAACACTTCCACTGCATCATGGCACATCACGCGTAAATTAGTCACGCCAGCATCACGAGCGGCTGACAAACAGGCGCCAACACCTGGGCTATGCACTTCAATACCAAAGAAGTTTTTTTGCGGTGCATTTTTAGCCATTTCAACTAATGAAGCGCCCATACCAAAACCGATTTCTAAAACCACCGGGTTATCGTTACCAAAAACCGCCGCCCAATCGAGCAATTGTGGCTGGAAATCAATACCCATTGTTGGCCAACATTCATTCATTGCCGCTTCTTGGCCTTTGGTTAATCGACCCTCACGACGAACGAAACTACGGATTCGACGCAGTATTTTGCCTTCTTCGGTATATTCGTTGGTGGTTACTTCACTCATTGATCTTGCCTGCACATTGATTAATCAAAGCGGGGATTATCCAAAGAATTATTCTCGGTGCAAGTGTTATCGAAATAAACTTGTTGGATAAATCCACACAATTTGTCCGTTTTACAACGTCACATTTATGTGGTGCAATTTTGCTCCACTAAAACTATAAACCAAAGAGCCTGTCGTGACACCTTTCGCTAACGCCATTTTAAAATGGTATGACGCCTATGGGCGCAAACATTTGCCGTGGCAACAAAACAAAACGGCCTACAGCGTTTGGCTGTCGGAAATTATGCTCCAACAAACTCAAGTCGCCACGGTAATCCCTTATTTCGAACGCTTCATGCAACGTTTTCCAACCGTGATTGATCTGGCCAATGCAGAACAAGACGAGGTACTGCACCTATGGACCGGCCTTGGTTATTACGCACGTGCGCGCAATCTACACAAAGCAGCCAAAATAGTGGCCAGCGAATATGGCGGTGAGTTTCCCCTTGATATCGAACAGATGAATGCTCTACCGGGTATTGGCCGCTCAACCGCTGCGGCGGTGCTTTCTTCGGTTTATAAGCAGCCGCACGCCATTTTAGATGGTAACGTAAAGCGTACTTTAGCCCGCTGTTTTGCTGTCGAAGGCTGGCCGGGGCAAAAAAAAGTTGAAACTCAGTTGTGGCAACATGCCGAACAAAATACGCCAGCGCAAGATGTTGATAAATATAACCAAGCCATGATGGATATGGGGGCGATGGTCTGCACACGCAGCAAACCGAAATGCACGCTCTGCCCAGTTGAATCTTTTTGCATCGCCAATAAACAAAATAACCCACTCGATTATCCGGGCAAAAAACCAAAAACAGACAAACCAACCAAACAAACTTGGTTTGTGATGCTGCACCATAACCATCAAGTATGGTTAGAACAGCGCCCTCAAAGTGGAATTTGGGGTGGATTATTTTGCTTCCCTGAAAACCCCAATAGCGCCATCGAAGATCAACTTGATCACAGAGCCATCAAAGAGAGCGCTATCCGCTCTATTCGCCCACTCATCGCTTTTCGCCACACGTTTAGCCATTATCATTTAGAGATCACACCGATCTTGGTGGAGTTATCTCAACAACCGAACATCATCATGGAAGCAAGCAAAGGTCTTTGGTATAACTTAGCCCAACCGGAACAAATCGGCTTAGCCGCTCCTGTAAAACAGTTGCTAGAAAGCCTTCCATTTGAAATTAACCCTTAAAACACCGAAGAGGAAGTGACCATGAGCCGCACTGTATTTTGTGCTCGACTAAATAAAGAAGCCGACGGTTTGGATTTTCAACTGTACCCAGGTGAATTAGGTAAACGTATTTTTGACAACATCTCAAAAGAGGCTTGGGCACAATGGCAGCATAAGCAAACCATGCTGATCAACGAGAAAAAACTCAATATGATGGACCCTGAACATCGTAAATTGCTGGAAACCGAAATGACCAACTTCCTATTTGAAGGAAAAGAGGTCCATATCGAAGGCTACACGCCACCAAGCAAATAAGAGATACCTTATTTATTTCGAGGATAATCAATGACATCATGGTAAACGCTCTGATGTCATTTTTGTATTGGGAAGATAATGAGAAAGCTGACTTACTTTTTTATTGCAATGCTACTGGCCGGTTGTAGCCGAGAATTAGTTGAACGCATATACAGCGTCGACTATGAGCCGACCAACCGTTTTGCCAAAAACTTAGCGCAATTACCCGGGCAATTTGTCAAAGATACCGCCGCCTTAGATGCACTGATCAGCAGTTTTTCTGGCAACATTGAGAAACGCTGGGGCAGTAAAGAGATCAAAGTCGCCGGTAAAAGCAACTATGTAAAATACATCGATAATTACCTGAGTCGTTCCGAAGTCAATTTCTCCACGGGAACCATTATTATCGAAACAGTTTCCCCAACTGACCCCAAAAAACATCTGCGCAATGCCATTATTACCACCTTGCTCACGCCTGATGATCCCGCACACGTTGACCTTTTCTCTTCACAAAATATCGAATTGAATGGTCAGCCATTTTTGTACAACCAAGTGCTTGATCAAGATAAACAACCGATCCAGTGGGGTTGGCGCGCGAATCGATTTGCTGATTATCTTATTGAAAATAAATTAAAAGTTAAGAACGTTGATTTCAAAAAAGCCTACTATGTGGAAATTCCTATGGTAGCGGATCATGCCTCTAAACGAGGTTATAAATACGCCGACATCGTGCACCGAGCCTCGAAAAAATATAACATTCCCGAAGATCTGATCTACGCGATCATAAAAACTGAAAGTAGCTTTAACCCCTACGCTGTCAGTTGGGCCAATGCGTATGGCTTGATGCAAGTGGTTCCTAAAACCGCAGGTCGAGATGTTTTTAAACTGGTCAAAAATAAATCTGGTGAGCCCAGTCCTGAATATCTGTTTGATCCCGAAAAAAATATTGATACGGGAACGGCCTATTTTTATATTCTGAAAAACCGCTACCTCAAAGAGGTCAGCCATCCAACGTCGCTCGAATACAGTATGATTTCGGCCTACAACGGCGGTACAGGAGGAGTACTCAATACCTTTAGTAAAGATAGGAAACGAGCGATGAGGGACTTAAATTCACTGCAACCCAATCAAGTCTATTGGGCGCTGACCCAAAAACACCCTAATGCTGAATCGAGAAGGTACTTAGAAAAAGTAACAAAATTCAAGAAGGAATTTAACGCAGGTGGATAAAAAAGCGCAGCTTTGTCTAAATTCGCAGCAAACAAACCGTTTTTTCAAAAAATTTCCAAAAAGCAGTTGACGATTGAAGGGAAAATCCGTTTAATAGCGCTCCGTTGCCCGGATAGCTCAGTCGGTAGAGCAGAGGATTGAAAATCCTCGTGTCGGTGGTTCGATTCCGCCTCCGGGCACCACAAATTAAATTGTTGGTGCTTTTGTTAAAGTAGCAGCAAGCAATAAATAAAGTGCGCCGACTTAGCTCAGTAGGTAGAGCAACTGACTTGTAATCAGTAGGTCACCAGTTCGATTCCGGTAGTCGGCACCATTTATTGCCTCGATAGCTCAGTCGGTAGAGCAGAGGATTGAAAATCCTCGTGTCGGTGGTTCGATTCCGCCTCGAGGCACCATTATTTGGTGCGAAGTCTTAGACTTACACAGATAATTCCCCCTTAGTTCAGTCGGTAGAACGGCGGACTGTTAATCCGTATGTCGCAAGTTCAAGTCTTGCAGGGGGAGCCACTTTTAAAGCCAAGTCTAACGACTTGGCTTTTTTATTACCTGTCATATTTATCCAATCCCCTCTACCTCTACAGCGATTACCTCTACAACGATTACCTCTACAACGATTAAATTATGGGTCAGTCCATTTTCCGTCAAAAACTAAAACCAGTCTGGTGAGTTTGCTCCTTTAGTGTAACCAAGCGGATAAACGTGTGTTTTTCAACGCGCTTTTATTCGCTATTTGCTCCATTCAAAGCTCCTATTTTCTTTTCAACGCCTCTTTCCCTATCTAATCTGACACTAATTTTTAACGAAAATGGGTAAAAACGAGTCACTAAGTATAGAAAAACAACAAACGACATTTTTTTTGCATTTTACTGTTGACGTTAAATGCGAAAAACCTTTTAATACACCCCGTCGCCCGGATAGCTCAGTCGGTAGAGCAGAGGATTGAAAATCCTCGTGTCGGTGGTTCGATTCCGCCTCCGGGCACCACAGTTTCTAAATTGTTGGTGCCTAGCACAGACAATAAATTTAAAGATAAAAATGTGCCGACTTAGCTCAGTAGGTAGAGCAACTGACTTGTAATCAGTAGGTCACCAGTTCGACTCCGGTAGTCGGCACCATTCTTTAAACCTGTTCCCCCTTAGTTCAGTCGGTAGAACGGCGGACTGTTAATCCGTATGTCGCAAGTTCAAGTCTTGCAGGGGGAGCCACTTTTCATCAATGAGCACTGCTTATTGATTCGGCGCCGACTTAGCTCAGTAGGTAGAGCAACTGACTTGTAATCAGTAGGTCACCAGTTCGATTCCGGTAGTCGGCACCATTTATCTGCATAAGATAAGCAAACATTCTGTTCCCCCTTAGTTCAGTCGGTAGAACGGCGGACTGTTAATCCGTATGTCGCAAGTTCAAGTCTTGCAGGGGGAGCCACTTTCTAAAGCCAAGTTTTCAAACTTGGCTTTTTTTGTGTCTTGCGTATGCTCATAATAAAAAGAGCCAGTTTGCACCAGCTCAATCGATTGGAACGTTCGCGGTAATTCACGATAGCCGGTTACTTAAAACCCTTCTCTTTCTTAATCAAATCGTACGCATTTTGGATCTCTTGCGATTTTTCTTTCGCAACGTTCATCATCTCTGGTGGTAAGCCTTTGGCCATCAATTTATCTGGGTGATGCTCATTCATCAATTTGCGATAGGCACGTTTAATCTCTTTAGCATCCGCATCTTTACTCACGCCTAACACATCGTAAGCATCAGTGAGGCGTTCAGCTTGCGCGGCTTGTTGCCACTGCCCAGATTGCTGGTAGCCTTGTTGTTGGCCACCAAAATTTCCGCCTTGTTGAAAACGAAAGGCCGCTTCTTGCATACGCAAGCGTCTTTCCAGTTGATCGGATGAGAAACCCAAACTACGAGCGATTTTGTGCAGTACATTGCGCTCGCTAGGGTGAACATCCCCATCGGCAAACGCGGCTGATATTTGCAATTCGAGGAAAAATTGCAACAAGTCAAAGCGTCCACCCGTAGAAAGGCGCACACGCTCCAACACTTCCTCTAAAGGAAAGCCACTCTCTTTCCCCTCACGAAACGCATCTTGAGCCGCTTTACGTTGCTCACCATGTAAGTTCATACGCTCCATCATGATGGTAGCTAGCTGGATCTCTTCTTTGGTGACTTGCCCTTTCGCTTTAGCAACATGGCCCATGACCGCGAAAGCGGCTTTAAAAAATTCGTCTTGTCGCTCAGTTTGGCTTGGCCCAGAACCAAATGAGCTAGTTTTAAACCCCGCTTGATTCAAACGACGAGCTTTATCAAATTGATGCCCGAGAAACAAACCAAAAAATGCGCCAAACGGTCCTCCAAATAAGAAGCCAAAAAAAGCGCCAAGAATTTTGCCAAAAATATGCATTATGTGCTCTCAATCTATGAATTTTTCAGGAGTAAAGCGGTCTGATAGTGCCGGGAGCTTCAATTTCCTTTATGATAAGAAACGTTTTATTTTACATTCGGCCATCCATCTTCCGAATCAATCAAGTTCAAACAGGATAGTACAACTCGATGTCATGTTTTTCCCGCACCTTGTTAGCCGCTTCAATTAGCGCAGCTCTTTTTGTGCCACAGACTCAAGCAGAAGCTATGTTAGACAATAGTGTGCAGGAAATGCCCGCTATAGATCAATGTTTGATCAACGAACCTGAAGCAGAAAACTCAAGTCAGCAACCGATTAATGTCGAGGCTGATACGCTAGAAGCCGTGAACGGTGAACGCGCAAACTACTCAGGCAATGTGGTCGTTGTTCAAGGTAAAAAACGCATTCTAGCGGATACCGTTACCCTGCATCAGAAAGATAATATTGTAGTTGCGCAAGGTAATGTCAACTTCAGTGACGGTGAAGTAAGGACCATTTCTGACAAAGCCACCAACAATCTTAATACAGATTTAATGACATTAGAGAACACAAAATATCAATTTTTGTGTGAACCCGGCCGTGGTGAAGCTGTGTATATTTCCAAAACAGGTAAGGCCGTTTATGAGATAGAAGATGGTTCGATTACCTCTTGCCCTGAAGGCAATAATGCATGGCGATTAAAAGCATCCAGCATTGATATTGACCAAAATGAAGAGCAAGCCACTTTTTATAATCCGCGCTTCGAGATTCAAAATATTCCGATTTTTTATCTGCCATTTCTTACGGTGCCGATTGGCGACACACGTAAAACGGGATTTTTATACCCTACCGTTTCTTACGGTTCTAGCGATGGTTTTGAAGCCCAAGTACCTATTTATTGGAACTTAGCGCCAAACTATGACCTAGAAACGACCTTTAAATATATGCAAGAACGCGGTACGCAATTAAACAGTGAATTCCGTTATCTGAATGATTTTGGTACAGGTAACATTAAATCTGAATATTTACCTGATGATCAAAAACATCCGGAAAAGGGCAGCCGCTGGGGCTTCCAATACCAACACAGTGGTATTTTCAACCAAGCTTGGAAGTTTGAAATTGACTACTCTCAAGTCAGTGACATTAGCTACTTTAGTGACTTAGACTCAGGTATCGGTAACCGAGAAGATGGTCAGCTTATCCAAGAAGGTAAAGCCACCTACCGGACCCACAATTGGGATTCATCGATACTGGTTCGCGACTTTCAGCTGCTTACAGAAGACAAAACTAGCACCAACCAACCCTATCGCTTGATGCCACAGATTGCGTTTAATTACTATGCCCCCGAATTATTACCGTATTTGAACTTTGATATGGTGAGCCATCTATCGCGTTTTGAAACCGATGCAAGAGGAAAACCTGCAGCCACCCGAGCGCACATTGAACCAGGCTTTACTATTCCTCTCAGTAACACCTGGGGCACTTGGACAACCGAAGCGCGAGTGCTTGGTACTTATTACCAACAAGATCTCAGCGGTGTTGACCTCAATTCGGATAACTATAAAGACCTAAAAGAGAGCGTTTCACGCATCATTCCGGAATTTAGAACTCATGCGGGATTAGTACTGGAAAGAGATACGGTTCTGTTTGATGACTATACGCAGACACTTGAGCCGCAGATTCAGTACCTGTACGTACCGAGAGAAGATCAGCGCAATATCGGGTTGTATGATACAACGCTACTGCAAACCGATTATTATGGTTTATTCCGCAGCCGTAAATACAGTGGTGTCGATTATATTGCCCCGGCAAATCAGATCAGCTACGGTGCCTCTTCACGGTTTTTCGACGATCAGTATAAAGAACGTTTAAATATCTCTTTTGGCCAGATTTTTTACCTCAAAAAAGATCTCAAGAATTCCTCCCCTAATGAGGGAGATAATTCAACCAACAACTCCAACTATTCGGCTTGGGCCGTCGAAATGGACTTCAACTATGATGATTTACTCTTCTACCATGGCGGGGTTCAATACGACATTGATAGCAGTACGATGCAGCTCGCCAATAGTACTCTCGAGTACCGAGTGGGTTCTGGATACATTCAAACTAACTATCGTTACGTCACCAAAGAGTATATTGATAATACCGTTGGCGATACAATTACCAATATCAATGCCATTACCAAAGATGGCATTTCACAAGCTGGTTTACTGGCTGGGTATCAGATCTCCAAAAAGTGGAATGCTAGCGGACAGTACTTCTACGATTTAACCACGGAAAAGAGCCTGGAGTGGCTGGCTAACCTAAGCTACACCTCAGATTGTTGGTATATTGGTTTTACTTATAGTAATCAACTGCGGAAATGGGATGGTGATTTTGTTACTGACCCTAATGCTACGCCACTCTACGAAAATAACTTTAGTTTGAACTTTGGTATTGTCGGTTTTGGCACCACGATTGGTGCAGGTTCCGGAACGACGGGCGTAGACAGCGCTGGAAATTCATTAAGTTATGGTCGTCCATTTTTCCTAAACAACTAATTTATCCGGCCTTTGCTTAAGCGTAAAGGCCCTTGCTCATTTTGATAGGACTACAAATGAAATTGTGGAAACACACACTGATTGGATTGATGGCAACATTAAGCCTAAACACCGCATACGCTACTCCTGTTGAGCTCGATCGCGTCGCCGTCATCGTCAATAGTGGCGTTATTTTACAGAGTGACATTGATGGTGCATTAAAAACCTTGACCATTAATGCAAAGAAAAATGGTCAAACGCTACCCGAAGACACAGTGCTGCGTGAGCAAGTGGTTGAAAAATTGATTATTGATACCATTCAGCAACAAGAAGCACAACGCATTGGCGTTCGCATTGACGATAACCGACTCAGTGACGCGATCGCCGACATCGCGAAAAACAATAATCAAACCCTGGAACAGCTTAACGCTTCTGTTACTGCTGAAGGGCTGACTTATGCCGAATTTCGCGAACAAGTACGTAAAGAAATTGCAGCAAGTGAAGCGCGCAATGCTTTAGTTCGTCGCCGGATCAATATATTACCGGACGAAGTGGACAACTTAGCCAATATTCTTGCGCAAGAAACCAATGCAACGGTGCAATATAAAATCAGCCACATCCAACTGCGTGTTGACGACACTCAAGATAAGGCCGCAGTAGAACAGCAAGCCAAAACCTTAGTCGAAAAACTCAACCAAGGAGCGGATTTCAGCACCATGGCTTATACCTATTCAAAAGGTCCGAAAGCGCTGCAAGGTGGTGATTGGGGCTGGATGCGCAAAGAAGAAATGCCGACAATTTTTGCCGACCAAATCAAAATGCAAAACAAAGGCTCTATTATTGGGCCATTTCGCAGTGGCGTCGGTTTCCACATTCTTAAAATTGATGACGTCAAAGGATTAGAAACCGTCGCGGTCACGGAAGTTAATGCACGCCATATTTTAATCAAACCCACGGTCATTTTAAGCGATGACGGCGTACAAAAAGAGCTACATGACTTCATTCGTCGCATTAAGGCAGGTGAAGCGACCTTTGGTGAATTGGCGCAGCAATACAGCCAAGATCCCGGCTCTGCGGCGCAAAATGGCGAATTGGGTTATCAAACACCGGATCTGTACGTGCCGGAGTTTCAGCATCAAATCGAAACATTATCGGTTGGGCAAATCAGCGAACCCTTTAAAACCGTTCATGGTTGGCATATTGTCGAAGTGCTTGATCGCCGTGAAGTCGACCGCACCGACTCTGCACTGAAAAACAAAGCTTATCGCATTCTTTTTAATCGAAAATTCAATGAAGAAGCCAGCGCATGGCTACAAGAAATGCGTGCCAGTGCCTTTGTAGAAATTATACAGGACAACCAAGATGACAATTAAACGCATCGTGGTTACCGCTGGCGAGCCCGCGGGTATTGGCCCAGATTTGGTGCTGGCCTTATCAAAAGAAGATTGGGCACATCAACTGGTGGTATGCGCGGATAAAAGCTTGCTTGCAGAGCGCGCTAAAGAGCTCAATATTGACGTTATATTGGAAGACTACTCAGTCACCTCTGCACCAAAACCACAGCAAGCGGGACGGTTAGTAGTGGATCATATTCCCCTCGGCGCACCGGTGATAACGGGGAAACTGAATGAAGCCAATGGACATTATGTATTAAATACATTAGAAAGAGCCGCTTTAGGCTGTATGAATGATGAATTTGATGCTATTGTCACCGGCCCTGTGCACAAGGGGGTGATCAACCGAGCTGGCGTTGCATTTAGCGGCCACACTGAATTCTTTGCTGAAAAATCTAATACTCCACTGGTGGTTATGATGCTCGCAACAGAAGGGTTGAGAGTCGCGCTAGTGACAACACATATTCCACTGGCTTATGTATCAAAGGCAGTAACGGTCGAGCGGTTAGAAAAAATCATCACTATTTTGCATAAAGATTTGGTGGAAAAATTTGCCATTGCTCAACCCAAAATTTATGTGTGTGGTTTAAACCCACACGCGGGAGAAGATGGCTGTCTGGGCCGTGAAGAGATAGAAACCATCACTCCAACACTAGAAAAAATTCGTCAGCAAGATGGCATTAATTTGATTGGCCCACTACCAGCCGACACCATCTTCAATGACAAATACTTGCAAGATGCCGATGCTGTTTTAGGCATGTATCACGACCAAGTCCTGCCCGTATTAAAGTACAAAGGCTTTGGTCGTTCAGTAAATATTACTCTTGGTCTACCCTTTATAAGAACATCGGTCGATCATGGCACCGCACTCGAATTGGCAGGGAAAGGGCTTGCGGATACAGGGAGCTTTAGAACAGCACTCGCCTACGCGATTGACTTGGTAGAAAAGAAACCTAATTAATTTCGAGAAAACTATGAGAAATGATGTCCACTTAGGGCACAAAGCGCGTAAACGTTTTGGTCAAAACTTCCTAAACGATCCATACATTATTGATGGCATCGTCTCTGCGATTAACCCTCGTCCGGGACAAAATTTGGTTGAGATCGGCCCCGGTCTTGGAGCGATAACTGAGCCAGTCGGCCGCGAAGTGGATAAATTCACTGTTATTGAGCTAGACCGTGACTTAGCTGAGCGCCTGCGCAACCACCCAGAATTATCGAGTAAATTGACGATTCACGAAGGCGATGCGATGCGCTTTGACTTTACGCAGTTGGTGAAGCCGAATAATAAACTGCGCATTTTCGGCAACTTGCCATACAACATTTCAACGCCATTAATGTTCCACTTATTTGAATTCCATAAAGATATTCAAGATATGCACTTCATGCTGCAAAAAGAAGTGGTCAACCGTTTAGCTGCCGGTCCCGGCAGTAAAGCTTACGGGCGCTTAACGGTTATGACGCAGTATTTCTGTAAAGTGGTTCCTGTGTTGGAAGTTCCGCCAACGGCTTTCGTGCCGCCACCGAAAGTTGATTCAGCCGTGGTGCGTTTGGTGCCTTATGAAGTACTGCCGCATCCAACGACAAACATGAAGTGGTTAGAGCGTGTCTGCCGAGATGGTTTTAACCAACGTCGTAAAACCGTACGCAACTGCTACAAAGGTTTGATTGAGGTGGAAACGCTAGAAGAACTTGGGGTCAACCCTGGCATGCGCCCGGAAAACCTAACACTTGAACAGTTTGTTGCTATGGCAAACTGGTTAGACGCTCATCACGCCTAATAACGATTGAGCGATAAACGGCCAATGTCTATCGCTCATCTATAAAAACAAGGAGTTAACATGGATATCTCTGAACCTTGTATCAAAATCCAAGTCCATACCCAGTATCTCCCCGAGCAGTCCAATCCCGATTTACACCGCTATATCTTTGCCTATGTGATCACCATCCGTAATCTCAGCAACCAGCAAGTACAGCTGATGAGCCGCCGTTGGCTAATTACCGATGCGAATGGCAAACAGATGTCTGTGGAAGGTGATGGCGTGGTCGGGGAACAACCGATTATCTTGCCCAATGATGAGTACCGCTATAACAGTGGTACGGCGTTGGAAACGCCAGTCGGTGTGATGCAAGGTCATTACATTATGTTAGATGAAGCGGACGCTGAATTTATTGTTGAAATTGAGCCTTTTCGTCTCGCTATTCCTAATGTTTTAAATTAAAAGAGGTAGCCGTGGCGAACTATATTGTCGGCGACATTCAAGGCTGTTTTGATGAACTACAGTGTTTATTGGCTCAAGTGCAATTCCAACCACAACAAGACACACTGTGGGTAGCTGGCGACTTAGTAGCAAGAGGCCCTAAATCTCTAGAAACGCTACGTTTTATCAAACAATTGGGTAGTTCGGCGCGTATCGTTCTAGGCAATCACGATCTTCACCTACTGGCCGTCTCGCTGGGCATCCACCCATGTAAACCTCGTGATAAAACCTTACCCATATTACAAGCGAACGATGCAACAGAGCTGCTCACTTGGTTGCGCCATCAACCGCTCCTCGCTGAACATGCTGACTTTGTTATGTGCCATGCGGGGATTTCTCCTCTGTGGGATCTTGAAACTGCACGTCAAGCAGCAAAAGAAGTCGAAAGTATTTTGCAAAGTGATCGTTGGCGTTGGCTTATCGAGCAGATGTACAGCAACACACCTGATATGTGGAGCTCGAAGCTAGAAGGGATTGACCGCTATCGCTATACCATCAATGCCTATACTCGGATGCGTTTTTGCTTTGCTGATGGGCGTCTTGATATGGCGTGCAAACTTCCCCCTCAAGAAATAAAAGATGAAGAATTGTTACCGTGGTTTGCCCTACCCAAACGCCTTAAACTCGATAAAACAGTCCTCTTTGGCCACTGGGCTGCATTAGAAGGTTACCGCAGCGACGAAGTGATAGGGCTTGATACTGGCTGTGTGTGGGGAGGATGTTTGACCATGCTACGCTGGGAAGATAAACACTACTTCACTCAACCAGCGTTAACCCATAAAGGCTAACGAATAAAAAGATCCGGATCGTTGCTTAATATCGATCCGAAATCCTCTATTGCTTATCAAAAACCACAAACTGCATGTTGTGAGCATTTTTATCATCCGCTTGATACATTTCTCGATGAACTTCTTGCCACTCACTCCCCCACTCGGGAAATTGCGTATCTCCCTCAATATTTAAGTCAATAAAGGTGAGGTATAGTTTATTGGCCTGTGGCATACAGGCTTGATAGATAGAGCCGCCACCAATGATCATCACTTCATCCACATGACCCGCAACCTCAATGGCTTCTTCAATCGAAGAGACAATACTTACCCCTTCAATTGCCAATGAAGCATCACGACTGATCACGATATTATGGCGACCAGGTAACGGGCGACCAATAGACTCATAAGTTTTTCGCCCCATGATCACTGGTTTGCCCAACGTACAGCGTTTAAACCATGCAAAATCTGCCGGTAAATGCCATGGCATTTGATTGTCTTTACCAATAATCCGATTGTCTGCCATCGCGGCAATCATGCTGATGATCATAAATAAGATCCTAAAGTGTCATCACGAAAGATAGCCCATTCCCTTACACTATGGGTTTGCGCCGATAGAATAACAAACCCGGCACCGCAAGGCCAACCGCTAAGCCCGCGATAATAAACATCGCTTTTAAAAAATTATCCATCAGTATCGCCAGCAGCTCTGGCGTAAAACCAAGATGGTTAATTTCAACCATTGCAATCATCGCTTTAAAGGCAAAAACCCCGGGAACCATTGGGATCAAAGCCGCTACCGTAAACACTTTAGGGTGAGCTAAAAATTTACGCGACCAACGCACGCCAATCATTCCAACGATAGTTGCAGCAAAAAAAGTCGCCCACTCAATGGGAATTCCAAATTGCATCATTAAGTAACGTGAGCCATGACCAATCGCACCACCTAACGCACAATATTTTAGGGCTGGTGCAGGAACATTAAACACCAAAGCAAAACCAATGGCTGGGATTGCAGCAAAAAACATGTCATTGGCTAAACCGAGTAATAAATTCATCCAATCCATCGCTACCACCCCCATACACCCGTCACGCTCATCGCCGCAACGATGCCCAAACTCGTTGCCAACGTAAGCAAACTTGCCATCACAAAACGGGCAATACCCATATTGATATAACCTTTAAGCATATCCGCGACCGCATTAATTAAAGGAAAACCGGGGACTAACATCAGTACAGAAGAAGCCATCACAATGGTTGGTTTATTGCCTAGCTGGTAGATGATAGCTTGCGCTGAAATGATCGAAGTAACAAATGAGGTCACCGTAAAGTTGACGAGCGGATTAAATTGGCGATGCCCAATCTCTTGGCGCACAATCATACCCGCCGCAGAAGCAATGAACGTCATCGTAAACACCGTCCAATCTCCACCAGCTAAACGAGCAAATGCAGCACAAGAAAGACCAATCATCACCACAACCAACCAACGGTTGTAGCGTTCAGGGCTGATCTGATTGAGTTTTTTCTGCGCAAGGGAATAATCTAAAATCCCTTTTTCCATCATGATACAGATGCGCTGGACTTGCGTCACTACCCGCATATTGATCCCACGATCAGGACAACGGCGCGCAGTCGTAATGCAATGGCCATCGTAAACCGTGGTTAGCACAAGTGAACTCGCCGAGAGCGATACTTCCACTTCACTCATGCCACAGGCCGCTCCCATGCGACGCATAATATCGCCCACAAGTGTACTTTCCGCACCATGAGCCAACAACATTTGCCCAGCTTGGGCGATCAATCGAGAAACAAGCCTCTGTTTGGATGTCATGATTCCTTTCCGAACGTCCTAAAAGCCCAATAGTGTGCCCGAAATTGGGTGCTTTAAATATGATTTAGCTATAAAAAAGCCGCAATAATTATTGCGGCTCAATCAATTCAGGAAAATTAATCACGAACATAGATAACGTGGCCGTCATCTTCTTCGTCGTCCCAATCATCCCAGTCATCACCATCTTCAGTGATCACATTTTGGCTGTTCATCTCATCTTTATGGTAATCATCCCACATGAAATCGACTTTCTGAGCTTCACTGAGCTCTTCCTGCTCACGAGGTAACGTTTCCATATAGTCAGCCAACTCACGGCACAAATCCGCCGTACCTTGTTGGTTTACTGCCGAAATTTTGAAGTATCGCCCTTCCCAAGCTAGCGCATCTAAGATCTCTTGGATCTTTTCATCGGCTTCTTCTTCAAGCATCAGATCAACTTTGTTGAACACCAACCAACAAGGTTTTTGTGACACTTTTTCACTGTATTGCTCTAGCTCATCAAAGATGGTCAGCGCATTTTGCGCAGGATCACTTTGATCAATAGGAAGAATGTCGATCATATGCAGCAACACTCGGCAACGTTCTAAGTGCTTTAAGAAGCGAATACCTAAACCAGCACCATCGGCCGCGCCTTCAATCAAGCCCGGAATATCAGCGATCACGAAACTTTTCTCAGGAACCACACTCACGACACCCAAACTTGGGATCAACGTAGTGAAGGGGTAATCAGCGACTTTTGGCTTCGCTGCTGAAACAGAACGAATAAAGGTTGATTTACCCGCATTCGGCAAGCCAAGCATACCCACGTCAGCTAACAATAAAAGCTCAAGGCGTAATTCGCGCACCTCACCTTTTTTACCCATGGTTTTTTGGCGTGGTGCACGGTTAACGGATGACTTAAAGCGAGCATTACCTAAACCATGCCAGCCACCTTTAGCGACCATCACTTTTTTGCCATGCTCTGCAACTTCACCCACAACTTCATTGGTGTGAATGTCAACCGCTCGAGTCCCAACAGGCACCTTCAAAGTAATGTCTTTACCGCGCTTACCTGTACAGTTAGCACCACCACCATTTTGGCCGCGCTCAGCAGCGTAAAAGCGTTGGAATCGGTAATCAACCAAGGTATTTAAGTTTTCATCGGCTTGGATATAAACGTCGCCGCCATCGCCGCCATCGCCGCCATCAGGGCCGCCTTTCGTCACGAATTTTTCACGCCAAAAGCTCACGACACCGTTACCGCCATCACCCGCTTCGACTTTAATTATCGCTTCATCAACGAATTTCATTTGTTACTCCACGCTCTTTGCGTTGCGATATCATTGTCACACAATGATATAAATTCTAGCAGATACACATTCAGGATCGACCGTGATCATCCTTCGTTTTATCCACAATTGGAACACATAAGGAGAAACTCTAGTGATTAGAGTGTCTTCTTATCTGTTCGGCTGATAAATAAAAAACCCCACCGTAACGGCAGGGCTTTTGAGTTCAGTTAGGTATAAATTTATTCAGCGTCGATGCTAACAAATTTACGGTTTTTAGGACCTTTAACTTCAAATTTCACTTTACCTTCAGTAAGAGCGAAAAGAGTATGGTCTTTACCGATACCAACGTTAGTGCCTGCGTGGAACTTAGTACCACGTTGACGAACGATGATGTTACCTGCAAGAACAGATTCACCACCGAAACGCTTAACACCAAGACGTTTGCTTTCTGAATCGCGGCCGTTACGAGTAGAACCGCCAGCTTTTTTGTGTGCCATTGTTAAACTCTCCTAAATTACTTAAGCGTTGATGCCAGTGATTTTCACTTCAGTGAACCACTGACGGTGGCCTTGTTGTTTACGAGAGTGTTTACGACGACGGAACTTAACGATTTTAACTTTATCGCCACGACCGTGTTGTACTACTTCAGCAGTAATTTTACCGCCTTCAACAAGAGGTGCCCCAACAGTGATTTGCTCACCGTTAGCAACTAGTAGAACTTTATCAAATTCAACAGTTGCACCAGTTTCAACGTCTAATTTCTCTAAACGAAGAGTTTGACCTTCGCTTACACGGTGTTGTTTACCACCAGATTGGAAAACAGCGTACATATTTTACTCCGCTCTTTCCGCACAGCCGTATGCTTTTTATTTGAGCAATTTGGGTGTGCGCTAAACTAATCATCAATAGGGCGCAGATTCTACGCGAATGAGTACCCCAAGACAAGCCATATTTTGAAAAAATTGGCGAAAAGCTAATCGCCAATGAAAAGTGGCGCAATCATGCCTTTAAGCCTTGTATTAATCAACGTTTTTTAGTGTATTATTCGAGAATTATAGAAGAACACAACACCTTATAGGTTCTAACTTCAGCCGGATTAACCATGGATTTTAAAGCTATCCAAACGCTTACTGCCGATGACATGGCAAAAGTGAATGAAACGATTCAAGCTCAGCTCAACTCTGATGTATCTTTAATCAATCAATTAGGATTCTACATCGTCAGCGGAGGTGGGAAACGTCTGCGTCCTTTGCTGGCTATTTTGTCGGCTCGAGCCCTTGGTTATCAAGGTGAAGCGCACACGACTGCCGCTGCATTTATTGAATTCCTCCACACGGCAACCTTGCTGCATGACGACGTTGTCGATGAATCAGATATGCGCCGTGGCAAGGCAACAGCGAACGCGGCATTTGGCAATGCAGCGAGCGTGTTAGTGGGGGATTTCATCTACACGCGTTCCTTCCAAATGATGACTACACTAGGATCGTTAAGGATCCTTGAGCTGATGAGCGATGCGGTGAACGTTATCGCTGAAGGCGAAGTGCAACAATTGATGAACTGTAATGATCCAAACACTACCGAGGAAAATTACCTACAGGTGATCTACTCGAAAACGGCGCGTTTGTTTGAAGCAGCGACCCAGATTGGTGCGATATTAAGTAATGCTTCTCCTGAAATTGAAACGGCACTACAGAACTATGGTAAGTACCTTGGCACGGCTTTCCAGCTCATTGATGACGTGATGGATTACACCTCTGATGGCAGTGAAATGGGCAAAAATGTGGGCGATGATTTAGCGGAAGGCAAACCAACACTTCCTCTATTGTACGCAATGCAGCATGGTACACCCGAACAAAAAGAGATGATCCGTGAGGCCATCGAAAAAGCCAATGGCATGGAACAGCTTGATGAGATTCTAGCGGCAATGAAACAGACAGGCTCGCTTGAATACACAACCAACAAAGCGCTAAAAGAAGCCGATAAAGCGATCAATGAGCTGTCTATCCTGCCAGAAAGTGAATATAAACAAGCACTGATAGCTCTAGCTCATATGGCTGTGAATAGGACAAAGTAGAACAGCAGCTAGCTTGGACGAAGAATCGACCTTTGCCTAGAAATGCACCGCTACAAAAAGAGCCTCAATTGAGGCTCTTTTTGATTCTAAGCGTTATTTAAAACCCGCCTTGCCAAATCATGCCAAATGCAAAAACAGCCACGATCGTTAAAGCACAAGCTCCTAACTTTTCTTTGCCTTGAAAAGGATGAATGCCCTGCTCTCGTTTGGCTTTCATGTAGAAATAGAGCCCAGGTAAGTAGAGTAGCGCGGAGAGCATCAAATAGTGCAAACCAGAGGCATACAAAAGCCAAATCCCATAAATGGTGGCACAAGAACCTATCACCAGAAGTTTGCCTTTATTCTTCTGTTCAATCGCGATCTTTAACGTAAAGGCGCCGATCAAAAAATAGGGAACAAGGATCATTTCTGAAGCGAAGATCAGCAGCGTATCGTAGGTACTGCCTGCGTACATCACCAGAATCAGTGAGACCTGAATGCAAATATTGGTTAGAGTTAACGCTTTTACTGGGCTCCCCGCTTCGTTTTGCTGGGCGTAGATGGCAGGAAACATCTTATCTCTAGCACATAAAAATGGCGCTTCGGAGGCCAGTACCGTCCAGCTAAGAAAAGCACCACATACCGAAATAATTAATCCAACACCTATGATGTACTCACCCCAAGGACCAAGAATAGTCGTCAGCACTTTGGCCATTGAAGGGTTCTGATATTGCGCCAATTCAACCGGTTTAATCACGCCCATCGACAATAACGTGACCAATACATAAATGGTCAACGCTGTAAGCAAACCGAGAATAGTCGCTTTACCGATATCAGCACGGTGGCGAGCGCGGCTCGACACAACAACCGCTCCCTCTATTCCGATGAACACCCATACCGTGATCAACATGGTGCTTTTTATTTGATCCAGCAGATCATGGCCAATACCGAAGTGTAAGTCTGTAAAATCCAATGTGAATTTGTCCCAAGAAAAAGCAAAAGCGGCACAAATGATGAACAACACTAGAGGGATCATTTTAGCAAAGGTGGTAATCAGATTAATGAATGCGGCCGTTTGTACTCCTTTTTTGACCAACGCATGCACCAACCAAAGTAATACCGATGCACTCCCAATGGAAAGCCACGTATTACCCGCCCCAAACATCACGTTATCTGGTGTATCAAACAGCATACCTAAGGTACTAAAAACAATTACCAGATAAGAGACATTAGCCACCATGGCGCTAAACCAGTAACCCCATGCGGAACAAAAACCCGCAAAGTCACCAAATCCTTCTCGAGCAAAACCAAATACGCCACTATTAATATGAGGTTTATGAATGGCAAGTTGTTGAAAAGAGAGCGCGAGAAAGATCATACCAACGCCGGTGATCCCCCAACCGATCATTACCGCCAAAGGGCTGGCGACTGAGGCCATGTTTTGTGGCAGGCTAAAAACACCAGCGCCAATCATTGAACCAATGACCAGTGCTGTCAGTGAGCCCAAACCAAGCTTATTATCCATGGGAACTATCCAGTGAGTGTTTACACATTAGAGGAAGGCGCTATTTTAGAGAACATATTTATCAGACATCAATCCCTATGTGATCGCGGTCACTGAGATAGTGAGTCAATAGTCAAATTCATTGCTAGGGATCAAAAAGTTTGTAAGTTCACGACGAAAATAATGCACTGCTCAGTAAAAAAAACCGCATATTACACAGTTCAAAGCATCATCATACAAAAATATTGGTAAAAACCATAAAAAATGCCGCTTGGATGAGCAAGCGGCATTTTTGTATAAGATAAGGTTATTCTTTATTTGGCGAAATCAACACCTAGCTGAATATCACCTTTCAGTGTTGTCAGCATTCCATCTAACGCGGCTTGTTCATAGGCACTCAATGCACCATAGCTCAACACTTCTTCGACACCCTCTTTACCGAGTTTAATCGGTTGTGCAAAGAATGAGGCATGCTCACTACCACCGTCAACGTAGGCACATTCCACAACACCTGGTTCACCTTGTAGTGCTTTGACTAATGATAAGCCAAAACGGCAAGCCGCTTGACCCATTGACAGTGTTGCACTGCCGCCACCCGCCTTCGCTTCCACCACTTCGGTGCCTGCGTTTTGAATGCGCTTAGTTAGTGCTTCCACTTCTTCAGCCGTGAACTCAACCCCTTCAATTTGCGAAAGCAAAGGAAGGATAGTGACGCCTGAGTGGCCGCCAATCACAGGCACAATAATCTCGCTAGGGTTTTTATCTTTTAGCGCCGCGACAAACGTTTCTGAGCGGATCACATCCAACGTTGTCACACCAAATAGCTTACGCTTGTCGTAAACGCCTGCTTTTTTCAAGACTTCCGCTGCAATAGGTACTGTTGTATTAACAGGGTTGGTGATAATGCCCACACAGGCTTTCGGACAGACAACCGCAATCTTTTCAGCCAATGCTTTCACAATGCCAGCGTTAACATTAAACAGATCTGCGCGATCCATACCCGGCTTACGAGCGACACCAGCAGAAACAAGGACTACATCCGCACCTTCAAGCGCAGGTGTTGGATCTTCGCCAGCATAGCCTTTGATCGATACGGGAGTAGGAATGTGGCTTAGATCGGCAGCAACGCCCGGAGTCACCGGTGCGATGTCATACAGCGCCAGATCGGAACCAGCAGGAAGATGGTTTTTAAGTAGAAGTGCTAGGGCTTGACCGATGCCACCAGCGGCACCAATAACAGCTACTTTCATCGTAGTTCTCCTTGAGAATAAATCTCTTATAAATGTTTTTGTGTAGGGTATTTTTAAGCTAGAAAACTATAGCAATCACAATATGATTACAATCAATTAACGCTAGCTTTGCGACCTCGCGCAATTCGCTAAAATCGTGCTACAGCACCGATGGCAATTATGACCTTGTTTATCTTTACCGACAAAGAGTTAAGTTGCCATTCGACCAAAGTTTTACATAAAAGTTTACAGTGACCTTTTAGACACTTTTGGACGATAATTTGGCGATGACTGCATAGCTATGCGAGAATATGCAGCAATAAATGGCTAATCGAAGACGATAACTATGCGCAACAATAATGATAAGCAAGATAATCTGGTTCGTGCTTTTAAAAATCTATTAAAAGAAGAACGTTTTGGATCTCAAGGTGACATTGTCGATGCCCTGCGTAATGAAGGGTTTGATAATATCAACCAATCCAAAGTATCTCGCATGCTGACTAAATTTGGCGCGGTACGCACTCGCAACGCAAAAATGGAGATGGTCTACTGTCTTCCTGCTGAACTCGGTGTACCAACCGTATCAAGTTCACTGCGTGAATTAGTGCTAGATATAGATCACAATGCCGCGCTGGTAGTGATTCATACCGGACCAGGAGCGGCGCAGCTTATTGCTCGGTTACTTGATTCACTGGGCAAATCAGAAGGCATCTTGGGTGTGGTGGCAGGTGACGATACCATTTTTATCACACCGACACTGAACGTAACGACAAAGCAGCTGTTTGATTCAGTCTGTGATCTATTTGATTACGCAGGGTAATTTGTCACTAAACGCATTTCATCTCACTCTCTAGTAGAATCACACTGAGGCAAGTCGGCGTGATTCTCTTCACATCTTCAGCAATAAGTTGTCACAGCAGAAAGAGGAATAACTCCTTGATAGGCAAGCTATTGCCATATTTTGGCTCTGACAATGACGCTTATTGATAGCCAATTTCGCTACATTTTTTAACATTCCTGTAATTATGTGTCGATTTTTTGGTATTATTTAGCCACTTTTTCAACATACGGATTGAAAAAGATGCCGTTTCTAGATGAGGAAACTCCCCCGATACCCAAACAACTTGAAGTTGCGGGTAGGCGGCAAGTGAGTCAGTCGTCATAAGCATGGATAATTCTGTGATTGGGGTGAACGAACGTAGCCAACACCACAGCAACTTCAGGTGGGAAGGGTGTAACAACAATTATCTATGGGGTTAATAATGAATAAGGAAGGAAAATTCATGGCATTGAATAAATTGATTAAAGTTGGAATTATTGCAGCAGCGGTCATGGGTACAGGTACGTTAAGCGCACAAGAGTTCATTACGATTGGTACAGGATCCGTCACTGGTGTTTACTACCCGACAGGTGGTGCTATTTGTAAGCTGGTTAATAAAGGGCGTAAAGATCACAACATTCGCTGCTCAGTAGAATCAACGGGCGGATCGATCTATAACGTGAACACGATTCGTGCAGGTGAACTCGATTTCGGTATTGTTCAATCTGACTGGCAGTACCATGGTTATAACGGTACCAGTGAATTTGCCGAGCAAGGCCCGAATAAAAAACTGCGCGCAGTATTTTCCCTTCATACCGAACCTTTTAATATCATTGCCCGCGCGGATTCTGGCATTGAAAACGTGGCTGACTTGAAAGGTAAACGTGTCAACATTGGTAATCCAGGTTCTGGTGACAGGGCCACCATGGCAGTGGTGATGGATGCATTTGGTTGGACCAATGACAGCTTCAAATTGGCTTCTGAGCTCAAAGGCTCTGAGCGCTCTCAAGCATTGTGCGACAATAAAATAGATGCCTTTATTTATATGGTTGGCCATCCAAATGGTTCAATCAAAGAAGCAACGACCTCATGCGATGCAAAACTCGTCTCTGCTACTGGCCCTGAAATTGAAAAAATTGTTGCCAATAACCCTTACTACGCTTACAGCACGATTCCTGCTGGCATGTACCGTGGAACAGATAAAGATGTAACCAGTTTTGGTGTGGCTGCGACCTTGGTATCAAGCACTGATGTGTCTGATGAAGTCGCATACAATTTGGTCAAAGCGGTATTTGAAGATTTTGATACCTTTAAACGTCTTCACCCTGCCTTTGCTAACTTGAAAAAAGAAGACATGGTGAAAGCGGGGATCTCCATTCCTCTTCACCCTGGCGCAGAAAAATACTACAAAGAAATCGGTCTGCTAAAATAATTTCGCATCGCGAAAACCAACAATAGCGATACCGAATCAAAGGAGGCTGAACGTCTCCTTTGATTGCCCTTTCAGTCACGAGCGATATGCCCTTTATCCCTTGGCGTTATGGTCAGCGATGATGGCCTGTCCTCTTACGTTTACAACGACTCTCTGGGCACATTTGGGTTTTAAATGATTTAACAACCCACCTTTTGTTCTGTTCCGCAATAGCCCACTTCTCATTAGCAGTGAATTGACCCTGTGACCAACCGAGACGTAGGCAGCCAATAATAAGGATAACGTACATGACGAAGACACTTACTCCGTCAACCGATGTGCAGGAAATGGTAGCGCAATCTGATACCGGCGCAAGAAACCCTCACGGCTTGCCGGGGCGCATTTTGTGGTTTGTCCCACTATGTTGGTCACTATTCCAACTTTGGTATGCTTCACCGCTGCCCTTTATTTTTAACTTTGCCATCTTAAACGATACGCAAGCACGAGCCATTCACCTCACATTCGCTGTTTTTCTCGCCTTTACTGCCTACCCTGCGTTAAAGAACTCACCACGCGATCGCATTCCATTGATTGATTGGATTTTGGCATTGGCGGGCAGTTTCTCTGCTGCTTACATCTATTTATTTTACAATGAGTTGGCTGGTCGCTCCGGTGCGCCAACCTTGATTGATATAGCGGTCTCCGTCACAGGGATGGTGTTATTACTTGAAGCAACACGTCGAGCATTAGGGCCACCGCTAATGTTGGTCGCAGCACTCTTTTTGCTCTACACCTTTGGTGGCCCCTACATGCCGGATGTGATCGCTCATAAAGGAGCGAGCCTAAACAAAGCGATGTCTCATTTATGGCTGACTACTGAAGGGGTTTTTGGGGTGGCTCTTGGGGTTTCCACCTCTTTTGTGTTCTTGTTTGTTCTATTTGGCGCAATGCTTGAACGAGCTGGCGCAGGTTCCTATTTTATCAAAGTGGCCTTTTCACTGTTGGGCCACATGCGAGGCGGTCCCGCGAAAGCAGCGGTTGTAGCCTCAGGCTTATCGGGGCTAGTGTCTGGCTCATCGATTGCAAACGTAGTTACCACCGGTACTTTTACCATTCCCTTGATGAAACGTGTCGGCTTTCCCGGAACAAAGGCGGGCGCTGTTGAAGTAGCCGCTTCCACCAATGGCCAATTGACCCCGCCAATCATGGGTGCTGCCGCATTTTTAATGGTGGAATATGTCGGTATTTCCTATGTTGAAGTGATCCGTGCGGCGCTACTACCAGCGCTTATCTCTTATATTGCCTTAATTTATATTGTCCATTTGGAAGCCTGCAAAGCAGGAATGAAAGGCCTACCTCGCCGTCATACACCAACATGGGTGCAAAGCTTACTTTCATTTACGGGTACTATTTTAGGGCTTTGCGTTCTCAGCGCTGTTGTTTACTACGGCATTGGTTGGACCAAAGAAGTGTTTGGTGACGCCGCTACTCCAATTGTTACGGTCGCGCTTTTACTGACTTATGTCGCTCTGATTAAAATTTCGTCTCGCTACGCCTCAGAAAGTGCAATGGATATGGATATCCAAGAAGTACCCGACCCTGGGCCGACGGTAAAATCAGGGCTTCATTACCTGCTACCTATTGTGGTGCTAGTATGGTGTTTGACGGTCGAGCGCTTCTCGCCCGGATTATCCGCTTTTTGGGCCACGATATTTATGGTCTTCATTTTGATCACTCAGCGACCAATCATGTCGTTACTCAATAAGAGCAACGATTTGAACACGCAAGTGAAGGCTGGGTTTGTTGATCTTGCCGAAAGCTTGGTTTCAGGCGCGCGGAATATGATTGGCATTGGTGTGGCAACCGCCGCCGCAGGAACCGTCGTTGGTGTAGTCACCTTGACTGGCATTGGCTTAGTGATGACCGATTTTGTTGAGTTTATATCCGGTGGCAGCGTCATACTGATGCTGATTTTTACCGCCGTGATCAGCCTCATTCTTGGTATGGGCTTACCGACCACTGCCAACTACATCGTCGTATCAACCTTAATGGCTCCCGTCATTGTGACACTGGGAGCCGCTCATGGTCTTATCATCCCATTGATTGCCGTACACTTATTTGTGTTCTATTTCGGCATTTTGGCAGATGACACCCCACCAGTTGGCTTGGCGGCATTTGCCGCAGCTGCTATCGCTAAATCAGACCCTATTCGTACAGGTATTCAAGGGTTTGCTTACGATATTCGTACCGCCATTTTGCCCTTTATGTTCGTATTCAACACTCAACTACTGCTAATGGGAATTGATACATGGTGGCACTTAGCGTTAACCATTTTCTCGGCCATTACCGCAATGCTGCTGTTTTCTGCTGCGACTCAAGGTTGGTGGCTCACTCGCAATAAGTGGTGGGAAACCGTCTTGCTGTTGGTGCTGACGTTCTCGTTCTTCCGACCCGGTTTTTGGTGGGACATGATTTATCCTGCGAGCGAGCTGCACCCAGGCACAGAGATAGCGCAAATTGTAGAAAACCTCGATGTGGGTCAATCGATAGAGCTTATCGTCGCTGGTGAAACCATTGAAGGTGATTACTTATCAAAAACAGTACTACTCCCTTTTGATGATCAAGCGTCAACGGCAGAACAGCGTATTCAATCAATGGGGCTAACCCTGAAAGAAACCAGTAATCGTATGCTGGTGGATATGATTGAGTTTGGCAGTCCAGCTGAAGCTGCAGGCATAGATTTTGATTGGGAAATCCGCTCAGTTGTGTTGGAAAGCCAACGGCCAATGAAAGAGTGGGTTTTCTTACCTGCATTATTATTAGTGCTGACGCTAGCTTGGAATCAAAAACGCCGTATGAGAACACAAGAAATACGCGCTTAATCAATATGCCTAGCACGAGCTAGGCATATACTTTACGGAAACAAGGTGCTCTAAAGCACCCTATCGTAGATGAGATAATCCATAATGTATAAACACATCCTTGTTCCAGTGGACCTTAATGAAAAAGGCTTTTCTGACAAAGCCGTTGAACTTGCTGTTTGGCACGCGACACATTCCAATGCTGAAATTCATCTTTTAAATGTATTACCTGGTATCCACATGTCGATGGTCGCCACATACTTCCCGAAAGATGCCGCGGCGAAAATGAAAGAAGATGTCAAGCAACAGCTAAAACAGTTTGCTGATCAACATATCGCTGACGAAATAATCTACAAACTGCATGTAGCGGAAGGTAAAGCCTACACCACCATTTTAGATTACGCAGAAAAGCTCGGAGCTGATTTGATTATCATGCCAAGCCATAAACGATCGAAGATCGATAAAGTGATGCTGGGATCGGTAGCCAGTAAAGTAGTGCAAAACTCGCCAATCAATGTACTGGTTGTCAAGCCGCAAGGATAGAAACCCTGCATCGTCATAAAAAAGCGCATGAGGCGCTTTTTTTTATGCCAACGATAAGCGCCTCAGTTAGGAATTGGCTATCAAACTAATAGGCTCAATTACCTTTACTTGTTGAGAATAATTATCAATAATGTTTACATCAACCCGATAACCGTTTAGGTGAACATTATGAAAAAAACGCTTAGCTTTGCCGCGATCCATTTCAGTATTGCGTTTACCGTCGTTTATCTACTTACGGGCGACATTATTCTTGGTAGTCTGATTGCCATGCTTGAGCCGATGGTCAATACCGTTGCTTTTTACTTTCACGAAAAAGTATGGGCGCACTACGCCCCACTGCGCCGCTACTCACAATCGGCCAAAATTAAAACAGGTAGCTTTGCTGTAGTGCACTTCAGTGTTGCATTTAGCGTGGCATATATCATGACAGGAAGTTTTGTCATTGGTGGTGTTTTAGCCATGATCGAACCGAGCATTAATACGTGTGCTTACTACTTCTACGAGAAGTTCTGGCAAAAGAGGCATCCGCAAGAATGGTCACCAATGAAATGCTCTCATTAACTGTACGTTGATCAGATAGGAAAATGGGTAACACAGAGATCTTCGCTTAACGCGATATGGAAGGATTGCTGCTGACCATCAAGTTGCACCGATAAGGTATACAAATCATTCGGGTTAAGCTGTGTAAGATCTGCGTACTTCGGCGCTTCCACTTGAAATAAAGCACTGGCGTGCTGATGGCGCACATCAATAGGTAACTGATAGCTCATACCATTAAATTTCACCACCGCGGAAACTAATCCTGGTGCATAGGTTTGATAATGTAAGTGAACCAAAAACTCACAGCCACCACCATAGTGCCAGATTTGTTCAGTGGTAACATGCTCTAAACGAACATGACGAATGCATTGCAGATAAGGCTCTTGCCAAATACCTATTCGCTCATCGTATTTCTTCACCGAGTGGTGTCCCAATGGGCATAATTGCGGTAAATCTTGATCCTCCAGCAACCACTCTTCTTCTTGCTCAACAAACAAAATTTCGAATCGATTGCGGCCGAGTTGCAGCAAAGGCCGAATGTCTTTTTTATACACCGCTTGACTGCCATCACAATCAAATAGTGCCACACCGTTTAAACGTATTTCCGCATAAAAATCGATCCCCTCAAGCACAAGATCAATTGCAGCAAAACCAAGCATCACTTCATCCACCTCAACATCATGCATCAAATGCCACTCTTGCTCGGCAATTTGTGCTTCTGTCATATCGTGAGGTAATACTTGGCTAAGAGGCGCAGGAAAACAAAGATCATCTTGCGGGATCGATAAATCAGTCAACGGTGAAAGCTGCCAAAAGCCAGCAAGAGAAATTCGCATAATAAACTTGAGCTAGATCAATGTTGAGCGATTATATACAAAATAAATAAAGATGTGCTGACAAAAATAATGATTCGTCACTAAAGTGCCCCGCTAGCTTTGCATAGCTAAAAAAATACCAGCCAAAGGGCTGGTATCTCACATCAAGGTAAATAACGCCTAATCACTCTTGGTCGTCTTCATCTTCTTCATCGTCGTATAGCGCATCTTCACCTTCGTAGTAAGTGCCCCAGCCGTCGTAAATAATGTCATATTTTTCAGCAAGTTGAATAAGCTTTTCTGCCTGTTCATCGATCGCTTCGGCCTTCAGTACCGATTGCATAGTCGCGTCACAGCACAATAGTTTATTGCCGTCTTCATCTTCTGTTTCTTCTGCTTCAAGCACTTCAAAGCCCATTTTAAAGGCTTCAACAACCGCTTTTTCTAGCGTGTCAAAATCTTCAGCAAATAGGTGGTGCTCTATCTCATATAACGCATCTGGATCACTGCCATCTTCGAGCAGGGCTTGAATGATGTCGCGAGTATCTTCTTTTTGAATTTCGATTAACTCTTCAACGGATACGTAGTCATCTTGCTGAGGTTGAGACATAAGGTGCTCCAGATTTGGCTAAATGTAGACTATACTCCATCAACTTGGCGTTGCAGATAGGCGGCAAGTGAGTTCATCCCCATGAACATAGATAAACTATGTGACTGGGGTGAGCAAACGTAGCCAGCACCGCTGCAACTTCACGTCGGAAGGGTATAAATGAATTTCGACGAAATATGGCATGGTTCGCCTAAAATTGCCACCAACAACGTACCGTGATCTTTATCTTTCTAAAGGATCACTGCTCAATCAAGTACAGACCAAATAAAAAACACTTTAATTTAACAATTTATTTTCATTTTGCTAATTCAGTAGATTATCTGCCTGATGATTTGCTCTTTCACCGCATTAAACTGCCTGTTTATCAAACATTCATGCATAGCGAAAAAGGTCGCTTTGGCTAAACCTGCCCACATTATGCACTTTTTATGTAAATAACCGCATAGAAAATCACTTATTCTTCATGCTTAATTCACCCTCCTCTGAGCCAAAAACGCATAACAAAGCACTTTGTCGTTATTAGGCTTATTTGGCTAGTTTTAGAGTTATTTTTTAATAAGCACACATTTTGAAGCATACACAACTATAAGTTTACAAAATAACAGCTAATATCACCACTAAGTAGACTTGCATCGATCGCTTAAGCTTGTCATAAAGAACATGAGAAATAAGAGTAGGGATACAAAATGAATAAGCTGTACGTTGGATCTGAAGTTGGGCAACTGCGCCGAGTATTACTCAATCGGCCAGAGCGTGCCTTAACTCATCTCACACCGTCGAACTGTCATGAACTGTTATTTGATGATGTGCTTGCCGTAGAAGATGCAGGAAAAGAGCATGATGCCTTTGCCAACACATTGAAGGACCAAGATGTTGAAGTGCTGTTATTGCATGATCTCTTAGTCGAAACCTTAGCCGTTGCCGATGCCAAAGCGTGGTTGCTCGATACGCAAATTTCTGATTTTCGCTATGGTCCCACTTTGGCGCGCGATCTGCGCTGCTATTTAGCTGACATGGATAACGAACACCTCGCCACTCTGCTACTCGGTGGTCTTGCTTATTCCGAACTGCCCATCCACTCCTCTTCGATGCTACCTAAAATGCATCGTCCGTTAGATTTTGTGATTGAACCGTTGCCCAATCATCTCTTTACCCGCGATACCTCTTGCTGGGTGTATGGCGGCGTATCGCTTAATCCGATGATGAAACCAGCACGCCAACGTGAAACCAACCATTTACGCGCCATTTATCGTTGGCATCCTGTATTTGCAGGAGAGAATTTTATCAAGTATTTCGGTGATGAAGATCTGCACTACGATAATGCCAATATTGAAGGGGGCGACGTACTGGTGATCGGTAAAGGTGCAGTGTTGATTGGTATTTCCGAACGCACGACTGTGCAAGGGGTAGAAAATTTTGCTGCGAGTTTATTTAAACATGGGCAGGCCAAAGAGGTGATTGCCGTTAACCTGCCTAAACACCGCTCTTGTATGCATTTAGATACGGTGATGACACATATGGATGTCGACACCTTTTCTGTTTACCCCGAAATTATGCGTCATGATTTAGAAACATGGCGTTTAACGCCAAAAGGCGATGGCGGGATAAACGTCGATTCAATGCCAAGTTATGTTAATGCGATTGAACGCGCGTTAGGTTTGGACAAACTCAAAATCATCACCACTGGTGGTGATAGCTATGAGGCTGAACGTGAGCAATGGAATGACGCCAACAACGTGTTAACGGTTAAACCCGGAGTTGTGATTGGCTACGAGCGCAATGTCTACACTAACGAGAAATACGATAAGGCAGGCATCAAAGTATTAACCATCCCCGGCAATGAACTCGGCCGAGGCCGAGGCGGCGCGCGCTGCATGAGTTGCCCGATCGAGCGAGATGATATTTAACTTTTTCAATTCAACGCAGTGAATAAAAGAGATAAAAAAGCGGCGCATCAAAACGCCGCTTTTTATTTGCTTACGCTGCGCGATACAAACCACGTCAGCTCTGAGCGAGTAACAACGTTATTCGGTGCCACCAACAGTGAGCGAATCTAGCTTAAGCGTAGGTTGCCCTACTCCAACAGGCACACTTTGTCCTGCTTTACCGCACACTCCAACGCCGCGATCAAGGCTCAAATCGTTACCCACCATCGAGACTTGTTGCATTGCCTCAATGCCAGAACCGATCAAGGTTGCACCTTTGATTGGATAAGTAATTTTGCCGTTTTCAATCATATAGGCTTCAGAGGCAGAGAACACAAATTTACCCGAGGTGATATCCACTTGGCCACCGCCAAAGTTGGGCGCATAAACGCCTTTCTTCACTGTTGAAATGATCTCTTCTGGCGTATGTTCACCCGGCAACATATAAGTGTTGGTCATGCGCGGCATCGGTAAATGTGCGTACGATTCACGACGCCCATTACCCGTAGGGTTCACCCCCATCAAACGTGCGTTGAGTTTGTCTTGTATGTAGCCTTTCAACACGCCATTTTCAATTAAGGTGTTGTATTGACCATTGACACCTTCATCGTCGACATTGAGCGAGCCACGCAGATCTTTCAGTGTGCCATCGTCAACAATCGTACAAAGCGTTGAGGTTACTTTCTGGCCAATTTTACCGGAGAAAACAGAAGATCCTTTGCGGTTAAAATCACCTTCTAAGCCATGCCCTACCGCTTCGTGAAGCAAGACGCCCGGCCAACCAGAACCGAGCACAACAGGCATCGCGCCAGCAGGAGCTGCGACAGCTTCAAGGTTGACTAAGGCTTGTCGGATAGCTTCATCGGCAAACTGAAACGCAACTTTACGGCCATCTTGTTCGGTGAGGAAAAAGTCATAACCAAAACGACCACCACCACCAGAGCTGCCTCGCTCGCGGCGATCACCTTTTTGTGCTAACACGCTGATCGACAAACGGACCAACGGGCGGATATCGCCTGCGTAAGTCCCATCGGTTGCAGCAACTAACATCTGTTCATGCACACCACTTAAGCTCACCGAGACTTCTTGGATCAAAGGCTCTTTGGTACGAATGTAAGCATCCAGCTCTTGCAGTAATTCTGTTTTTTGCTTTTTTTCCCAACTGGCTAGTGGGTTATCCGCCGCATAATAGGCTTGATTATCGCTACGTTTAAAGGCTTGAACACAGCCACTTTTACCTTGCTGCGCAATACCTCGTGCGGCTATTGCACTCTGTTTCAAACCTTCTAATTGGATTTGATCTGAATAAGCAAAACCCGTTTTTTCACCAGTGATGGCGCGCACACCAACACCGCAATCGATATTAAATGAGCCGTCTTTAATAATGCTGTCTTCGAGCACTAAAGATTCATGCCAGCTCGACTGAAAATAGATATCGGCATAATCAATTTGACGAGTGGCAATTGTCGCTAGTGTATCCGCAATATCTTGCTCGGTTAATCCTGCAGGTTTTAATAGTGCATCTTCAATGCGGTTAATACTCATAGTTTGCTCTTATTATCTATAAACTGATTCGTGAATCGGGTGTGTGCAGCAATGGGCATTTTTTGTCGAACTTGCTCAACGTAAGCCAAGTCAATATCGGCGACTAAATTCCCCACTTGCTGGTTTAAGCTTGCAATAACCTCACCCCACGGGCTGATGACCATCGAATGACCCCATGTCTCGCGCCCACATGGATGAAGCCCAGTTTGCCCAACCGCAACAATCCAACACTGATTCTCTATCGCTCGGGCTCTTAACAAGACTTCCCAATGTGCCTTTCCGGTCACCGCCGTAAAGGCCGCAGGAACCACTAATATCTGAGCACCCTGCACTCTTAATTGGGAATAGAGGTGCGGAAAGCGCACATCATAGCAGATGGAAAGGCCAATTTGACCAAATGGCGTCGACGCAACACTCAGCTTTGTGCCGCAGGTAAAAGTTTCCGATTCTCGATAGCGCTGGTGGCCGTCAGCAACATCGACATCAAACATGTGTAATTTGTCGTAGTGCGCGACAAGATCGCCACTGGCGTCAAACAGCAAGGAGGTGGTCGTTACCCCAACCTCACGGCGGATAGGCATGCTGCCCACCAACAGCCACACCCGATGAAAGCGAGCCATAGCAGCCAATTGGCTCTGCAAAGGGCCTTGTCCCAATGGCTCGGCATGTTGGTGGTACTGTTGTCGCGTGCCAAACACCAGTGCATTTTCCGGCGTGACAATCCACTTCGCACCTTGCGCCACAAGTAGTGACACTTGCTGTTCGATATAGGCCAAATTCTGCGCAGGTTCAGAGCTTGACGTCATTTGAATAAGTCCAACGCGATCCATGCCTACTTCCCTATTTTTCAGTCAATTTTCTCAACTTTTCTGGCAATTTAAACTCGCCCCTACTACGTGAAAGCTCTTTAACAACCGGTGAATTAATTGGTCCTTTAACCTCATAGTTGACTTGGGTAAAGACCTCAACCACAGGTGCAATCACGGTCGTAATAGCTAGGACATACAGCGCTGTTTGCGGTGTCACCGCAAAAGCCGTCAAGACGGGAATTCCTGATGTGATGTCTGGTACAAAATTCACCTCAGCATCAACAGTACGGCTATTGAGATCCGCTAAGCCTTTAATGGTCATTTCACCGGCAACAGCATCCATTTTGATGTTGTTGGTAACAAAAATCCCTTGCGAAATTTCACCACTGCCCGTAATTGAGTTAAAGGCCATTCCTTTATCAAACACGTCACTAAAATCGAGCTGCATTTTACGGATAATGGAATCTAAACTGAATAATCCGAGTAAACGAGCGGCACCGCTGACATCAGAAACGACACCTTTACCCATAGTAGTCTCTATCTTGCCTTCTAAGCTGTCGATCTTCATTGACCAAGGCGCGCCATCCCATTCGGTTTGACTCGACATTTCAAATGGCGCTCTTTGGATACCGGAGCTGATGCCAAAGCGCTCCATCAAATCGCTATTATTGTCACCTTTCATGGTGAGATTCAGTTGGGTATGGCTACGCTCATCACCTTGTGCATCTTTATTCAACGTCCAAGCACCACTGATATTGACTTGGTTTGAACCACTACTGATATCAATCTTCTTCCATTGCAAAGTATCACCTTGCCGCTGGAAGTCCATATTCATCTTGCCCACCTTGTAACCCTGCAACCAAAGATCATCAATGGCCAAAGTTAAGTTTGGCACCAATCGATGAAACTGTCGGTCAAAATCAGTAATAAGCGGCTCAGACTGGCGATCTTGATCAACCAACAGTGATTTTTTGGAGCTGTCCTCCAGCTCAGGAATGTAAACGTGCAAGCGTTCAAGCGAGACGGACAAATCATAAGGTTCAATATAACTCGCTTGGCCTTTTGCTTCTTGGCTCTCGAGCTGTGCGTACCAACCGAGATTTTTACGTCTGGCATTAAAATCAACATCGTGCCACTCAATGCCCGCTAGTAGAAGTGCTTTGACGTTGATGTCCACTCTCTCTGGTGGTGGGATCTCGGGAGTATTCATCTCCGCTAGAGCTGATTTTTTCTTCGGCTGAGGCTCATTGGCCAAACTCAACCATTCATCCAAATTAAAGGTATCGCTGCGGATCTGCGCATGGTGGCCAACCACTGGGCTGATTTTGAAATTGCCGCTCCCTACTATGAGATTGGTGGCCGTCAGGCGTGGTTTTTTCGATGTGATATCGATTTCAGCTTGGTATTTCGCTTGTGGTAATTGTAGACGAGCGGTGATCGACTCTTGGTTACCCGACGCTTGCAAGTGGGCTTTGCCTGCCACGTTGAAGGCTTTTTTTAGCGGGTAAGGGTAATCACTTTCTACCATTTTTAAATCGGCTAAGGTGTCGATTTGATAAGTGAAACCGACATCATTGAGCTGAATATCAACGCCCATTTGCCAAGGAGCATGCCCTTTTAAACGGTTTAGCCAGCGCTCACCGACAAAAGGCGTCAGGGGTTTAATATCCCAGTCTCCCACCACATCAATATTCACCGCGTAACCTTGGCTGGCATTTTCACCTTTAAAATCAATCGCGATCGGTTGAGTCAGCAGATCAGCCGACAAACCGGCTGCCGTCACAACGTCATTATCAAATTCAATTTTGCCAGAGACACCCTCAAGCACCATTGGCGGTGCATCAATTTCCACGTGGTTATTATTTAAATTCGCCCAACCCCACGCTCGGGGTTCCTGCTCACTATCAAAAGGAATACGAAGCTGAAATTCAGATTGCACTTCGCCACTGACTTGGATCGCCGTTAACGCCGCTCCCACCGAATCCACTAAAGGCGTTGAGGTCATATAGTCGCGTACGGCATTGCCTTGGGCTGTTGCACTGGCTTCGATTTCGATGTGTCCACCTTCGGCTAGTTCAGGTATTCGCCCTGTGATCCGCTGGGCAGTGACATCCATTAAGGTCGCAGAGTGTGAATCAAGGTACATCGCATCGTTTTCAAACAGCAGATCGAGTTGCAAATTGGTGATCGGCGGCCACGCCGTATCAAAACTAAATTTCGCCTCTTTTAAACCAACCCAAGCTTGGAATACGCCAGTGTTTTGTTGGTAGGGAAAATCGCCAAGTTCACCATACCAAAGCAGTTTAGCGGTGTTGGCTTTACCGCCTTGAATCGCAGTAGAGAGATAGTCTGTTAACTTGCGCCCCAATGCTAAGGTGGGCAAATAACGCCAAGTTTCACCTACATTGTATAAGTCCGCTTCCGCATAAAATGAAAGTAAAGGGCTGCGTTTTTCAGGAAAATCGAGACGAAATGATCCAAGCACTTGTAAGTCAGGCGTCGCCGCAGTCACTTTACTGGCCCACAATGACCAACCATCAGTTCGCTTTTGCCACACAACATCGGCTTCACCTTGACGAATATTCAATGGTGCTTGGAAAACCTCACCATAAGGTAACACGTCATCAATCAGCGTTACTTTGGCGCGAGCACTCTCCATGCTACCTGCAATGGAGGCTTTGAGATGGTGTACTTGTGGCAATAACTGCCATTGCGCCATGGCGCCATCACTGAGTTCGGCAGAATAACGAAGCGATTGCAGGCTATCTCCTTTGCTGAGCCGAATATCTTCTAAGGTGCCCCCCAAATCCAATTGCTGCAAAAGTTCGTTCGTTTTGCTGGAATCGGGCATCATTTTCACAAAGGGAAGCAAAGTTTTTATGTCCAACTGAGATAAGTTCAAACGCCATTGCGTCGGTTGCCATTCAAACGCGACATCAAGTTTAGGCCACACTTCGTCATCCGTGCGCAACTGAAGTGAGTAAGCGTTAACTTGCCATCCTTGTTCAATAGGTAACAGTTTGATGATTCCCGACTCTAACAACAGTTCATGCTGACGCTCTTCACCCCAAACCAGTTCAGAGGGCTTAAGTTCGACATAGCCATCTTTGGGTTGGTTATGTTCTAAGGTCAGCCAGGCATTAAAACTCACCTGTCCTTTCTTAATGCCGGTTTCGTCTTTGAGATAACGAGTCAACCACGGGTTTATTTTGATATTGTCAGCGCTAACATAGAAGCGACCTGAAATATCGCGTAGTGAACCATGATCTTCAAAGTTAGCACTCACTAACAGAGAGTTAATACTGGTATCAGCGATACTCACCACGCCTTCAGCTTTATGTTGCTGAGCGTTATTTTTCCACCGAAGACGTTCAATATCTAACTGGCGAATCTCCCCCGCGACAGATTGATAGAAAACCGTCGAGTCGAGTAGCGCAAAATCATCCAATTGCCGCAACAGTAGGTTGTCTAAACGTTGAATGACATTGCCTTGTGTGCGGCTCTGTTGGTTATCTTCAGCCTGTAGATCAAGCCAGTTTACCGAGCGAATATCCAATTTGAGTTGATGAATACTGAGATCCGCGACCACAGGTTGCATTTGCAGTATTGACTGAATGAGGTCAAATTCAACATCGATTTGCTGCGCAGAAAAGTGAATTTGCGATCCATCAGGTAGCTTTGCTTTTAGCCCCTTAAGTGCAATTGACGGGTGAGTATTACGCCAAAAACCAGTGACCTCACTTAATTCAAATTCAAAACCTGAATTTTGGTTGATCAACGTTTGTATTTCGCCTTGGAAACGATTCATTTGTGGCAAAAACACACGCAAGGTGGTGACAGCAACAGCCAGCACCACTAGCACGCAAACGATAAACCACAATACTATTCGCCAAAGGCGCGTAAAAGTTGAGATCACAAAAGCCCTACTACATCATCACAACGTCAAATTGTTCTTGAATATAAAGTGGCTCCGCTTGGATGCGCACTTCTTTTCCAATAAACACTTCCAACTCAGCAAGAGCATGAGACTCATCACCTTGCAAGGTTTCTGCCACCGCAGGGGATGCGTAAACCACAAATTTATCCGCATCGTAAGCACGGTTGACACGCGTGATTTCACGTAAGATTTCGAAACAGACGGTTTCAACGGTTTTCACACTGCCGCGGCCTTCACAGGTTGGACAACTTGAACATAACACGTGTTCAATACTTTCACGGGTGCGCTTACGCGTCATCTCCACCAAGCCTAACTGCGTAAAACCATTAATATTCGTTTTGACGCGATCTTTAACCAGGGCGGCATCTAAGGAGTTGAGCACTCGCTTACGGTGCTCTTCAGACATCATATCGATAAAATCAATAATGATGATGCCCCCTAAGTTGCGCAAACGTAACTGACGGGCAATGGCTTGGGTCGCTTCAACATTGGTATTAAAAATGGTTTCTTCGAGGTTACGACGGCCAACAAATGCGCCAGTATTGATATCAATCGTGGTCATGGCTTCGGTTTGGTCGATGATAAGGTATCCACCAGACTTGAGCTCCACTTTACGCTCGAGAGAACGCTGAACCTCGTTTTCGGTGTCGTACATATCAAAAATAGGCTTGTCACCTTCATACAGTTCAAGCTTATCGGTTAACTCAGGCACAAACTCTGAGGTAAACTCTTTGAGGTTCTCAAATTCAAGGCGCGAATCGACTAAGATCCGCGTCAAATCGGTGCCGACAAAATCTCGTAAAATACGCTGAGCTAAACCCAATTCGCCATACAGTGTCGAGCGTGTTTTGTATTTAACTCGACGCTCCAACACTTTCAGCCATAGCCGTTTAAGAAAGGCGGCATCTTGTGAAAGCTCTTTCTCATCAGCCCCTTCAGCGGCGGTACGAATAATGAACCCACCGTGCTCATCACAATAATGAGACACGACTTTTTTGAGACGATCACGCTCTGATTCACTTTCAATGCGTTGTGAGACACCAACATGACTTGCGCCGGGCATAAAAACGAGATAGCGCGAAGGTAGGGTAATATCTGTCGTTAAACGGGCGCCTTTAGTGCCTAATGGATCTTTGACTACTTGCACCACGATATCTTGGCCTTGACGAACTAGCTCTGAAATATCACGAACTTGAAACTGCTGTTTTTCGTTCTCAGCCACACATTCAGTATGAGGAACAATGTCAGAAGCGTGAAGAAAAGCGGCCTTGTCTAAACCAATATCGACAAAGGCGGCCTGCATTCCGGGAAGAACTCGGCTGACTTTTCCTTTGTAAATATTGCCCACAATGCCGCGTTTCGCTTCTCGCTCAATGTGGACCTCTTGAAGAACTCCGCCTTCAATCATCGCCACTCGAGTTTCACTCGGGGTGACGTTTAGTAGCAACTCTGCACTCATGAGTACACCTCAATGTTTTTAATTATATAAATTCGTGCAAGAGCTGGTCAGTTTCGAATAATGGTAATCCTACAACAGCGTAATAGCTGCCTTCGATCTTCGTTACAAATCGTCCACCCAATCCTTGAATGCCATAACTGCCAGCCTTATCGCAAGGTTCACCCGATTGCCAATATTGTTCTATTTCTTCATCTGACAAAGGTTTAAACCATACATCCGTCGTTACCACGACGGATTTAGAATGATCATGTGTTGCTACGGTTACGGCTGTCATCACTTGATGTTTTGTACCAGATAAGCTGCGTAACATCTGTTGTGCTTGAGCAAAATCAGCAGGTTTTTCAAGTACTGTTTCACCTTGCACGACTATGGTATCAGACCCAATAACTATCGAAGCAGGGTTGGATAAAGCAACACCAGCCAGTGCCTTATCACGTGATAAACGTTCAACATACACTGCTGGGGCTTCATGCTCATTACGGCATTCTTCAACGTTGGGCACCACAATATCAAACTGATAACCCAGTTGAGTCAGTAACTCTCGTCTTCTTGGCGAGCCAGAAGCTAATACAATTTTTTTATTCATCATCTAAGGTGCCAGTGGCGTCGCACACGACGAAGCAGTAGGAACATCCAAGGCCATAATATGCAATTGATCATACCAACCCATAGTGAGAGCGGGTTAAATGTCACATCTTGAATTAAATATTCGCCGCAAAAGATCAGCACTTCAAGCAACATAGATAACACGCCAATGATTACGGCTTGTTGCCATAACGCCATATTACGCAGCACTAAGAAGTTAATCGCCACTAAGTAGACAACAATGGCCATCATCATGCCACGAATGCCCAATGTTGAACCAAGCAGCAGATCCCATAACAAACCAAGGATCAAAGCCGACCCTACGTTGACTCGATGTGGCAATGCTAAAACCCAATAGCATGTCACCAGCAGTAACCACGATGGGCGCAGTAGATCCAGCTCACCCGGCCAAGGGATAGTTTGTAAAACCAGAGCAAAGAGAAATGATGCACCAATCACCAATTTACTTTTCACGACACTACTGGCCATCGGTTGCTTCCTCTAACATTTTCTCTGGCGTAACTTGCAATACTTTCTGCTGCCTATCTTCGTTAGGCCAGATCAACAGCAAATAGCGTAGACGATCAAAATCCACCACGGGATCAGCGGTGATCGACGCAAATTCACGCTGAGTATCTTTGTCGACCACCGAAACGTGTGCGACAGGATAACCTTCAGGATATACGCCTCCTAAACCTGATGTGACGAGCAAGTCACCCACTTCAATGTCAGTGCTGGTGGGAATGTGTTCCAATTGAATACGATCCACCTGGCCATTCCCTGAAGCAATCACTCGAATATCATTACGAATAATTTGCACTGGAATCGCACTATTGGTGTCAGTCAGCAACAACACCCGGCTGTTATGCGCCGCCACAAAAGTCACTTGGCCAACAATACCTTTATCGTTGATAACGGGTTGCCCTTCGTAAACGCCATCCGTTCGCCCTTTATCAATCACAACTTGGTGACGATAAGGTGAGGTATCGACCGCCATCACCTCAGTGACAACCTTCTTTTCATCACGAACAAAAGAAGATCCAAGCAATTTACGTAACCGTTGGTTCTCTTCGCGGTATTGATCAAACAAGATCAAATCACTTTTCAAGGTGATCGCTTCTCGTTTTAAACGTTGATTCGATTCAATCAGTTTTTGATGAGTGGCGAATCGCTCATACAGATCATCAAACATGCTGCGCGGTAAATCCGCCATGTATTGAATGGGAGCCACTAAGCTATTAAGAAAAAAACGAACGTTGGAAAAAGCACCTAAACGACTATCAGCCAGCATAAGACTGGCTGATAAAATCACGGCAAAAAAGAGACGTAGCTGAAGAGATGGTCCTCGACCAAATATTGGCTTCATTCTATAAAAATCCTAGATGTCATGATGGGAGCTTTATGGCTCCCAAAGCCATTATTCTTCGCTAAATAGGTCGCCACCGTGCATATCGATCATTTCCAACGCTTTACCGCCACCAAGGGCAACACAGGTTAGAGGATTATCGGCAACCACGACTGGTATTCCCGTTTCTTCGGTCAAGAGGCGGTCGATATCTTTGAGCAGCGCTCCACCACCGGTTAATACCATACCATTTTCTGAGATATCAGAAGCAAGCTCTGGCGGACACTGTTCAAGCGCAACCATCACCGCAGAAACAATACCGGAAAGCGGTTCTTGCAGTGCTTCTAAGATTTCATTGGAGTTAAGAGTAAAGCTACGAGGAACCCCTTCAGCAAGGTTACGACCACGAACTTCAATCTCCATCACTTCATCGCCGGGGTAAGCCGAGCCAATTTCATGTTTGATTTTCTCTGCGGTCGCTTCACCGATTAAGCTGCCGTAGTTACGACGCACATAATTGATGATCGCTTCATCAAAACGGTCACCGCCGATACGCACAGAGGAAGAGTAAACCACACCATTCAAGGAAATAACGGCGACTTCAGTCGTACCACCACCGATATCGACCACCATTGACCCCGTAGGTTCAGAAACACGCAGACCAGCACCGATGGCCGCCGCCATAGGCTCATCAATCAAATACACTTCACGCGCGCCAGCACCGAGTGCTGATTCACGAATCGCACGGCGTTCAACTTGGGTGGAGCCGCAAGGCACACACACCAGAACGCGAGGGCTTGGTTTGAGTACACTGTTGTCATGTACCTGCTTGATGAAGTGTTGCAACATTTTTTCAGTCACGTAGAAATCCGCAATCACGCCGTCTTTCATGGGACGAATTGCAGAAATATTCCCCGGCGTACGACCAAGCATCTGCTTAGCGGCATGACCGACAGCAGCAACGCTTTTTCCACCACGACCTTTATCTTGGCGAATAGCAACAACGGAAGGCTCGTCGAGGACAATACCTTGTCCTTTAACGTATATAAGAGTATTGGCGGTACCTAAATCGATCGATAGATCGTTGGAAAACATGCCACGCAGTTTTTTGAACATATTCTTCGCTCGTCCTGCAAGAATTAGAAGATAGAAAATTGCACTAAATGTACCAATGCCTTGCGATCACAGCAAGGCGTTGACGCATAAACATGGACTGAAACACGCAATTTCTAACAGATTCCTAACTTAGGTAGAAAAATCTCCATGAATTTGTGTGAATTATCCGGTTAATTTTTTTCACGCCACCAGATTACCCGGTCGCTGCCTCGGTACAATCCAAACTGTACTCGGCCTGAGATACTATCATCCCAGGTTCCGCTTTGAGAATTATAACGGCGTAACCAAGGCAGCCCATGCTCTTCTAAATCGAGTAGCGCTTTGATCACACCGCGATTGCCTACCCCCGGAGCGGTATAGTCTAGCCTTCTCACCCCTTGATCTAAAGTCAATGGGCTTGTATCTGGCTGCATGGTTACGGTAACGGGAGGCTTAGATCCAGCTTGGTTAACACTAAAATCTTCCGATTCAAACTCAAAAACACTTAGCTGAGGTAACTCAGTACAGTTATCATGAGTGTTGGTCACAAATCCGGCTGAGGTATAATACTCACTGATGATTTTTTGCTGTAAGCCTTGTGTTTCAGGGCCATAGACATCTTCAATGGTTAAACGTCCCCAATACAGTGGCATGGTTTGGTCGATATTTTCAAAGGTATAATCTAAGCAAGGCTCTGAGTAAGACGTTCGATAACAAACATCATCACTATCTCTTAGGTCATTGACTGATAAGAGTAAGTTAAAGTCTGCATTAAACGGCACACTCAGATCCACTGGCTTTTGATAACGCAGTTGCTCGTTATTAAGGATCACACCACTAGTTGATGCTGCTTGACGCGTCACTGGTCCTATCAATTCGTTCGTAAAATCGATCGTGAGGCCATCAACAGCATCATTATAAGCTCTATCCGCCCATTGGTTGTTATAACGCCACCAATCGCCAATTAAATAATTAAGCGTATCAGAACCACTACCTGATTTAGGCTGTAAATAGAGCCCGGGATTACTCGCATAAGAAAACGGTTGTCCTAAATAGGTAAAAGAGTTTTCACCACTGTTGCAAGCTGCTGCTAATGTAACCGTCATCGGTGAGACAGCAAAATAAGCTGGGATAAAGCGGCCTATCGGCCCTGTTGACGTCACAGCGATCGGCAAACCAGCTTCAATTAAATCGATGCCAAGATAAGAAGTCGGTGGCACTAATAAAAAATCAAACACACCAACTTCAGTCACACTCTGTTGAACGGTTGTAACCTCTCCCAGCTCATGATCGTAATTCAGTGTACCAATAGCACCAGCAGAACCACTAGCTGGCTCTCTCAGTACATGATCCAGAGTTATTGATTGCTGTTGGTAATTAGTTAAACCCAAATTATTGGTAAAATCATTATCTTCATTGGGCTCAGCCGCAACCGCTTTGATATTGAGATTAAAGTTTTCATCCGCCCTAGCAAAAATATCACAGCTAATATCGGCATTAGGACACGCTCCACTAACACCATAATAGCTAGTCGCGCTGAGCACTAAAGCACGAGGAACTCGTATAAAAGTCGTTTGACCTGTTAGTTGCAAATCCTGCTCATCACCACTTCCCGTTAAACGGGCATTCAAAGCAAGGCTACCAGCCTCACGATAGGATACGTTAATGCTCGCCTCACCATTTTGGTTGAAATTGAGCACCACTGGCATCGCAGTATTGGATGACTGCCCTACCGTCACACTATTCACACCAACCGATAAAGCGCTAAAACCTTGTCCCCCATTAGGGCTCAAGTAATCACTCCAAAAGGAAACGGGTTTCTGTACATTTTGAAAACTAGGCAAACACAGTTGTGAAGCGTTATCTTTTCGTACCGCTTTAATGGTCCCAGTTACCGATTGATTGGCATAGGAATTAGGTACATCCAAAATGAAGCCACTGTCAGCAAAGTTCATCGTGCAGTTACTGGCCAAAAAGGGGCCGGCATTCCCATTGTGGCTGCATAAAGTGTTATTGAAAGACATAGCCGTGGGAACGGAACCAGAAACATCAACGGTGACATTACCTGCGCTGTTACGCCTAAGTTGGGTGTTACCAACCCCATTGCTAAATGAGATAGTTGAACCATTCACCCAACCGCCCGTTGCACTAGGTAGAGAGTTAGGGACTAAATAAGCAATAACCGGATCGGTAAATAAGTTATTGCAATTTTCATCGGCACACGCCGTCACAGACACGTCAGAGGCAGCACAAGTTAAACCTTGTGCTGGCAAAGAGATGCGAAAGTGATTAATTTGCTCACCAACTGGACGAGAATTGAGCGCACAGACTTCGAAATTATCAATTTCATGGTTATTAGTCGAAGAGCCTGTAGAACCTGTAATGGACATAAACAGATCCGTAGGAACATTTTGTTGCGCCGCAAATGACATCACATCAACTGGCCCAATTAAAGTTTTCCAACTGTCAGTGCCAACTTTACGGCTTACGGTCACCAGCGACGTTGAAGCTTGAGTTGAGTCAATAACAATTCGGTAGCGGTGCTGAGGATTACCATTGGTATTGTCTACCCTCGGATTTAGGCAATCTCCATTGGTATTGGTTGTGCCGTTATTACACGTGCCTGCTAAATAGTTATAACCGCTATAGCCAGAACCAGAACCTCTTAATACAACAGCTTGCCGCCTGCGGCCTGGACCATTCCCGCCACCTTCAATCGAATAATTACCATATTCATCCAATCCAATGCCTAACCAGCCGCCCGCAAATCCGGGTTTTTGCTCATTGACTTTATAACCAAAACCTAAAGGACCACCAAATGCTCCAACTTGAGGAGTGACAGAGGCATCAGAGAAGACAATCGCCACCCCATCAGCACCATTACCGCCATAGGCAAAATAGTCAAATTCAACCTCTACACGGTTCCCTGCCGCTGGGAAAATGCGTTGGAATGTTGAAGCGGTGGCTTGGTTTTGCACCGCTTGTGTTAATCGCATGCGATTATTGATGATTGAAGGCGTAAAGTTACCACTGCTACTGAATACTCGCCACTGCTCATCCAATGGCTGACTTTGGAAATCATCGCTAAAACATTGCAGCCCTGAACTTTGGCACAGATGGCGTTCGTTATACAGATTGACAATCTGACTATCAGTGAGAGCTTGATTATAAATAGCCACCTCATCAAGCCTTCCGGAGAAAGTTCTGTTGTCGGAATTGTAATCTCGACCAATCTCCAAATTCACTGTATTGGTTTTGAGTGGTTGATTATCGCTGTTTGTCGCCGCAACCACACCATTAATATAGATTTTTTGTCTCTCATTACTACTTGCTGAGCGGTTATAGCGAATGGTGATATGAGTCCAAGTATTTAGCGGAATAACATTGGATGTGGTTAATGTATTGGCACCGCCAGAACTTCTCTCCCAATACCAAAAAACTCGCCCTTGGCTATCAAGGTGGAATTCGTAGTTAGTATCTTTCGCCACTATGGTATGCAAGCCACCATTCGCCGGGCGACTGACGGGGTACACCCACGCAGATATCGTTAGCTGGTCCGAGAAGGATAACTGGCTATCATGAGCCACTTGTACATATTGGTTTTGGTTGGCAACAAACTCGCCATAACCACAAGTACCGTAATTATTAATATTGGCGGGTAGCGCCGGTGATTGAGAGCTGGTAAGCGCACCATTCATTGCGCGGCCGTTAAGAGAGGAGCCAAACGCATTCTTGACTTCATTGACAGCCCCACTCCATTGCACTTCATCAAAATGATAGCGCGCTACAGGAGAGGGGTCACAAGCATTCAATGGATTAGATATGGGGGAACATGTACCAGTAATTGAACTATTGTTGACATTAACTTGGCCACCAGCATTATTAATTGCCGCATTAAAATCACCATAAGCCGTTGAGTCATTTAAGGTGATATCGTTAGAGGTAGTATTAATACTGACCTGAGAATCAGGCCTTCCTAGCTGGCTATTGTTTGCCGTGAAATGACTTGCCCCTGATACAGAACCGGAAGTCATATCCACCGAATTAAACGTCACAGAGTTATTAGAGGTCATCGTAATATTGCCGCTATACACACTTCCTGTAATGACAATGCCTGATTGCGCCGTAATATTACCAACCACGTTTGCTCCAGTAATAACAACCGTTTGATCATTACTGGTTAAATTACCCTGCACGCTACCACCGTTGATAGTGACGTTTCCTCCCGTCGTAACATTACCAATTAAATTGGTGTTATTGAAAGTTACGTTGCTGCTGTTGGCTGAAACATCCCCATAAATCGTATTTTGAGAGCCTTGGCTGGCTATCGCTCCGTAGTTCGCTTGCAGACTTATCCTATTTGATGCGTTACCCACTTGGTTATTAATCAAATAAAAACCGTCATTGGCGATCAGTGTTGAGTCAACATCGGCGACAATCACATCACCATCATTTAACGTCACTTGACCATTACCGCTACAGGTATAACTGTTGCCAGATTTTTGCCACGAGGTATTACAAGGAGGATATTGATTATTGGATAAATTATATTGTTGGGCACAAACCCCACCGCTCATGAGCAGTAAGCTAATCAGCCATTTATAGTGAATCACTTTTCACCCCCACTTCAATAACTCGCTGCAACATCCAATCGCCAGACTGACAGCGCCCGGTTGACGTGAGTTGATGAACAGTACGGCCATCATCCATTGTACCCACCAAATTACATTTAACCTGTGCGCTACATTGCGCTAATCCTTCACCTTCAAACGTGAGTGATTGTACAGAATTAGTATGGCAACTCCCGCTAGGTGGCGTTTGATAAAAACGACTCAGTTCAACGTTGATCGCCGATCGCGCGGCCATTTCGGCCCTTGTCCCTAACACCATCGAAACCAATTGCTGGCTATTGCGCTGTTGATTACGGTTCGCGACCGATGCAACAAAGCCGACCACCACAATGATAAAGATAACCAATACTAAGCCGCTACCTTGCTGTTTATGGCGTGTTGTAGATAAGCGCATCATGGTCAAACTTTACCTCCTCGCCGCGGTCGGAAAATGTCAGTTCAATTTTCACTAAGCCGTTGCGTTGTAGCTCTGGCTGCGTGACGTGAAAGTTGGCTTGGCTAATGTTTTCAGCCATCAATACTGGAGTACCAAGCTGTGCAGGGCTGAGCGCACTGCGATTAAGCGCGTAATCCGCATAACGATAAATACGATTGTTCTGATAACAAAAAGCCACTGGCGTGCGATAAAAATAGACTCGCTTAGCTGGCGATTGAATTACAAATCCGGTTGGTTGTGCCAAGGCAACATCAACCATGCTTGTGTTGTTGGGTGATGTAAAATCCACATCTGCGTTTACTTGCGCTGTTTGCCCGCTTGCACTTGGCGTTTGGCGTAGCGAAGCGGCGTTGGTTGGAAACACGACCAGACGATCGCCATTGAGTACCTTTTTGTCGATCGGCAATAAACGCACCGCAGCCGAAGGCGATTGCACGGTTGGCAGGTCGTTGTAGATCGCGCTGTCAGTGATCGGTAAAAACTCAATGCAACCATTTTCTACCATCACGCTGTTTGGTACCGCTTCACGCAGTTCTCGGCTCAGCCGCTCAGTAACAAAGCGCCCTTGTTGGATCAAAGCTTCGCGGGCGGTGGTATCAACATAAATACCCATACTTTGGCGGATCACAGAGCCTAAAAATAGCCCGACTACCGACAACAGAATAATCGCAATCACCATTTCAATCAGGGTAAAACCACGCATCAGAAATTGCCCTTAATTGCCGCAAACGGGTAGCGGTTGCCCTTCGGGTCAATGATCACCACAGATACCCGTTTATAGTGAGTCAGTTGGTTAGCGTTCACTCCGCTTAGTTGCCCGCCACTGTCCTGTTCATAAAATATTTGAATCTCAACGTTATAACGTTGGTAATCAGCACTGATATCAATGCCTAATACATCTTTAACCGATCCCGTTAGGCCATGGAAATCATCCACATCGTTGTACAAAGTATTATTAGTTTCACTAGATTCGGGACCAAGTTGCGCAATGGACGTACACATTGTTCGTCCTGATGCTGTCACTAATACACACTCAGGCACTCCACCATTAGGGCCGGAGTTTTGGTCAAAGGCTCGGCCCATTACTTCATCCATAACCGCGCGGCCTAACTCGGCGGCTTTTACTGCTAGCACCTGTTCAGCGCTTTGTTGCGAGCGAGGATAAAGCGCGGCAGTAATGCCTGTCATGGCTATTGCCGTTACCGTGATAACGATGATCATCTCAATGAGAGTAAACCCGCGCGGCGCGTTAACACGCATAAATGTACCCCTCGCTATTGATGCACACTTGGCGAGATTCACCCGATTGCAGATTATTTAAGGTAACGGTGCAGTTTGCCGTTAAGCACTGCGCGGCGCGACCTAAACTATCAAAATCTAAAAAATGGCTACCATCATTATTGGTTAACGTCAGGGTGATATCGTTCGCCGCAGCATCGACAAAACTGCTGTCTGCCAGCGTACTTGGTAGTGAAGTGGTGCAAGCACCAGCAGAAACGGAAGGAGATACTTGCTGCGCTTGATTATTGCTGACCAACCAGCGATTACAGAGGTCGGTGCGCTGCATGGCGCGGTTTTGGGTCAAACGCAGTGAGGCCAACACTTCGCTTTGTGTGGTCACGCTTGAAAAGGAGGATATGCCGGTATAACGGCTTGCGGCGTACACAGCAACAATGCCCAGCAGCACAATAACCACGACCAGTTCGATCAACGTAAAACCACGCCGTGCTGCTAAATGTTGCTGCATTTTATACCTCTAGCGAAAAAACAAGTGCTTAAAGTATATAAGAAATTTCCTTAGTGGGCTTAAGTTTTACTGACTTTTGTGGATGAGAAAGAGCTAAAAGCAAAGGCTAGTAATACTAGCCTTTGCTTTTCTTTAACGATTAACAACCCTCTGTATAAGCAGTTGTTGTTGGTGCTGCGCTACTTGGCGTTGGTTGAACATAGGTAACGTTACAGCCAGTAGTATCCGTACCCCATTTAGAAGAGCCTTTAAACGAATATTGACTGGTTCCAGCTGCTGCTGATGGGTTGGAATCCCAGTCACTATTAATGCCTACGACTGCATTACCGATACCTGCCGAAGTGGCAGCAGGATAACCATAAACCAAACTGATGCCATCAACATCTTGTCCTGATGCCTGAGTTTCCTTACCTGCCAAAGCCGCTTTACCGTATACAATCCCGCTCGCCCCATCAATAGCGCCTTTCAATCCTTGCAAGGACGCTTTACGAGCATCTCCCTGAAAATTCAAAAAACGTGGTGCTGCGGTGACGGCGAGAATGCCGAGAATGACAATCACAACCACAAGTTCGATTAGGGTGAAACCGTTTTGTCTTTTCATAGTTACTTTCTCTCTATGTTTTAATCAATGCGCAGACTTACTGCAAAGTGACGGTCACACGACCAGTTTTTATCTCATACACAAACTGGTGCGCGGTTCCGCCCTCTTTTTGCACATAAGTACAAGTGGCTTGACCGTCATCGGCTTGTGCTGAATATTTTACATTAGCGTTATTGGCTGCATTAGCGACTGTGTCAACTTTTGGTGGGTTTTGCAGCAAATTATCCATTAAATCAATACATGACTGATCCGTAATCGCCGCTGGATAACTGGTATTATCGGTATTGAGCGCCAACGGATAACCGTCCCTAAAACCGGTCGCGGCCCCGCTGCTATCTGTAGAGCGAGTCAGCCAGAAATTGACACCATCATAGTTGACGGTGTTTTGTTTTTCCGAGCCCAAAGTCACAGAGGTTCTTGCCTGAGCTTCCCACTGAGCACGCGCCGATAGAACACCAGTAGCAAAACCACCGGCAACCCCTTCGATGCTGGCTTTTTTCGCTTCATCGGTGACATCTAAAAAGCGGGGTAGCGCTGCAACGGCCAATAAGCCGACAACCACAATCACTACGACTAATTCAACTAAGGAAAAGCCCGTTTGTTTGTTATCCATGCTCTACCTATCTCTTTGTTATTACCGTGTATTATACGCACTTGTTCTCGCATCGCTACGGGGCGAGTGCCCATTTCACTGCTTACGTCGAAAACTCATGCTGAAAAATCGACGCTTACTGTAAACTTATCCCTTAAAAGTTCAATGGTTATCACCTGTTTTTGACTGTAAACATAGCGACATTGATACTGATTTGCTTGATGTGCCGATTCAATTGAAATCACTTTGCTTTCAAGCAGTTGTTCATCTGGGTATAGCAGGCTTAACCAATAACGACAATCTATACTTGATTCATTCTCAGCCAATGGTAATACCCAGCCCGTTGCACTCATATTGAGTAATCGACCATTCGCGATTAAAGTTGAGGGCCGCCCCTTTAATAACCAATCTTGCTTATAAAAATTGGCACTTTCTACGATTTTACTGCTCGCCATCGCTAATGCGGTTTGATTGGCTTCTTTTTCTATCGACTGCCATGCTGATAGCAAAGCCATCAAAAGAACAAAGACAATCAACCCCCAAATTACGAACTGAGAACGCTCTATCGCCGTTTTCATCTGACAACCTTTATCCTTTGATCGCGTCGAGCATTCCCCACATTGGCAAAAAGATGCCAAGTGCCAGCACCAACACCATAGCGGCGACAATTACCAATAAAATCGGCTCTATACGCGCGGTGAGGGTTTTGAGATCGTAATCCACCTCTCTATCATAGAAGTCCGCGACTTCAAGTAGCAACTCATCAATGCGCCCTGTCTCTTCACCCACCGAAATCATCTGAATAACTAATGGTGTAAAAATATTGGCGTTTACCGCGGTGGTGGATACGCTTGTTCCCGCTTCAATGGCCGCTTTCATTTCTAACAGGCGAGATTCTAGAAATTTGTTATCCAACGCTTCGGCAGATAATGCTATCGATTGGTTTAACGGCACCCCCGCTTTCAACATCAAGGCAAAAGTTCGAGAAAAACGCGCCAATTGCGCTCGGTTCACTATGCCGCCGACAATAGGCATTCTTAAGCGAAACTTATCCCACTTTTGACGCCCTGCGGCTGTGCTCAACCAAGCTCTGAAAGCAAATAAACACCCAAGCAATACGCCTATCATCATCGGCCAGTAGTTGACAAAGAAATCTGACATACCAATTAAAATGCGAGTTGGCAGCGGTAAATCAACCCCGAAACGGCTAAACATGCTAGTAAATTGTGGGATCACTTTAACGTTGAGAATGAACATCGCGACCAAAATAAAGCTGATAACAAAACTCGGATAACGCATCGCCGTTTTAATCCGTTTACGAGTTTCGACTTCTTGCTCGTAGTAATGAGACAATTGCAACAAGGCTTCATCAAGCCGCCCTGTGTTCTCACCGACGTGGATCATCGACACAAACAACGGGCTAAAGACTTTCGGGTACATCTGCATTGAGCTCGATAAACTGCGCCCGTTGGTTAGCTCATTGCTAACCGCTTCCAATGCTTCTTTAAGCTGTTTATTAGCACAATTTTGGATAAGTCCTTTCATCGAGCGCAGCAGCGGCACACCCGCCTTGGTCAAGCTGTAAAGCTGACGACAGAAGATCACCAACACCTCAAGTGGCACACTTGGGGTAAACAGCGATTTCCAATCAATCGAAAAATCAGCCCCTTGGTCTGACGAAATTAAGGTCGGAATCACGCCTTTGTTAAATAGCGCTTCCGCCGCGAGCTCTTCTGTCGGGGCATCAACATGCCCCGAGGTTTTGCTACCATCTAAATTTCGACCCTGATAACGATACGTTGGCATGAGTAACCTTAACTATAGATAGATGGCTTGAATGATGCCGGATGAATCACCTTCACCTAAGCTCATCACTTCATCTAAACTGACAACCCCTTGTAGCGCCAACTCCATCGCCGAAGCTAGCAGCGGTTTGTACTGCTTCGACTGACGAGCGGCTTGCGCAAAACTAACCGCATCGTTGGCGCGCAGCGCATCCATCATCTCGTGTTCAAGTTCTAGCATTTCAAAAACCCCAATTCGCCCACGGTACCCCGTCAAATTGCAGTTCTGGCACCCACGCCCACGCGTAAAAGCCGCTTCAACTTGATTTGGGAAACGCACAGTCAGCCACTGTTTACGGGCTTCATCAACCTCATCCACCGCTTTACAATCGGGGCACACTTTACGCACTAAACGTTGGGCAACCACCGCCCGCACGGCGCTGGCCACTAAATAGCCCGGTGCGCCCATGTCCATCATGCGCAAGGCGCTATCAACCGCATCATTGGTGTGTAAGGTGCTCAACACTAAGTGGCCGGTTAAGGCCGCGCGCAAACCAATTTCAACCGTTTCTTGATCGCGCATCTCCCCGACTAGAATAATGTCCGGGTCTTGACGCAAAAAGGTTCTCAGCACCGTTGAGAAATCAAGGTCAATTTTAGGGTTGATCTGCACTTGGCTGATGCGTGGCAATCGGTACTCAACCGGATCTTCTGCGGTAATGATTTTTTTACCGGGAACATTGAGCTCTGATAACGCGCCGTATAGCGTCGTCGTTTTCCCTGAGCCGGTTGGGCCAGTCACTAAGATCATGCCGTGTGGACGTTTAAGTTGATGACGTAAACGCTGTAAAATATCATCAGGAATACCTGACTCTTCCAGTTTACGAACTCCGGATGATTGGTTGAGCAAACGCATCACCACCGACTCACCGTATTGTACTGGCATGGTCGACATACGAATATCGACCGATTGGCCTTTGGCTCGAATATTAAAACGGCCATCTTGTGGGAGGCGTTTTTCTGAGATATCAAGATTGGCCATCAATTTTAAACGCAGCACTAAAGCCGAAGCGATGTTGGTTTCATTGAGTAGGGTTTCGTGTAATACCCCATCAATCCGCTGGCGTAAACGCAATACGTTAGCATCAGGTTCGATATGAATATCAGACGCCCCGACCTGAATCGCATCTTCAAATAGAGAGTTGATGAGCTTAACAACGGTCACTTCATCGCTGTCATCATCACCGATATCGAAATCAAAGGCGGTATTGCCTTGGTGTTCCAGTTGTAGCTGCTCGGCAAAGGACGCAATCTCTTTGGTGCGGCGATAATAACGATCAAACCCTTCAACCAATTGTTTTTCTGGAGCAATAACAAATTCAAAACTGTATTGGGGTAATTGAGTGAGCAGAGATTCTTGAGCAAACAGATCCGCCGGATCACTCATTGCGATGCGCAGCGTGTCGCCATTTTTGCCAATGATTAAGGCGCGTAAACGGCGTGCATGTACCTCCGGGAGGATCTGCACTGCATCAATATCGACATTGGCTCGGCTGAGATCGATCAGTGGCAGCGAAAGTTGCTGCGATAAGAAGCTAAGCATCTGCTGCTCTGACAAAAAGCCGAGTTCGATCAGCGTGTCACCCAGTTTACGTCCACTGCGCTTTTGCGCAGCGAGCGCTTGTTCCACTTGATTTTCAGTGATGATCCCTTCTTCAACCAGCAGATCACCTAAGCGTTTTCGTAGCTTAATTTGCACTCGCACTCTCCTCTAAACTGCTTAGTACGACTAGGCGATCACGAATAAACAGTTGCGACTGACTCGAGAGGCCAACTTTCGCAAGCGCTTGTTGGTAGGTATATTTGGCCGCCTGAAAATCCATCGTGCGCTCTTGTGCTATCGCAAGCCCTAACCACCAGCGTGCGTTCTCAGCATCAAGCTTGACTAAGCGTTGATAGCTTTCTAATGCGAGTGAATCTTGCTTGGCTTTTTGTGCCAAGGCTGCCCTTAGCGAGAGATAATCGATCGAAGCATTGTCAGGTAAATGAACTAGAGGGGTTAACGCCGCTTCACTCTGCTTCTCTTTAATCAGCAATTTAGCCAACGCGATCCGCAAACTTTCTCCGTTATGATTGAGCTTTATACCGCTTTGTAAAATTTCAAAAGCTTTGCGCGCATCACCTTTGCCGTAATAGAGCGCGGATAATTTTTGACGGGCGAGTTCATTTTCTGGGGTAAAGCGTAGCACTTCACTGTACGCATCCAGTGCCTCTTTGAGCTCATTGCTGTCCACGGCTTTATCAGCGCGGCTCATTGCTTTTACCGCCAGTTGCTCTGGCGTCAAATCCACTTGTTCAATCAAAACACTTGAGATTTCTTGGTCACTTTCAGCACCGAGCGCGACCACACGGTTAGAATGCAACGGCTGTTGATTGGCTAAGGCCGAATCCTGTTTAACCGTCACTGTGGGCGTTGCTGAATTTGACGTTTTTTTGTCCACTGCAACAACGGCAGTTTGGTAAACGGGACGGTGAACCGGAACAATTTTGGTGGTCGGAGAAACAAGCGCAGGCGAAGAGCTTCGCTCATCAACCTCTAACAACAGGCTCTCAGGTTCATTCACTATTGCTTGATTGGCCAGTGTCTGACTGACCATAGTTTGGTCAACCGCAGCTTGGTCAACCATAGCTTGGTCAACCATAGCTTGCTGCTGTGACACCGCCCATCCACCGACTGCTAAGCTGGCAGCAAACCCGGCTACCATCCACAACCAAGCGCGGCTGCGTTTTACTTTCGCAACTTGCGCTGGTTGCAAGTTCACCACTGATTGGCGTTGCGCTTGTGCCAGTTTTGATAGTGCATCGTTCATCGCACTCATGATTGACTCCATCCCCACATAAAAGGGCGTTTAAACTTAGGCTTACAGGTATCAAACGTATCGTGAATCGCTGTAAATAGGTGCTGATTGCGAATCGTGCTGTCGTTTTGCGTAAAAGCCAGCAACAGAGCTTTGTGACACACTTGGTTAATCAAACGAGGGGTACCATAACTGGCTCGCCACAACGCTTTTTTCTGTTCAAGATTAAACAGTTGCGCATCACCTCCGGCTTTGCTCAAGCGGCTCTCGATATAAGCGACTGTTTCATCTAAAGAGAGCGGCCGCAGATAAGCGCTAAAAGTAATTCGTTGGCGAAATTGGCGCAGATGGTGCTGCGCTAAACGCTCATCGAGCTCTGGTTGGCCGATCAACACCAGTTGCAACAACTTTGTGTATTCTGTTTCTAAATTGCCGAATAAACGCAGCACTTCTAATGCATCGTCTGGTAACGCTTGTGCTTCATCAACAATCGCGACTACTCGTTTCCCCTGCTGCTTTAGCACAATCAATTGTTGCTGAATACGATCAACAATATCCGCATCATCTTGCTTACTAAGGCCTAGTTCGCTGGCGACAGCTTGGCGAAGTTCTCGACCATTAAGCGCTGGGTTGGGTAAATAAATCAGTGCAATATGATCATGTAAATGATTGATCAACATACGACACACCATGGTTTTTCCGGTTCCGACTTCTCCGGTTATCTTGATCACCCCTTCGCCTAAATCAATGGCGGCACTCACTGTCTGAATCGCCTCGTAATGTGGCGCTAAGCCTAAAAACAGTGATGTATTAGGCGTGAGATGAAAAGGCAGTTGCTCAAAACCAAAGTGCTCAAGATACATGATGTTTATTCTTCGTCTGGGAACCACTCCTGTAGTAGTTCACGCGAGCGTTCGAGCTCTTTTTGCCACGTATTAACACCCACAACCGTTGGTTTCAGCAAAATCACCAATTCGGTTTTCTCAGTCAGCTCAGAGGTGTTACGAAACAGATATCCTAAACCGGGTAAATCCCCCAAAAAAGGGACTTTAGATACTTGATTGGAGGTGTTGGATTTCATTAATCCACCAATCACCACAACGTCACCATCTTGCGCGCGAATCACCGAATCTGATTCGCGGATCGTACTGCGCGCTAATGGCAACACAATTTGGTTGCCTGCATATTCAATTTGTTTCTTCTGCTCGTCGACTTCAATCACCGCGGGGTGCACGTGCAATAGCACATTGCCTTGGTCATCAATTTGTGGCGTCACGTCGAGCGAGATACCCGAGAAAAAAGGCGTGAGTTGGATATCTGGTGCAACATTGGAGTTATCGCCATTACCAACCACACCCGTTACGTCAGTGACATAGTATTCATCGGTGCCGACTTTGATCACCGCTTTTTGGTTATTAGCAGCGGTGACTCTTGGACTGGATAGGACATTCAAATCCCCTTGAGTTCCCATGAAGTTAAGCACTGCTTCAAAACTACCATCTGAAATGGTGACATTGGTTTGGCCTTGCAACAGAGTGCCAATCGCATCCATCCCCGGCAGTAACGAAGCCGCACTACCGACCTTATTAATCACAACATCACCATTGCCAAAGGACATATTTGACCAATTGATCCCTTGCTGGTAACCATCGCTCAAGGTGACTTCTAAAATTTTCGCTTCAAGGATCACTTGTCGCTGTAGACGTTGCTGAGAAATGCCTAAAAACTCTCGCACTTCACGTATTTCATCTGGGTAGGCTCGAACAGTGATTACGCTCGCTTGTGGCGTGACAACAACGCCTTGACCTTTGCCCGAGCCAATCAGCTGTGCAACGGCTTTTTCAAGCTGCGGCCAGAAATCGCTTTCACTGGTGGTTTCAATTTCCGTTCCACCTTTCGAACTACTGGATGAGTTACTCGAATTGGAATTAGAACTGGAATTTGAGCTAGAACTACTCGAGGAACTAGAACCGGTATCCGTATTAGTGATCGTACCGGTGGTGATGGAAGTTAAAGAACGGCCCGTACGTTTAAGTTCTAAATAATCGACCGGGATAGTCACAGTACGCAGGCCTGACGGGTAAACCTGAATCACTTTACCCTTTTTGATAATTTCATAGCCATACATGTCACGAACGACGGCCAATACATCATCCAAAGTCACGTCGGTTAGATTTACCGTTACACTTCCAGTAACTTCAGGGTGGATGGCGGCACTAAACTCAGTCCCTTTCACTAAACTGGCAAAAAATACCCTTGCATCCACATTATCAGCTTGGATACGAAAGCGTTTAACCGTTTCTTGACTGCGCGCTGTGATTCCCTCAATGTCAGGCATCAAGTCAGCTTCTACGGAGGCCGGTAGAACGGCTAGATTTCGGCTGTTGGCTTCATTAATCGCCTGATTCAAAGACTGTTTCATCTCAACTGGATCGCGATGCCCCATAGAACAGCCCATTAAGGATACGATGACTACGCCTAATACGATTTTACGCATACGATTTCTATACCTTACTGCTTGATGTCCAGAGAAAAGAGGCCTAAATCCCACGTCTTTCCTCTGCGAGAAAGGGTCACTTGCTGTGGTTCAATGGCTTCTACTGTGTAGCCAAATAGCGACTCTCCGATGCCAACCACTTGATCGTTAAGCACTGCCACACAAGGTATGGTTTGTTGGCATACAATACTTTGCAACCTAGGTAGCGGGTAACTCTCTATTTTATTGACAGGTGATGCGCTCTCACTCACCCAACCTAATGGCGCGGTAGGATCTTGCGCTGCCCAACTACTGCATACAACACACATCAACAGCAGTGAAAAAACGGATCTAACCACCAATAAACTCCTGTCTAATGCCTAATGTGTACACTTCCATAATGACTCTGGCTTGGGGGTAATTTTCTACCTTGTATTGGAAATGACGCCAATAATACTTCATCGGTAAACTTTCTAAATTGGTCAAATAATTCAATATCGCGAAGTAATTACCGGTGAACTCCAATCTCACAGGATGAACATAATAGCCTGAATATTCAGATGATTGGTTGTTATTTGCAATCGGCTCTGCTGCTAATGACTCCATGGAGACCAACGTCAACTCTGGGCTGGTTGCCAAAACACTTTCAAGCAATTGCGCCATCTTTGCGGGTGTAATCAGTGAATCAACCAATGCTGCCAGCTCAAGCGAGAGAGTTTGGCTCTGCGCCATTAACTGTTTGAATTCTAGATTAATCTCTTGATTCGGATCTTTATTAAGCTTAGCAGTCAATAACAGAATTTCACCTTGCATTCGCTGGTTCATCTGCTCAACAGACTGAAGCTGTAACCGATTAGCCGCCACCGATTTCATCGCGGGTTCAAGTAACAAGCTAAACAAGAGCAGTGTAATCACCACTAAGCCACACAGGGCGATCAACATTTTTTCACGCGAACTGATGGCTAAGAATTTGTTGCTGATGCTCTGCCAATTCATTGGCTATCCTCCGCTTTAGTTTTAAGCTCAAAGATGAGAATGCCTTGCTCATTGCGCGCAATTTTTAACTTTTCAAAACTACGTCCCACTAGGTTCAGTTCGCTTTTAAACTGACTTAACCAGTTTGGAATATCTTTCGCCTCTCTAGCCAAGCCTTGCAAATCGAGCTGCTCATGATGGATGGTAATGGTCGTTAATGAAATATCATCACGGCTGAGTGTGGCTAGCGAACGCATGACTCCTGAGTAACCGACCTGTTGTGATTGATCAAACTCATTAATCGAATCCAATGTGGCTTGTTTGCCCTTAATTTGCTGCTTCAAACGCTCAATCGCCGCTATTTTTTCAACCGATGGCTTATGCTTATCAACTTTCTGTTTGGTCGTTTCTAATTCAGCAGCAAGGACTTGATTTTGCGCTTGTTTAGCTTGTAGCTGCTGTTTCAATTGACTATTTTGCCATTGATAACTGGCATAGGCCAATAGCATCACTAAAGCGACAATGCCCCAAATCGCGCAGACCATGGACAGTGAAAAATACTCTTTCTTCGGCTTAAGATGCGCCGGATATAAGTTGAGCATTGAATCGTCAATGCGAGTCACTTGCTCCACCAGCAGATGCGCCGAACTCGGTAACCGCTCATCAAGCAGGGAAACTTTGACATTTAGGCGTTCATTTAATGCATCAACCAACTCTTGCTGCGCTTCTTCATCACACAGCACTTTTAGCTGATGTAATGAGGCCCCTTTAAGCTGCGAGGAAAGGTAATCAATCGAACGTTGCAGTTCTAACGCTAAACCATCGAGCTGTAAAACCGAGCTGGCGACGCCAGTAATGGGAGAGACAACACCTCTCATTGTGCGTTGAAAACAGCATTTTTGGTCCACAAATGCGTCAAACTTAAAACTGCTGTTTTTACTACGCTGTAACAGCAAAAAATGCTCAAGATCACCGGCACTTCTCGCCCACACTTCATCTTCGGGAATGACTTTGCCTAACTCTAAACCCATCGCACTCAGTTGCGACGCCACTTCCAATACCGTGCGTTTTGAGACCACGTAGGCTTGAATTTTATTATCTGCGGGTAACGGAAAAGCATCAGCGATGATGTCAGTGACTTTCTCTGTCACCAGATCTTTCAATAAAAATGGCAGGGCGACTGACCACTCTTCTTTGGGTAACTGCGGTTTTTCTATTTGATAAGTTTGATAAAAATGAGCGTGGAGGACAAGGTTAATTACCGTACCCTTGATGTTGAGCGGTTTGAGTGCGTGAAAGAGTACCTGTTGCCACGTTGCACCATCAAGCGGGATCTCTGCCGGCAAAGTCGCATCATCCAAAGCCGAGAAATAGAGAGCATCAGGTCTTACGACAACGAACAATTGCCGCAACGTCGCTTTAGATGGTTTTAATTTATCAATCAGTGACTGAAGATTCATATAGGTTCGCTTTTATTTTTTACGCCAACGATTTCTTCGCCCTAAGGTCACGCTAGGGCTAATTATTTTCTCAGGTAACAAAGGCTGTTCTTCTTCAAACAGTCGGCCTTGCCCACCATGAATGCCTAGGTTTTTTAGCGTTTGCCACTCTTGCTCTGTTTCGACACCGACCGCAATAACTTGAGTCTGAGTACCGCCACAAGCACCGATCATGCTACGAACAAACAGCTGATTTTCATGCCGTTGGTCTATTTTCTTCATCAAACTGCGGTGTAACTTAAGGAAATCAATCTTAAGATCTTTTATGTAGTGAGTGCTGACAATCGTTCTGCCAGCCTGCCCTACGATTACCTTAGCACCGAGGCCGGAGATCATCTTAATAACGGGGCGCATATAATCGAGATGCTGTACTAACCGACCTTCAGGAAACTCAAAAGAGAGCTGCGATCGGCTACTCGAGGTCAGTTGCAGCAATTCATGTCGAAACCACTTAAAATACGACTTATCGGCGAATGGGACGACATGCAAGTTCACTGACACATTGACCTTAACTTCAGAGCGTTTGAGTAAACGAACCACCTGCAGCAATACGGCTCGATCCATCACCATTTCATAACCTACAGTTTCTAAAGCAGAATGAAAGCGAGAGGCTTTTATAACACCTTGTTCTGGATCATCAATACGCGCAAACAACTCATCGTGCAGCCATACTAAATCATTCGTCTTTTCAAGCAAATAGCAAGGTTGACGGAATAAAATTATTTTCTCAGGCGTCAGCACCTGATCAAACAAAGTTCGCCAACGCACACTGCCGCGTTCCTCTTGGAAAAAAGTACTCTTTTTAAAGCGGCTCCACGTGTTCACTCGCTGTAACTGAGCACTTTTTAAGGCCGTTTCTGCCTCATCCAACACTCGACCACGCCGCTCGCCTTCGCTGTACATACTGATACCTATATGGCACCAGTTTTCTTTATCGAGCGGCTCTGGAGGCGATATGCGCGCTAAAAGCTTCAAACATTGTGTAGCAATAGAAGCGACCTCTTTTACCCCTTGGTGCGGCACAAAAATGGCAAAATCGGTATCGTAATAGCGAGATAAAATAACATCCGGGTAACGCTGTATGACGTTAGAGATGTTCTCCCCGACTTCCACAACGAGATCATCCGCTGCTTTTTTATCATTTTCTTCGCACAGAGAATCCCAATCATCGATACGCACTAACAAAACGCCACCACGCGCGCCATTCTCTAACAAGGCTGATTCCAATTTGCTATCAAAAAGGACACGGTTGGCCGTACCCGTCAACTTATCTAAGAAGGTTTGGGTCCGGATAAAAGTATCAAAGCGGCTACGCTCTTGACGAGCATCTTGCAGCTCATCAATCAGGACATCAAGCGCCTCACTCGCCGTATAAGGCCACTCGCGGTGATCACCTTTGGCGTACTGCTCCACTCGACCGGCGAGAATCATTCGCCCTCGCTCCTCCAACAATTCAGTTCCAAGCAATTGCTCTTTAAGCCACTTTACCCCACGAATCAAACAAAACACGATGAGACCAACTGCCAACGTAATAGACCACATGGCACCCAATGAGTAGCTATAACTGAGATAGGGAGGAACGGCTTTAAATCTGATGCTGTAGCCTGGATTACGTTCAAGGATAATATCGATATGGTACAAACGGGCAGGGTCGACTTTGGACGAGGTATCTTTAAAACGGTAAATAACGCCAGCTGGTGAAGAGAGCTGCATTTCAACAATGCTACTGGCTTGCAACATTTTGGGCATCCAACGTTGCAATGAATAAGCGGCATCAGGATCTTCTATTTCTTTATCGACTACCTCCACAATTCCTGCTAGGTAGTGATTGAGATATTCTTGTCCAAGCCGTTGAAAAGACAAAGTTCCACCAATAAACAAAATGAACATTGCACTGGTTACGATGAGCGTAACAAAAGCTACTAACCGAGTACTCAGTTTCAGTGTTGGTGTATACCGCATGAATGCTGAATTCCTTTTCAACGTAAACTTTGTCGATCACTAAGCTGTGCTGACAAATAAGAAAATGCTAATAGTGATAACTATATAAAAAAGCCGCGGTTTTCGCGGCTTTTTTCGACATTCGAACGTTTAAAAGGGTTATGGTTACCTTGAGCAAAGGGACAGCCCATTAAGCCATTGTTAAACAACAGATAAAAACCAACCACAACTAAAACTGTAAAGAATTCCGTTAAAAAAGTCACGAAAACCAATAAAACTTTACAAAAACACATCAAGCTATCTTGTATGCGATGATACCATTCTAATCGTGTATTAGTACACGACTCACTAACCATCCAATGTCACAAAAAAGTCTTTGGGTTAGTGAGTATGTATTACTAAGCTAGAAACTCTTCGATTTCATCCTCTCGAAAACCAGCCAGTATCAATACCTATTTTTTACACCCCGTCAGCACACCTTTGGACAGAAATAATTTTGGCTTAAAGACCAGACAAGCCTAACGGTATTAGGCTTAATTATGAATAGTGCGGCGATACGCACAGGCTTTGAATGAAAACATGCATAGACATTCAAAGGGCAAGGTGTTCAGTTTAAAATTTTCGCAGAAAAAAAACCTTAACTCAACTGAAAAATGTGGAGTAAAAGGCCAGTATTGCCAAGCCAAGCACAGAACCACTCAGAGTAAAAAACAGCCAAAGTAAACTAGATTTGAACGCCAGCATTTTAGTGTTACAAATCTCAGCACATATCCAGTAATTTTCCAGCAAATCTTTATCTAGATCAAAATTATTATTCTTTAAGGACTCATAAGAACAAAAACAATCTAACACGTCGTTGTGGTTATTAATCATTGAAGCGTAGGAAATCAATGACTTACCCCAAGAAGATTTAAGTCGAGGTGTAAAAACGGTTTTTATTTTATAAAACCATATTGACCATGTCACTAATAAAACACCAATAACGGATAATGTTAATTCATTTGGTACAACTAAACTTTTATCTGAGAGAAATCCATAAAATAGCGAAGTGTATATTCCAAGGTAAGTCACTCCTGCTGCTAATAAAAATGAAGCTTTTTGGTCTGCTGAAACAATGTATGAATCCGTTCTTTTTAAGGCTTCAAACAAAACCTGTTGGTCACTATTCATTTTATCATTACCCCAATCCAATCCCTAAAAATAAGACTATTATTTTTATCATAAATCTCGCATTTCATCGTATGTAACCCACGATAACTAGTTGATTCCGCCTCTTCAATTTTTACATATGGTGGAGTTATTTTGCTGAATTTCTCTCGATTAACAGACAAATATTTAGTGCTCTTTATTTGCTCTTTACCATCTTCTAAATCAGGAACCTCTGGTCCAAAATTAGTTTTTACAAGCTTAACCTTTAAAGGAAACTGCAACCGAGATCGTGTTGATGCTATGATTTCAAACGTGAGGTCTAAATTTTTATCTAAATATCTTGATGCAGATATATATTCATTTTTAACACTATTCTCAACCACGAAGCATTGGAAATCTATATCTGGATTATGCCTTATGTTTTTGTTCACAGATGCTCTGGATTGCCTAGGTAACGCGCTTACTTCGATAAAACGCTCAAAGTTTAGTTCTTTCATGCGATAGTCAAGCGGTTGACCTTCAGCAGTAGTAATATTCGGTACTACAACTGGCTCATTTTGAAGAATGCCAGAGACAGTCCTTTGTTTGAATTTAGAATAATAATCTGGCCAAAAAACGTGATCTAACAAACCTTGCCCTAACATTGTACTATTTTTGCTAGCTCGACTTTGAAGTTTTGATGCCATATCAACAGATAAACCAGTGGCAGAAACTTCACCAACCGAAGAATAACCAAAGCTCCCCCAGAGGACATCCTTTTCATTACCAAAGTCGATTCCCACACGAAATCCGAAATCTTTTGCGTCAAAGCCATGACTTTCCATCCAAGGCTTAATTCCCTGTTCAAGCAACAACTTTAACGTCGCCGCACAATTAACCGCATCTGCAATAGAATCTTCTGTAGACTTATCTTTGCTCCCAAAAAAAGACATCACAGCATCACCCATTAAACGATGCACATATCCATCAAAAGAGCGAACAACTTCAACACATGTTTGAATTACAGCATTTTTGAATCGAAAGACATCATTAAGGTCATAAAGGAGAGAGAGTCTTGTGGAGCCTTTTATATCCATAAACATCGTACAAGAATAATGATGGATTAAATCATTTGTTCCCTGCAAAGACAAAAAATCAGGATGTGTACCTATTGGAGCTTTATTTAAGTATTGTTTACCGTAAATGGGGCGAATATAGTTCTGTAATATATATTCTTCTTGAGGGCCTATTAGCGAAGTTGAAGCTGACTCTTGCGACCACGAGTCTTGAAATGATTCATTAGCAACTTTGTGTCCAGCACTCTTTTGAATGACAGAACTTGAAGAGTGCTGATTATAAACATCTTCGAATAAATCTTTAAAATTCATATAACCTCAGATACTGATACCAACAATAATGCGCTAAAAACAATCATAATCAATAAGCATCAAACCATCAACAACAAGTTATTGATACTATTATAAATTCTACTATCAAGAAGAAGCTAATTGTAAAGAAAAGAACGAATCGATTAGGTTGATAATACTAAGACGCTTTAGTCCCACAGCTACTCACCACCAAAGCGCACTGCATTTAAATTCATTTAACTCGCATAAATGGCATGGATTTGCATGAGAAATATTTGAGTGAAAATCACCACTAATCACGAGCCAGTTTGTTGCCCGAAAATGATAAAGGGGCAATTCTAAGCTAGCCACATCAGTTCAATCGGTGTTGGACTTGTGCTTAAGAGGCATTAGCCGAACTGGAAACTTGCGTACTTTATTAATTGCAAGCCTCATCCCTGATCACTTTCAAGAAGTACTCCTGCAAACCGAGCCTAAACTGACGTGTAGAGTTTGCGGCATTTTTATAAATACGCCCTTGAGCATCAAGTTCCATTACAGGACAGCCTTTCCAATGTTTAGCGTTCTTGCTGTAGTCAAGACTGCCCAATTCTCGTCCTGCATTTTCAAGTTCCTCTGACGACATACCATCCTTCACTAGTTGATAAATAACGAGACCTAACGCTTGCCAAACTTGAGGAGACAGTTGATAACCAGAACGATTGCTGACAAACGATTCTTTCAAAGGTTTCAGCCATCCACTCATGAATGCAGAGATATTATTCATATAGTCTCCAGCTAGTATCGATGTGAGGCTCTCTCCTGATTCCAAAGTTATGTCTTTAGGCATCTTACTGTATTCTTGAGTACCAGCTCCGGCTACCGCACCGACAAGCAACTTAAACAAAACATATTGAGTGGTGATAGTACTCTCAGACACTTTCACATGCTTAGCATCAAAGCTGACGCCACCATAAGACTCGATATCAGTGTCTTCAATCAACTGAAGAATAAATGGACGTAATGGGAAACCACCTTCACTAGACAAGCAGTCTCCATCACCGACATGAGGCAGATTTAAAGCTGTATCAAAGAGAGCATTCTTTTTAAATAAATGAACGATGTCTGTTGCATCTAGCCCTTTTTCATCATCGAAAATAATCCGAATTTCAACTTTTTCCATAGCTAATCGCTGCCGAGCTAGGCTTTTTTGATTAATTTCTTTTGCGCTTAATCTTGAGCTAAACAAGAAGGTCTTAACTCCAAGCATCCTACAAATGGCAATGAAAGTAAGTACATTGCCAACGATATAGGTACTGTTTGAATTGAAAGACAATGTCGGCAGACTGCGGGACGTGCTATCTAAGATTGGCTTACCCTCAACAGCAAAGGTAAGAGAAACTGGCGCAAAAACATCATCCTTGACTACTCGTGTCTCAAGCTCAGCCTGAATAGCCTTTACCTTATCTACGTTAGTCGCATTGGTTGCGGCATCAATAACCCACTTCAACTTCGATTGAACATTCTCAGCAGAAAAATAGGCATCAATTTCAACCATTGGAATAGTTGAAACCAAGGTTTTAAAGGTTTTTTCCTTAGTCGAAAACAACATGCCGCTGATTTTTTGTTCCAAAACTTTCAACTCTTTATGTCCAATATCGTGTTTGCCGCAGTGTAATTTAAAAATTAAATTTGATCCGACAGCAATGTCGGATCAATAATGAGCGAGAATCACAATCTTATTCGCATGATTGCGCACTATGTTGCCACAGGCAGGGCAAGGGATGAAAAACATGACAGAACCACATATCAGTGATACCGATGAATTTTCAAATGCAGATCTAGAGAACTCGATTGTCAGCAGTCTAGTCAATCGATTTGATGAAAGCGAACGAACGAGTTATCTAGCCAGCTCTACTAGTCTTCTGAAAAATGCTACTGAGTTACTCACACCTGATCAGCTAGAAGAAATCTTCAAGGTTAACGCTAAATACTACGCAGGAGTAAAGGTCGTACAAACAACACTTAAACACACCACCATTTTTATTAGCCCTCAGTTGGCGAGAAACATGTTGACGTTTTCTAGTCGAGGTTCGGTAAATAAAAAAAATAAAAACCGACGTCTCAGTAAAATAAAAGTCAGAAAATACGCTGAATCGATGAAACGACGCGAATGGTGTCTAACTGGTGAGCCAATCATTATTTCTTATGAAGGTGAAATTCTGAATGGACACCATAGGCTAGAGGCTGCATGTGAGGCTTGTGTTGGGTTTATAGCGCCCATTACTTATGGTGTTACTGACGATCTCAGTTTTGCGCATATAGATGTGGGAAATATACGCTCAAGATCGCAAGTTTTAGAGATGGCAGGAGTTAAGGTAAGTGCGTCTGTCCTTTCTCGCGTCGCGATGCTCGCCAAAGCATATGACATGACCAGAAATCCATATGCTTTTCGCGGAACGCAGGGAACGTCATTTCAACCCGCAGAAATATTAGCATATGTAGAAGAACACAATGAACTTGCCCTGTCTGTTCATTTTATTTCAGAAGTTTTTAAAAAACATAGGCTTGAGAGTCAGGCGTCTGAGACTATCTACGCGTTCGCGCATTATCTAATAAAGAAACAGCTTTCTGTTTGTGAGCATGAGAACCTACCTCTTTGTCCAGAAACGTATCTCACTCGCGTAATCTCTTCATTAGGCCTTAGCTCCGAGGATGATATCGAATATCAGGTTAGAAATTATCTTCAATCAATCGTTCATGAATCAACATCCTATTCGTTGCTATGTAAACTGTCCGCTATTTTCAAAGGTTGGAACCTCCATCTTGGCCTTTCAGTTCCGGGGAACCGAATTAGTGTGCGTCGAGTGGCTAGATATAAAAAAGATGAAAATGGTAATAATATACCGCTCCCTGCCGCAGGTAACATCAATGAGGCATTTTGCGTCCCATGCCTCCCCAAAGGGCCGACGCCCAAACGAGTTCAGAAGCAAAGCAATGTAGAAATTAAAAAATAGAGATTTTAGGTGGGCACACAAGCCTGCCTAAGCCTTTTTAAGGAAAAACTATGAATGAGCTTATCCACGAACTAAGCCTGTTAGATACTGATGCGCTGCATTTGTTTACGGTCGATAATGTGAGGATACAAGGGAATTTTGCAGAGTTTGACTTAACTATCCAAACGTCATCCCAGATTTTGAGTCGATGGCTCATAACATGTAAGCACTGCCTAAAAGCTAAGATAGATCACACAAATCTAGCCAGAGAGGTAACAATCAAATACGACATATTCATCGTTGGCAGTAGCTACTTTTCAGGGTCATACTTTGAGGCCACGAGGTTAACTTCATGACTTCGGAAGACATACTGCACATAATACAAGACGAGATGGGTGAGAAGGCAATCGCATCGGTCACACTCACTGATGCCGGAAACCTTATAGTCCAGTACGGCGATAAGGTTGTGGTCTACAAAACTCCTACCTCGGCAAAGCCTGCATCTGAACTATTAAAAATAGTGGCTGATTTCATTAACTGATTTCCTCGTCCAACCATGAGAAAGGCCTTATAGGATGCTTGGGCTTAGATTTGGCCAACAAATAGTTGGTAAGCCTAATAACGTTTTTTAGTGTAGTAACTCATACACGATCTTACACATCCGCAGGTCAATCACGAAAAGACCGCACTGTCAGCCTGAAGGTATACCAACTCATAATTGGACATTTATTGGTTAGAGTACCAACTCAAATTTGTTCATTTTGGATTATAATTTTTACCTCGAAGGTGTGACTATTCAGTTATAAATATGGCATTGTTTACTAAGCTAGGGCAAATAAGGGATATCAAATTCGCACTCTATAGAGGTATACAACGGATTGTTAACGTTAGATAAGGAATTACACGAAGTATTCGGAAAGATTCCAGAGAGGCGTTAGTGAGCGTTAAAACTTCAGGGCATGGAAAGGTGACATTACAAAAGGTAAATGGAGTTATGCAGATAACAGAAACGGAAGGTTTTAAGTTGTAAAATGTGACACGTCAGGTTATGACGAAATAAAGTATATAAACAAGGCAAAACCTTATGAAAAACTTAATTAAAACTATTATCGGATTTTGGTGGAATAAAACGAATTGGTCTATCAAAATGTTAACTTTCTTCATTATCTTTGCTGGGATAGTAGGGATGCTTCCTAAAAAATCGCCTGAAGATAAAGAAGTGACAGAATTAAATGCTACAGTAAAACGTGGATTTGACACATTTGCTTTAGAAAGTAAGTTAGCAACAAAAGCTCTTGATTGTCGAGAGCCTAAGATAACGCCAGCGTCAGGGAGTTGGGGAGCGTTATATGGATGCATACAAGGAAGAGCAGAAACAGTTAAGTGGTTCATTAACGAAAAAGCAGGTACAGGCAAAGTGGCTAATGTTAAGCTCATGTGGAACGATTGGTCGAAGGATGTTGGATATGGAATTCACGCTGACAAGCGAGAAGCTCAAAAAGCACTCAACACGCTAATAAGTATATATGCACCAATGGAATCTCAGCTTCTAGATGACACATTCTGGGGAAAAACAAATAAAACCATAGAATCTAATAACTTTACTTTTGACTATAGCTATACAAGCGCTCCTACCATTGATGAGCGTCTGATTGTCGTTAAAGCTCGATGAGTGGTGGTTCATCAATGTCCTTGTCATGTTTATTCAAAACTGTTTCAGAGTGCGATTACCAGCAAGCTATAATTTGTGCACGATAGGTTCTGTAATCGATGAACGTTTAATTATTGTTACGGATAACCAATCCGGAAATTAGCTGAACAGTTCTATTTCATATCTATTCCATGTTTTGGCTCAGTTCTCTGAAATAATCATTGAACTGACACCCTCTGCCTCAATGTATTGAGCTAACAAACTTATTGGGGCAGAAGCTTTTTAGAGTATTAGCGCTAAGGCGCTCTTGTCCCGAAGTGACTTACCAAGCCAATTAAAATTTCACTCTCAACGCATAACTATCATTAACGTCACATGAGCTATATTTGGGTAAATTGCGACTGATTGAAATCACAAGTTTGTTAGACGGAACCAATAAAGGGGCAGAAATTTGCTAGAGTTTGCGCTCTAAACTGTCAGTTTCGGATAAGGTGAGGTTGGGCAGCCCAGAGTCTAACTGAAGCATGTCTATCAAGTCGGTGGCTATTCATTTTATCGTCCTTGAGTAACTCTAGTTACTAGTTCTTGTAGTTTTTTTGATTTGAGGTGATTAAACCAATCAAATATCAGAGGGTTCGACTTTCTATTTGTATATATCTGAAACTGGATGCTTTCTATTGTTTTTTTCGATACTCGTGGTTGGGATAATGCATTGTCCAAACTTTCACTCAACGCTTTCTTTGCATCAATAGCTCGACGCTGCTCTATGTAGACACCTCTGAAATAGGTTAACAAAGGCATGCTTGGAATAATGTAGGACATTATAAACTCGGTTAATGATGCCTCTTTGTGAAGAGCAGTACCAAGGATTGCAAAGATGTATGCAATTATAAATAAGCTAACGTAAAAAATATAAGAAGTTCTAAGTTCTATATCCCATCCCAAATTCTCACTTTGGCATAAGAGTATTCCTTTTCTCTCATGATGGTTGGAAACCTCAACTGAGTACCAGTTAGACAGTCTGTTAATATCATGAGATTTTGAATAGCTACTAGCTTGTTTACTAATGTCATGACTGGACACCTTAGCACCTACAATAATCGGGTCCCAATGCAAATTATAAACATATCGATCAAATTGCTCTTGGATCGTTGCGGCTTTCTCCTGCAATTGGACCACTTTGCTTTTTAGCCATAGCACATCAAACAACGTCAACGTTAAAGCAAAAATAGCTATCCAGTTAGTCAAATCTAGCTTCAACATCTCTAATGCATAATGCTTTCCTAATGTATTTAGGCCGATTAAAAATGGTATAGCCAGAGTTGCATAAATACCTAATAGCCATTTTGCAGAAGAGTACACGTTCCTTTGCGCAGCAAGTAACTCGATTGAGGAGCGTTCGTTTTGTCTCTGATTAATTAAATTCACTTTTGGTCAACCTACCCAACAAAGTCAGAGCCAAAAATGGCTTTTAGTTCGTTGATTGCTTTATCCGGATTAGAAAACTCATATTGATCAGCATTATGTAGCCTTAAAGAGTCAAGTTTAGCTCTCTCGCTGATCGACTTCATTTTGTCGAAGTCAAGATTGTTTAAGTTTCCTTGAATACCTTTGGGGTCATTTACAGGGAAATAGACAGCATTTGCAATGTAGTCAAAAATTGCACGTATTGAAAACTCAATATATTCCTCAGAAGGTTTATTGTTTTCAAAGTAATCGAGAACCATATTCTCTAAAAGGTAAGAGCCCATAGTCGCCATCGTTTGTCGTTTATTCCAGTATTTTATTATTCGGATTAGCTGTAATATTTGTCCTCTATGAGACTGATTAATCCGAGCAGAACGGTTTTTATCTTCCCTAGGGTCAGTTTTTTTCCAATTACCACTTCCATCCGGAATTAAGTAGTAGTCTTTACCGTTTGCATCTGCCGCTGTAAAGAAGCAAGGCACGATATCAAAGTTCCAATCGTAAGCAGCAGCTTGTAAAGTCGCGGCTTCACCATTCCTGTGAGGTGTATTTTTATATTGACCAATACTATCTAAAGAGCTAACCATAAGGTTAACCATTTTGATAGAACTTAATTTTGTATTGTCATTGGTACTGGTTAGATGCCCATATATCTCATTATCACCAGCTATATTGATATAAACAGTACTTCCCACCTCCGAGTAATGCATATCTCCTCGTGCTGAAAAGCAAAACAGCTGATCTATATCGTCTAAAGGTTGTTTTTTTGTGCTTCTATGAAATGAACCAAATCCTTTGTGTCTATCTGTGTATCTAGGAGGAAAATGCTCCACTTTCTGAGCCATCGACTCAAGTTGATCAAGCAGCCAATTTCGACTGTTTCGTCCTTTTTGAACAGTGTCTTTATGCAAGTCAATGTGATCGGCTACAAATGCATTAATCGACTTATTGATTCTAAAATCCGACATACAAACCTCATTTTTATGCCACTAGGCGATTATACAGGCTTATATCATTGTTCGGAAAAGATTTTTGATAGACTTTACCTCGTATTACTACGCAACTTTAACCAAAAAATATAATGTGAGAGATAACCTGTTATTCGTCGAGAAACATCTAGATTACTATCAGTAAGGCAAATTAGTATTGCCAGTGTATGAATGCTCTATTGCTCCAGAACGTTTTGGGGCATAAACGTGGCAGAACAGATCGACCTGATACGAGTAGGGACAAAACTGTATCGGCAACTTTTCAAAATTAGAAAGTTATGAATTAGCCTAGTTATGAAAATCGCTCTGTTACACTTATCAATTTCAGTTACTACAGCTATTGATTACCAATTGCGGTCATACCAACTACAATTGGCACAGATAAAAACATTGGCTTGGAATTGGGACAAAAAAACCGCCAATAGGCGGTTTTTTTGAAAGAAAGTTCTTTGTTTTCGTCGGCAGGGCAATTTTTCAGCGTCGTTTGAGAGAGTGCCGTCTCTAAATCTCAAACCAATAAGGGGAGTATATTAAAAGAGCCTTAAGTAGTCAAGGGGTTACTACTTCTGCGAACTCGATTAACTCGTTGTCGATCTGTTTATCCACTTCCTCGGTAGTGTATAGATTAGCACGAAGATACTGATCTTTCAGTAACTCTCGCAGAGTTGAGTGTTCCTGTCGGATTCGTGCAAGCTCTTGCTTTAGACCATTACTCTCAAACGTAAGTTCTGACATGGTGCTCACTAGTTTTTCGTTATCGTCAGTAAGCTCTTTGACTAACTGTTTTTTACAGTTCAATAACTTCTTGTTATCGTAATAATCACCAAGGCCAACATTGTGGGCTAAAGCTGTTTTGAGACATTTTTCATCATCAGGGCTGATTCGTACTCTGTAAGTTTCTAGCCGTTGTGACTGATTAGATCTATATCTGCTCAATGGTGGGAGAATGCGGCTATAACCGACTGTTTGAACTAAGTGGGAAAGTACATATGACCCTTTTCCCAATTGGGTACAATCCATGAGACTATCTTCACTTAGTTTAAAAACCGAATGATTTTTTGCATAGTCTTCTGGTTCTTGTGAAGTCAAAGGAATCACTTGCACCCCCCTATGTGTTGTCTTCAAGACAATCGCGGGTCTTCTTTTGTACAACTCGAGATGTTGTACTACATCAGGGTATCGCTTGGCAGAGGTTTGTTTATCAGTTCCTTTATAAATCTTAGGTTTGAACCCGAAATCGACCTCTACAATTGTCCCAAAACGTAACAGTTGCATCGCTGATTTATGAACTCGCTTCATGGTCTGTTTCAAGAATATCTCACCTTCTGTATCTCTTGGCGTGAGACGAACAGACACACTACTCCCTTTTAATTCAACAGCTTTGACAATCCATCGGTATGTTGTGTGTCCTTCGAAATAGCAAGTGATAGTGACATTGGTATTAGATGAGTCAGGAAGAAGTATCTCGTTAATGTTGGTATAAGACTCCACACCAAGCACCGCTGGTTTTGCAGTTTGGGTATCATCGAACAAATAGTAGGTTACTGTTAGCACCACACATATCTCTCTGCTTTTATTGGAATTCGCTTTCGGGTCATTATACAGAGTCACTAAATTTACGGCGATTGAATTACCACCAAATTGATAGACACTTTGTAACATAAGAAAAAATAGTTCAATTCACAACGTATAGAAATGAGGCACGGTACGGTTCTAGCTTTGAATGGGGCAAAATCGATTTAGAATGACCTGTCAGTTCAAGTCACATCGAGGTGACGAAGCTGAAAGATTTTATTCAGACTAATTCACTACACGCTTAGAACTTCTGTTCTATTTAGTTTTTTACACCACGGCTCATTTTTCTGCCACATCAGTGGCAGACTGTATTTCTTTCCATGACATGAACTTAGCTAAATATTCATCAACTTGCGAGCCTTGAACTTCCGTAGTTGCTTTGCTCATTGAGCACTCATTTTTCTTGTTTAGTTTCCAATGGTTCGTTTAGTTGCTCAATCGTAATTCCATGCTGGGTGGCGTTGTACAACCAAGTATGGAATTGCTCAAGTAGTCTGTTGTTCTCGGCTTCAAGTCGCGCAATGGTTCGTTCCCGCTTTTCTAGTTGATCAGCCGCAGCCTTCAAACTGGATGGAAGGTGTCTATTTCGTGCAGCAACAGCCTTAGGAGAATTACCCGAGACAAGCGCCTTAACCTCATTAAATGCGCGCTTGATACGTACCTGCTTTTGCAGTGTTTGCCTCGTGGTAGAAAGCTTGTAATCATGTGCTACTGCCTCTACCAATCTATCCCATGTCAGCTTAGAGTCCGTGGGCCAATCATCTAGAAGCTCACAAACATTGCTAATATCAGTGTCTGTTAAGTGTTTAGCCACAATAATCAATCCTCAAAAAAATCTATTGCATCCATTTCATCTAAAGCATCAAATAGTTCATCATCAAATGATGACGGATTGTTCTCAATACCAATCATTTCATCAACCGTGACGATAATTTTCTGGCTCTCTTTGATGCGCTGAAAGTTTTCAATCTTAGGTAAACGCTTTTTACCATTCGCATCCATCGCACGATCCAACTGGGTAACATCCTCTACGTTAAGCAGCCTGATTAGAGATCCATCCTCGATACTTGGGTCTTCCATCATGGCAAGCAGTTGCTCACAGCGCTCTGTGGTCAATTTCCTGCGCTCATAGAACTGCCTAGCCCCTTGAACACCATCATCAACCGCTTTTTTGTCCATTTTGAGAAGTTTTTTCTCCTCTTTTAGACGCTTACGAATGCGCTCACATTTGCCGTCATCGCCTTTTACACAAACTTGCTGGTCGCAGTTAATACAGTCGCGATATTTAGTGCAAACCTCTTCCATATAAGACGTCACACACATGCCAAATTCGTTTGTATGTGCGGTTAAAGCCGTCTTGGTGTTCAATTCTTGCACTGTTCTGGGGGTCGCCACCTGCACCTGAATTTGTATAGTGCCTGTTGTTGGATTCTCCATCAAACCCTGTGAGACAAGGTCTGCCTCTCGGTCTTCAATAAAGTCCGCACCATACTCCTCCGGAGTTGTATGGTCGTAATAACGATTGTGCCTAGGATCGCTTCGCATAGCCCATTTAGCACGTTGCTCTCCATCCATTCCATTGACTGCCGCCATGGTGTCTAGCATGTGACGGATTTGATGCGAGGTCATGCTCAAATCACCATGCCCCCAACGCTGAAAAACTGAACGCACACCTGTCGCTAGCTCTCCTGTGGTTCTGTTCTTTTTTTTCGTTGGAGCAAGGTCTTCATTCAACGTATTAATGGTTGGAATGTACAACTCGGTAGAAATGGTTGATTTTGCAGTGTCCAAGCAATTGGCAAAACCAGCATACAAAGCCTCTGACCATTTTACTTTTACATGTCCATTACCGTTATCAAATGGTATGTAAGGGAAGCCCTCTGGAAGATCTTTTCGAAGGATTACATTTAAATCTCGGAGCGTAACTTGGTAATCTTCAGTTAAGATACCCTTACGCTTTAGGAAATGGTTTCTAGATGTTCGCCACTTTCTGCAATTTTTTGCATCAGAAAGGTCACCATACCTTGACGAATCCAACCCAAGTGCCATTGCAGCTTCATCCATCGTTAGGAGTTGGTCTTCAGGGACGTCAGGACAAAGCTCGTGCCGTGGAAAGCACGAACTTTCTTCTAGCATCTTTGCAAACTTTCGTGCAGGCTCTGATTTTGCTCTCAAACGCTCTACCGCAGCTTCTACAACACCGTACATACACGTAGGAATCCACTTGTGTGCGTGCCCAAAGTCCTTACCCGAATACCATTTTATACCTTTAATTTGGATGGTTGCGGTAAGGTCTAGCTCTTCATCGTCAGCATCCTGAGAATCTTCGGTTTCATTCCCAGCCCTGTCAAATACGGCACCATTGTCAGTCTCAAATACAATACCGTTCTCTTTTTGGTATTTAAGGATGTCCTTAACATCCTCCTTAGTGAAGCCATCCATTTTTAGCACTTCCCAAACTTTCAGCTCATCGGTATGAATGGGGTCGGAAAGCAAGTACAGAGGCTCTGAACCACGGTTTGGGGCAGCCAGCAACAAGGTTATCGTAGATGTCGTGAAAATATCCCGAGGACTTAAGTCTTCTGTTTTTTGAGCATTGATGGAGGCGAGAGCCATCAACGCATTTTCGTCAGGCATTTTGTCTTGCCTTCTCTTGTCAGCATCATCCCCTGTCGCATTTTCAGCAGGCTTTTTGAGTCCACTCTTCCACTTAAATGGCTTCACTAATTTGTACTCAATCAAGAAGTTGAGAAGTTTATTTAAACCACACCCAGCCTGATAAGCAGCTCCTGCACTTAACGATTCCTTAGCTGCGCGCTGAGCTGCATCAAAGTCCTTCCCCGTAAGCTTAGTGGTTTCAAAATCTTCGCCCTTGTGTAGTCGCAGCCAAGCAGCATTGATTGCGCGTAAGGCTTGGAATTTAAGGTTGATGCCTGATGTGGTTCCGCCGCCATAGGTAACGTAAGCTTTTGCAAAGGGAATTAAAGATTCATCCAGTAACTCATCTGGATTTTTTTGTCGGCTATTGGCACCAAAAATGGTGAAGTTACCTACATCAGGCCAGTAATTTTCATCGTAGACATACTTCTTGCTTAATGGCGCTATCTGACGTCCTAATTCGATGAAATCGGCTTGGTTTTTCGTATGCTCAAGCTCGTGCTTAGGCTTAAAAATCAATACATCAGCCATTGTTATGCTCCCTACATAGCTGGATTACTTGGCATACCGCTAGAATGGCATTGTCATTGATTGAAACGATTTGCATGTCGCCATTAGTATCTACTTTTAATCGATCTCGCTCTTCAACCAACCATTCGAGGATTAGGTGATGCGGAGCATGTGCCCACGGACGGAATTTAGGGCATAAATAGCAAGCGATAGGGGCATAATCTTGGCAAAAACTGCTTGAGCCGCATGAACCGACCTCGCAGTCTTTTTCTCGACATGGAATGCGTGCCGCACCTGCATTTTCTGTATTGGCTTCAGCCTCGTCTTCAACCAGTTTGCCTGCGAAAGCAGAGGCATAACGAGCCAGAGGTTGGTTCATGATTTTTGAAATATGCACTGCATGCTCAGGGGCGTTAGCAACATACACTTTTACATTTTGTGTATCAGAATGGTCAAGCAAGTTGGCAATAGTAAGTATACCAGCCCCCTCCCTAGCCGCTCTGGAACCCAAGGTGTAGCGAAAACGGTAGCTTGTTGACTTTAAAGGTTCGCCAGTTCGCTCACTGATGACTTTCAGCTTTTTGACCGCACTGTTTAGCTTACTCGTTAGGTTGCTTGTTTTAATATGCGGCAGTTCGGATTTGAGATAGTCCATTAATGAATTTGGAGGTATTGATTGAATTTCTACAGTGGTGCCAACATCGATAAACAAAGGTAGTTCACCTTTTTCTTCAAGCGTCATTTTCCGCCCTAAAGCTGCTTCCACCTTAGCTGTTTGCTCTTTGATATGTAGCTCAACAACCTGTGCGACCGAATTCACTAAAGCATAAGGCTTTAGGATACTACGGAACTTTCCTCCACGTACTTTTGCCCTAGGAATCAGCACCACATACGTTGGAGATCCGGTATAATTGGTCGAATAAGAAAAGTCTTTACACTTGATAGATGCAATCTGAACAGGACGACGACCGGATGCCTTAAACATAGAGAGACAAGCATACTCATCTGTTCTAAGCGCCCCTTCAGCATATCGATGAGCAGCATGTAAACCAATTGCTTGAAACTCTAAATCACTGAATGGCCCTGTTTCAGGGTCAAGAGTAAGTACAGCAACCCCTTTATCATTGCCACCTAAACTCCATTGATCAGTCAGCTTGAACACTGCATCATCAATATGTTTATCCAGCCCCAAATAGCGCATTTGTCGCAGCATTCCCCGAACAACCGATACCTTGTACCACTCCTTCTTAGGTAATGCATTTTTAAAGGATGCAACCCCCTGTTCAGTTAAGTCATTTTGACCTGTTATCGTTTGGTAAAGCTTAAGCTGCACGGATATATTTTGGGTGTGTTTAGCAGATGAAGTTTCAGCATAAAATACCAGTACTTCTCGAATATCCTCTTGTAGCGGCTGTACAAATGAATCTAAGAAATCCACCAATACCGTGACATCCCGATTTAGAGTCCATCGATCTGAAAGGTAATTAAATTCAAAGCCATTGTATGACATACATGTTGTGACCTTGCTTTCGTTAGCAAAGTCAAAATTCACATGATGGTGATTCATTTTTATTATTCCCCTGTCCAAACATCTTCATCACGTTGTTGGACGATTGAATTTATGGTGGTTGACTCTTCTTCTTGAAGGTCTAACGCCATGTCCATTGCACGTTTATCATCATGTCGTTTTGAGTAACGTTTTGCGCTACTGGAATCTTCACTCCAGCCCATCAATTTTCGCCTATCGGCTTCCGACTTGGCTTCCGTTGTTTTTCCTTCAGCAATGCGTTTATCTGCAAACCTACTGTATTCATCGTTCCAAGTATGACGTATCCCATGGGGGTGAACCCTAAAGCCAACCACATCAGAAATATCACGAAAAATCTTATTTACCTGAGCCATTGATAAGGCAGTGTTAGTTTGCACTTTATGGTTATGAGTAACGAACAGGTACTCGATATACTCAGATCCAGCAGCATTAGGACGGTGATGGATAAGGTAGTTTTCATACATATCCGCCAAACGTTTATCCATTGGGACGAATCGCCCCATGGTCTTACCTTCTGGTCTGTGCTTGCGTTTGTCGCTGTAGTCAGTTTGTGAGCGGAGCATAACGAAGTAACGACCGTCTTTGTCACGCTTTCTGATATCAGATTGATTGCTGTCTGTTTTTACTCTGATTTTAAGCAGTTCTCCACGGCGACAGCCAATAGCAAAAAACATGTTTACGATAAGTTGATTGCGATATCGAACAGATTCTGATTTCCAAGGATTCTCTGAGGAGTCAGGGTGAACCACATCAAGGACTCGAATTTTTTCAATTGGCTCTAGAGAGCGCCAGTTTCCCCAATCAAGAGCTTCATCACTGGTGCCAAACTTGTCACCCCTCATTTTCTTGAGTTCGATCTCAGCCGTGGAATCTTTAGAGGGAAACAATTCTTCTTCGAGCCAGCCAATAAATTGCGCAAACACAGTTAGTCGGTTGTATGTCGTGTGGGGGGAGATGTCCCCCTCAGGATTGACGACAAAATTGGCTCTTGCCGTTTCAAGTTTATTTTCCTTGATGCTCACAACATTAGAGGATTTATGTCTCGCAACCATTTCACGGAATGACGCCACTGTAAGCTTTGAGTGTTTCTTAATGTTCTCAAACTCTTTCTTTGTCAGAAAATCACCCGTTTTACATCGTTCAATCAAATCAATATTTTCAAACCGACAAATTTCCTCAAGAAAGCTAAGGTGATCAAAAACACGAGAACAGGTGTTACTTGCTTTTGATTGATTTCGGTAATGCAGGGTGACAAAGAGGTTATGGTAAGGCAATGGCATACCATCCTCACCTAAAAGAATTGAGTAGCTTTCTCCACTCGCCATTTGAAATACTTTTGTCTTCATTGCGTCCTTAAATCCACTTAAACTTAACAAATACTCAAGGTAACTCAGAACCATAATATTAGCATAAAAAAAGTTTACAGAAGTTGCAAGACTCACTGTAAACTTTTTATCTCAAACCCTTGTTATATTTAATTTAAATAATCAAACTTAACAAAACTAGATCTCAAGTAACCGTCAGAATGGGATGTCGTCATCAAAATCCATTGGTGGTTCATTATACTGAGGTTGAGCCTGTTGAGGAGCTGACTGCTGCTGTTGCTGTGGTTGCTTTTGCATCGCAGGCTGCTGAGGTTGCCCCCATCCGCCACCTTGTTGCTGTTGTTGTGGCATTCCACCTTGTGCTGGAGCACCACCTTGAGCACGGCCACCCAACATTTGCATCACACCATTAAACCCTTGTACGACAACTTCGGTGGTATAACGATCTTGTCCACTTTGATCTTGCCACTTACGAGTTTGTAGCTGACCTTCAATGTACACTTGTGAACCTTTACGTAAGTATTCACCAGCCACTTCGGCTAATTTGCCAAACAGCGCAACACGGTGCCATTCGGTTTTTTCGCGTTGCTCGCCAGTTGCTTTATCACGCCATGAATCTGACGTTGCAATGGTGATATTTGCCACAGCAGCGCCACCAGGCATATAACGAATTTCTGGGTCGTTACCTAGGTTACCCACTAAAATAACTTTATTTACTCCACGGCTTGCCATGTTTTGCTCCGTCTTCCATCATGAGTGTTCTTTAAATAGCTGACTAGGATACCACGCTTTATGCGAGGCACAAATCTTCACAGAAATAGTTGTCAAAATTCATCTCACAATCTTGCTCAATTTCCTATTTTTTAGAACCGCCACCTCTAATTTAAGGATGACAAAACACTCAGTTACCTTACTATATGAAACTAAGCGCAATTTTATTTATCTCGTTGGCTTTATAACCTAATTTCCGTCATTTTCTAGACAGTTGTCTAACATTCTCGTCAACAGGAAGTGACCATGAGAAAAGCAAACTATACCCGCACCATTTACTTTCTTTGCTTAGATAAAGAACAAGAACACCCTTATATTGACCATTTAACCGATCGGCTTGGACTGCCCATTCCGAAAATTGAGCCTGAAATCCTGCGCCAAACGTATTGTCCAGATAAACACAAAATATTGATGATTGACCATGCCGATTATGCGCTACTGCAGCAACGCTTGGGAAACTGCCCATTAAGCAGTCAGCATCATGAAACGATCCTTATCAATGTGTTGCAAAGATTAACCACGAATGACTTACTAACCTTTGGCCATTTAAAGGGGCTATTTTATAAAAATGACACCCTAGATAAAATTGCATTTGGGCTTGGTGAAATCATTAACGGACAAAATTGGCTACCCAGACACGCTGTAAGCCAGTTACTGCACTACTATCGCTACGCGTTTGAATCCCATACTGCTCAAGTGATTACAGACTTAACCGCCCGCGAAATACAGATCCTCCGCTGCTTACAAACTGGCGCATCGAATAACCAAATGTCGGAAGATTTATTCATCAGTGAATTCACGGTCAAATCACATCTCTACCAAATATTCAAAAAGCTATCGGTCAAAAATAGGGTCCAAGCGATTGCGTGGGCCAATCAAAATATTCTGTCTTAATTATGTGCTTTCACGCAGAATTTAACTGAGTTCACCGCTTTAGTGGTGATAGCGTTTCATAAAGCATGATAAGGTTGCGCCATCAATTAACAATTCAAATAAAAATAAGGTTATAGCATGATCAAAAAATGCCTATTCCCAGCCGCTGGCTACGGTACACGTTTTCTTCCAGCGACCAAATCAATGCCTAAAGAGATGATGCCAGTCGTCAATAAACCCTTGATCGAATATGGTGTTGAAGAGGCGATTCAAGCTGGAATGACCGGGATGTGTATTGTGACTGGGCGTGGAAAACACTCGATCATGGATCACTTCGATAAAAACTATGAGCTAGAGCATCAAATTAGTGGCACCAACAAAGAAGAGCTACTGGTTGATATTCGTGAAATCATTGATACCGCCAACTTCACCTACATTCGTCAACGTGAAATGAAAGGTTTAGGCCATGCGATTTTAACGGGTCGAGAATTAGTCGGCGATGAACCTTTTGCGGTGGTGCTGGCCGATGACTTATGTGTCAATCAAGAAAAAGGGGTTTTGGCACAAATGGTCGCTCTGTATAAACAGTTCCGCTGCTCAATTGTTGCCGTTCAAGAAGTGCCTGAAAATGAAACACATAAATACGGTGTTATTTCCGGTGAAATGATCAAAGACGATCTGTTCCGAGTGGATGACATGGTTGAAAAACCAGAACCAGGCACCGCACCAAGCAATTTAGCCATCATTGGTCGCTACATTTTAACCCCAGATATTTTTGATCTGATTGAGCAAACAGAGCCGGGTAAAGGTGGCGAAATTCAAATTACCGACGCGCTACTCAAACAAGCGCAATCAGGCTGTGTATTGGCGTATAAATTCAAAGGCCAACGCTTTGACTGTGGTAGCGTAGAAGGCTATATCGAAGCCACTAACTACTGCTTTGAAAACATGTACAAAAAGAACGAACAAAAAGTCGCGTTGGATAAACATTCGACTCATAAAGCTTAAGTAACCGAATGCGTTAGTCACCTAATGCGTTAGTAACCTAGCGTCTCCCCAATAAAAACCACGGCAAGTCCCGTGGTTTTTATTTACTGTTTTTTTATCCAGTACCTATTTGCACAAAACTCACACTATGCAATACTTGCTTAACTTGTGTTACATAGAGCCTAGATGATGGACAAAATTGAAGTTAGGGGCGCTCGAACCCACAACCTGAAAAATATCAACCTGACCATTCCACGCGATAAACTAACGGTGATTACAGGGCTATCAGGCTCGGGGAAGTCGTCTCTCGCCTTTGATACACTCTACGCAGAGGGCCAACGCCGCTATGTTGAATCGCTGTCTGCCTATGCACGCCAATTTTTATCTTTGATGGAAAAACCGGATGTTGACCATATTGAAGGTCTTTCACCGGCTATCTCTATTGAACAAAAATCAACCTCGCATAACCCTCGTTCTACGGTTGGCACCATTACCGAAGTTTATGACTACTTGCGTCTGCTTTATGCGCGAGTCGGTGAGCCGCGCTGCCCAGAGCACAAAGTGCCACTTCGCGCTCAAACCATCAGCCAAATGGTTGATAAGGTGTTGGAATTAGCTGAAGGCTCAAAACTGATGCTGCTTGCACCGATTGTGAAAGAGCGCAAAGGTGAACACGTTAAAACGCTGGAAAACTTGGCCGCGCAAGGTTTTATCCGTGCCCGCATTGATGGTGAAACGTGCGATCTGACTGATCCACCAACCCTTGAGCTGCACAAAAAGCACACCATTGAAGTGGTGGTTGATCGCTTTAAAGTTCGTCCTGACCTACAGCAGCGCCTAGCCGAATCCTTTGAGACAGCGCTCGAGTTGTCAGGCGGTATTGCTGTGGTTACTGATATGGATGGTGAAGGCGAACAGATTGTATTCTCAGCCAATTTTGCTTGTCCACACTGTGGCTACAGTATGCAGGAGTTAGAGCCTCGGCTGTTCTCATTTAATAACCCAGCGGGCGCATGCCACACCTGTGATGGTTTAGGCGTACAACAATATTTTGACCCTGAACGCGTTATCCAAGATAGCCAACTCAGCCTCGCGCAAGGAGCGATTCGTGGCTGGGATCAGAAAAATTACTACTACTTCCAGATGCTCACGTCACTCGCTGCGCATTATGATTTTGATTTACACACCCCATTTAACAAACTGCCTAAAAAGGTTCAGGAAATCATCTTGAAAGGCTCGGGGAAAACTGAGATTGAGTTTAACTACATTAATGACCGTGGTGATATTCGGGTTAAACGCCATCCGTTTGAAGGCATTCTCAATACACTTGAACGGCGTTATCGCGATACAGAATCTAACTCTGTCCGTGAAGATTTGGTGAAATACATCTCGACTAAGCCTTGTACCAGTTGTAATGGCACCCGTTTACGCATCGAAGCTCGCAACGTATTTATCAATGACACCGCACTCCCGGAAGTGGTGGAACTGAGCATTGCCGATGCCTTGCAATTTTTCCAATCTCTTGATTTAGAAGGCCAACGAGCACAAATTGCTGAAAAAGTAATGAAAGAGATCAATGACCGTTTGCATTTCCTCGTCAACGTTGGATTGAATTATCTCAACCTTTCTCGGAGTGCTGAAACCCTATCAGGAGGCGAAGCACAACGGATTCGCTTAGCGAGCCAAATTGGCGCTGGACTCGTTGGGGTAATGTACGTCTTAGATGAGCCATCGATTGGGCTCCACCAGCGTGATAACGAACGGCTATTAAAAACGCTCACACATTTACGCGATCTAGGCAACACGGTATTAGTTGTAGAGCATGACGAAGACGCGATTCGTATGGCCGATCATGTAATTGATATTGGCCCCGGCGCTGGTGTGCATGGTGGGCAAGTCGTCGCAGAAGGGAATGTGAATGACATTATTTCCAACCCTAATTCGCTCACGGGACAGTACCTGAGCGGCGCGAAAAAAATTGCGATTCCTACCGTGCGTACCCCGAGAGATCCCAAGAAAACGGTGGAGCTTATCGGCGCGTCGGGTAACAACCTCAAGACGGTTGATTTATCAATTCCTGTTGGTTTATTTAGCTGCGTAACCGGAGTTTCAGGCTCCGGTAAATCAACCTTAATTAATGATACCTTTTTTAAAATTGCTCATACGGCCTTAAATGGAGCCACCACAGCAACGCCTGCTCCATATCAAAAAATCAAAGGGTTAGAGCATTTTGATAAGGTCATCGACATTGACCAAAGCCCGATAGGCCGAACTCCCCGCTCAAACCCGGCCACCTATACAGGCATTTTCACACCGATCCGAGAGCTATTCTCGGGCACTCAAGAGTCTCGCTCTCGAGGCTATAAACCGGGTCGTTTTAGCTTTAACGTACGCGGTGGACGCTGCGAAGCATGCCAAGGTGATGGTGTGATTAAGGTTGAAATGCACTTTTTACCCGATGTTTACGTGCCATGCGATGTGTGTAAGGGCAAACGCTATAATCGTGAAACATTGGAAGTCCGCTACAAAGGCAAAGCGATTGATGAAGTGTTGGAGATGACCGTCGAAGATGCTTACGCTTTTTTTGAGCCCGTACCGATGATCGCTCGCAAACTCAAGACTTTGATTGACGTGGGTTTATCCTACATACGCCTCGGACAAGCGGCGACGACATTGTCAGGGGGCGAAGCTCAACGCGTCAAACTGGCTCGTGAACTATCAAAACGCGATACAGGAAAAACCTTGTACATTTTGGATGAGCCAACGACAGGCTTACACTTCCATGATATCCAACAGCTCTTGACCGTACTGCATCGCCTACGCGACCACGGCAATACCGTGGTGGTGATTGAACACAACTTAGATGTGATTAAAACCGCAGACTGGGTGATCGACTTAGGGCCAGAAGGTGGACAAGGCGGCGGCGAAATTATTGCTCAAGGAACGCCCGAAGATGTGGCGCAGATCGAAGGTTCACACACAGCACGCTTTCTTAAGCCTATGTTGAAATAGAAAAAAACGGTAAAGTAAAGAAACCAGCAAGTGGTTGCTGGTTTCTTTTAATTGGAACGCGAGACCTATGGCAACATTGCATCTAAGCGGTACACAACTTGAAGCACAAACACCCGCCATCCCCTTAAACAAACCCTTTTTGCTTTCGATTGGCATTCTCTATTTACTGGCAATGCATTTTTTTATGCCCAACCCTGGTGGCTCAGGTCTGGCTTTATCTTTTAATCCAACCACTTGGCTTGCCCTTAGTTTTACGCTCTCATTAGGTCTGTATCAACTCGCATCTAACCGTAGGTTACGCTATTCCAAACTGACCATCGGTCTTTTCATCAGTTGTACCATCATGACGATTCCGCTGCTTTATACGAATGCTCAAATTGAGTCGTCGCTGAGTCGAATGTTAGGACTATGGACTGGGCTGCTTTTTTTTGTATTGCTGCAACAATTTCGTTTTAGTAACAAACATAAGCAGCGATTACTCTGGTTTATCGTACTCGCGGTATTGATTGAAACTCTATTTGGTCTGTACCAATACTTTTTGCTTTCACCCGATAATATTTTTGGCTACAACACCCTCATCAACCGCCCTTACGGCATTTTTCAGCAACCGAATGTGATGGCGAGCTTTCTCGCGACAGGGCTAGTTATGTCCGGCTATTTACTAGCTCGTCAACCGAAAAAGTACAATCAGCATGTTAGCGAAGTGAGCCTACTTTATGTCACTCCACTGCTCACTGCACCGTTGCTGGTGATATTAGCCTCGCGCACTGGCTGGATTGGCGCGGCACTCGGCACGCTTTTTGTTCTGCCTTACCTATTTAAATTTTCGACGCCTAAACGGTTTTGGGGATGGAGCGCTGCAACGCTATTGGGTATTGCTTTAGGGTTTGTCGCTGTCTATTCCCAAGGCACGGGCGATTTTCTAGAGAATAAGGCTGATTTAGAGAGCCCTCGTCGTTATACCTTTCCTCAAACCATCGATATGGTCATAGAAAAACCCTTCACGGGTTATGGCTATGGCAAGTTTGAATCTGAATATTTGCTTTATACCGCAAGGCAACACCAATTAAACCCTAGCTACCAACCGGGGTTGGCTTCGATGGATCATCCTCATAATGAATTACTATTCTGGGCGGTGGAAGGCGGTTTGTTACCTGTGCTAGGGATCACACTGGCCATGCTTTTCGTGCTCATGCGGATGTATTCGGCCAAGAAAGGGACCAGGCTTGCGATGTTCGCCCTTTTCATCCCTATCGTGTTGCACAGCCAACTCGAATACCCATTTTACCATTCTGCCATTCATTGGATAACCTTCATTATTCTGCTTTTTTGGGTTGATCAACGCGTGGCTAAATACCGTTCGGCCCCTTTTGGCCTTATCAGTAAATCCCTGTTTCGAGTATTGAGTTTAGTAGTGCCGATTTTGACTGGCTTTTATATGCTCAGCGCACTGCACAGTAATTACGTGCTTACCCAATTTGAGAAATCTCAACCCAAGAACCCGGATATCCTACAAAAGGTGACGAACCCTGTGGTTTGGAAAGACCGTTTTGATTGGGATGTCTACAGCACTTACCTCAACATTGGCCTGTATAATCAAGATCCTAAATTGATTACGCCATACATCGACTGGTCATTGGCCATCATAAAACATAAACCGCGTCCTGCTTTTTACAATAATCTGATCTTGGCTTACCAAGGTATTGGTGACGAAAGCCGCGCCGAGCAAATTCGCTCCGAAGCCGCATTTTTGTTCCCCAATATGGATTTCAGTGAGGTGCAGTATAGTCCGCCAGCCAGTTCGGCTGATCGTTCGTCTGCCAATTAAATTGAGTATATGAGCCTTATTCATAAAAAAAGCTTTCCCAAAAATAGAGAAAGCTTTTGACCGTTGGGCTTATTTCACACTCCAACCCGTAGATCTCACTGCCAGATGAGTGGCTTACGTCACTGGTGGAAAATCCAACACCATGGTAGCAACGCTGAAATAGATGATCACCCCGATAGAATCCGCAATGGTCGTGATCAACGGAGCACTGGCTGACGCAGGATCGAGCTTAAACTTATTCAGAATGAACGGAAGGAGCATTCCAACAACACAACCAATAATCACCACAATTTGCATCGTTACCGCAACGACAAAAGCGATATCACTGCCGCCTCGCCAAAAACCCAATAAAGAAACAGCAATGGCCATTGTTGCCCCTAATAACGCCGCAATCCCTAACTCTCGCACCAACATGGATAGCCAATCTTTCATCACCACTTCACCAGTGGCTAAGGCTCGAACCATCAACGTTGCTGACTGGGATCCTGCATTACCGCCGCTATCAATCAACAGTGGTAAGAAGAAGACCAAGGCTACATAGGTTTGAATCGTCTCCTCAAAGTACGCAATACCAGCACCAGAAAAAAGATTACCAAAGACTAACAACACCAGCCAAAACACACGTTTCTTGTACATTAGCCATACGCTGGCTTCTTTAAGGTTACCGGTAAAACCAACCGCAGCGACTTTATGAAAATCCATATCCGCTTGCTGCTCGGCCACGTCCATCGCATCGTCATAAGTCACTATACCGACCAAACGAAATTGCTCATCAAAAACAGGCACCGCAAGTAAATCGTATTTACTGATGGCTTGCGCTGCACACTCTTGATCTTCATCGGCTCGCACAAACACTGTCTCTTTGGTCATGATGTCAGAGACAAGCGAGGTTGGTTGTGCCAGCACTAAATCCTTAAGCGAAAGTGTACCAAGTAAGCGATTCTGTTTATCAATCACATACGCTTGATAGATGGTTTCCCTCTCGTTGGCCATTTCACGTAAACGCGCAATCGCCTGCTGCACATCATCATCGGCGTTTAACGTCGCATAATCTGTCGTCATGATAGAGCCGACCGAGCCTTGAGGGTAGGCTGCAAGTTGTTGTACATCTTGCCGCTCTTGTTGATCCAGTAGAGCAAGTAGCGGCGGTTGGCGCGTCTCATCCAAGTGAGCATATAAGTCAGCCCTTTCATCATGGGGCATAACTTGAAGCACTTTCGCAAGCGCTTCGAGCGGCATTCTCTCTACCACTTTTTCTCTGATAGGCTCAGAAAAATACCCCAATAGCGCCGCTTGACGAGCGATTGGCATCAATTGCACCAGCTCAAAGACATCCTCTTCGCTCAAGGTCTGATTAGCCAACTGCTCAGCGAAGACTTGAGCAATATCAGCGATAGGATACTGTTCCATTAATTGATTTAAGTTTAATGGGTCACGATTAAAATTAATCGCAGCGAGTTCTAACGCTATTTTTTGTAATTTCATTATCATATCTCAGCCGATATTTAACTTTAAAAATAAACATAATAATTTTAAAGCTTATTTTTAGAATCAATGTATTCAATGAATAACTTAAATTTTAAGCACACTGTTCCAATCTCACTAAAATTTCATTTAGTGAAGTTGAGCGACTTATTTTAAAGTTTGTTAATATTTATTATATAGAATAGGCGCCAATCACTCGATTCCGACTATCGATGATAGGAATCATAGGCAAATGACTGTCTAATAATAACTTTCTAGCTTGAACCTTATCCATTAAGGCCGATACGGCAATATCGCTTTTGTGCATAATATCTTTCATGATGATATTCATCTGTGATACCACCACCTTGCTTAAATAAACAAATCCTAAGTATTCACCTGCATCACCAGAGATAAAGATAAGGTTTAAACGCTTATCGGTTAAGGACGATGAGCGTAGAATCGCAATCACCGCCTCTACAGATAGCGATGCGCCTACACAAATAAAGTTGTTATCCATTTCGGTTTGAATAGAGTGAGCAGCAGGTAGCCGGTTGCCCATAGCTAATGATGTGTTGTACATAACCATCTTTGTATCTCCTTGAAACTATCAAGGCAAAGAAACCAAATTATGCAGAAAATCCACGTAACTGAGCTGCAATAAGCTTATACCATCAAGCTCAAGCATTCCCCGCCTTGAACAAGCAAGTTAGGAGAAGATAAAGTCAGTCAAATAGAGAAGCCGTGTACTTGCGAAAGTTCTAGCGGTGTACAGATGACACGCAAGAAATTCAAAAGCATTCACGCTCTAGCCAGTAGAAACGCTGTATTGAATAAATCATATGATCGACTTAAACAAACACGATACTCTATAAAAAGAGTGTGATATTGACAGGAGAGAACAAGAAAAGGAGCTTCGTTAGTATGAATACCAACTTAGCAAAAGCGAGGCTTTAAATGAAAAGTTGGCAACAAAACGTAGGCTTTTCTACTAACCAGAAAATACCACACTTGGATAATCGACTACTCGACGAGTCCATAGGTTTCTATTGCACCTCTAAAAAGTTAATAATAAGTATGCTTTCTCAGCGCGGTTATCCTAACGCAGATAAAATAATGGTCAACCAAAACAATCGAACAATGTTCATTTTTTACAATACCATGACAATACAAAGTAGCATCCAAACCTGTTCTAATATTTAGGCCACAAACTTTGTCATCGTATATTTATTATAAATACACAAAATGCCACTTATATTCATACGAATAATTAAACCATTAACGACAAACTTTATCTTAAGATATCAATCACGAGTATTCCACTCACGCTAGGGAAGATCTAACAATAAAAATGAATTTTATGATTGATGCTGAGACGAACAACGTTCGGCATCAGCACCACTAAAAAGGAGCAAATGCTCCCTTATGTAGTTTCTTTGCTAATTTGTTAATGACTCTTCTAGCGCCCGCAAGCATAAGGCCACGTTTTCACTGCGTGCCCCATACCCCATTAGGCCAATACGCCACGCTTTACCCGCTAAAGTGCCAAGACCTGCGCCGATCTCCAAGTTGTATTGATTGAGTAGATGCGCTCGCACTTTAGCCTCATCAACCCCTGTTGGAATATAGATCGCATTCAATTGCGGTAAACGACAATCTTCAGCAACGACAAATTCAAATCCTAATTTTTCTAGGCCCAGCTTTAATTTGTCATGCATCACACGATGACGTGCCCACGCCTGCTCTAGACCTTCGTTTTTCAACACCAGCAAGGCTTCATGCAATGCGTACAAACTGTTAACAGGCGCAGTGTGGTGATAACTGCGCTTGCCTGCACCGCTCCAATAACCAAGCACTAAGCTTTGATCTAAAAACCAGCTTTGAACGGGGGTTGTGCGAGATTGAATTTTTTCAATCGCTTGCGCTGAAAAAGTCAGTGGCGATAAACCCGGAGGGCACGATAAGCACTTTTGGCTCCCAGAATAGACGGCATCGAGCTGCCATTGATCCACATAAAGTGGCACGCCGCCTAAGGATGTCACCGCATCTACAATACTCAGCATGTTGTTTTGCTTAGCCAGCAAACCTAATGCTTGCCCATCACTCAATGCACCAGTTGACGTTTCTGCATGGACAAACGCGAGAATTTTAGCATCAGGGTTAGCCTGTATGGCTTGCTCGACTTTATCGAGCGAAACGGGGGCTCCCCACTCATCATCCACCAGCACAGCCTCTCCGCCACAGCGCACTACATTCTCGCGCATACGCTCGCCAAAAACGCCATTGCGACACACGATGACCTTATCTCCCGGCTCAATCAGGTTGACAAAGCACGCCTCCATACCAGCGCTGCCCGGCGCGGAAACCGCGATGGTAAACTCATTTTCCGTTTGAAAAGCGTATTTAAGCAGCTGCTTTAGCTCATCCATCATCTGGATAAAAAGCGGATCTAAGTGGCCAACAGTCGGCCTGCTCAGCGCTTGTAATACTTGGGGGTAAATATCTGACGGGCCTGGTCCCATCAAAATTCGCTGGGGTGGGTTAAAACTGGTAATGGACATAGTTGCTCCTTGCTTGCGGCCAAATACGAATACCCAGAGTAAAACAAATCCGCTGATGCAACAATTCGACCGAAGTCTAGAGGTCAAACCAGTGTCACACTCTGGTTAATTTTATTTTACATTTGGACTTAATTAGCGATTGACATTAACAGTTCAAAAACGTTCAATGAATGAGCTATCTAGCAGAAGAGGAGCACTGCCCAGGCAGATGTTTTGTGGAGCCTCAACTCCAATACAAAACATTAATGGGGAGCAGTGCCGAGATAAACCAAGGTTGTGGATTTGGTTTATCGGTTGAATGGGCTGAATCCCTTCAACTGTCATCAGCAACCCTGATGAAGAGCTTCTGAGGTAAACCAATCATAAAAACACCTCTTTATTTGCTCTAGAAAAACTCTCTTCAAACATTGGACGTTGGTACACCAACACTATTTTTATTTCAGGAAGTCGTGGGAGAAATGCCGTGAGCGCATTCAATGTCGCCAAATTTGGCGGAACAAGCGTTGCTAACTTTGAAGCAATGAGCCTTTGTGCCGCTGTGATCGAAAATAATCCAGAGACCAAATTAGTCGTGAGCAGTGCCTGCTCTGGCGTGACGAATTTATTGGTTGAATTAGCCAATGGCGTACAAGATGCCAATCAACGCTTAAGTATTATCAAAAAGTTAGCTGATATTCATCATGCGATTATTGATAAACTTGCCGACCCGCTACAAGTTGAAAAAGAGGTACACTCAATTTTAGATATGGTGGCCAGTGTCGCAGAAGCGGCCTCTTTTCAAGCGAGTAAAAAGCTGACCGATCACTTAGTTGCTTGTGGCGAGTTAATGTCGACCTTCATTCTGACGCAATTACTGCGTGAACGTGGCATGGATGCGATCCGTTTTGATATTCGAGAAGTGCTGCGTACTGATGACCACTACGGTCGGGCGGAACCGCAATTAGAGCAGATCCAGCAATTAGCCCAAGAGAAGTTAACACTACTTTGCCTGCAACACGTAGTGGTAACTCAAGGTTTCATCGGCGCTGATGAACAAGGGAATACAACCACATTGGGCCGAGGCGGCAGTGATTATTCTGCGGCCTTGATCGCCGAAGCGGTACAAGCTTCTGGCTTAGAAATTTGGACTGATGTGCCGGGGATTTATACGACCGACCCTCGCATTGCGCCTAAAGCCGCTCCGATTGCGGAAATAAGCTTTAGCGAAGCATCGGAGATGGCAAACTTTGGCGCTAAGATTTTGCATCCATCGACGTTGCTGCCCGCGCTTCGCCACGATATCCCTGTGTTTGTCGGCTCCTCAAAAGAGCCTGAAAAAGGCGGCACTTGGATCCGTAAACGTGTGGAAAGCTCACCTCTATTTAGAGCCTTGACCCTACGCTGCAATCAAACCATGGTTACGCTACGCAGCGCTAGCATGTTTCACGCATACGGCTTTCTTTCGAAGGTGTTTGAAATTTTAGCCAAACACAAAATTTCGGTGGATCTGATCACCACCTCTGAAATCAGCGTCTCATTAACATTAGATAAAACCGATACCTCAGGTGGAGCACCTGAACTGCCTCAAGCGGTGCGCTTAGAATTAGAAGAGCTGTGTAAAGTTGAAGTCGAACATAATCTGTGTTTAGTTGCGCTGATCGGCAATAACATGAGTGAAAGCAAAGGCTATGCAAAACAAGTTTTTAGCACCTTAGAAGATTTCAATTTGCGTATGATTTGCTATGGTGCCAGCCCGCACAACCTCTGCTTTTTATTACACGAGTCGGTTTCTAAAGCGGCAATTCAGAAACTTCATCAAGATTTGTTTGAACGATAAAACCACATTGAGTAGTTACACGCTGAATAAAAAACAGGTTGACTTAGCCAACCTGTTTTTTTATTACTTAATCTAAATTCGGCCCAAGCCATTTTTCCGCTTCTTGCATATTCCAGCCTTTACGTTGCGCGTAATCTTGCATCTGATCTTGCTGAATTTGTGCAATGGCAAAATAACGAGAGTCAGGATGCGAGAAGTACCAACCTGACACCGAAGCACCCGGCCACATAGCGTAACTGGTGGTTAAAGACATATCGATGGTTTGCTCAACCTGCAACATCTTCCACAAGGTGCCTTTTTCCGTATGCTCAGGACACGCTGGATAGCCCGGCGCTGGGCGTATACCTTGGTATTTCTCACGGATCAAATCATCGTTCGACAACTCTTCGTCAGCAGCATAGCCCCAAATTTCTTTACGAACTTGCTGATGCAAATATTCCGCAAAAGCCTCAGCAAGGCGATCAGCTACCGCTTGGATCATGATGGCGTTGTAGTCATCGCCTTGCGCTTTATATTGGTCTGCTAATTCTCGTTCACCAATTCCGCCTGTCACGGCAAATGCGCCGATCCAATCTCGTTTACCACTCTCTTTTGGTGCAATGTAATCGGACAAGCAGTAGTTATAACCTTTGGGCTTTTCGGTTTGTTGGCGTAAGTGATGCAGAACATGAGCAACCTCGGTGCGCGATTCATCGCTATACACTTCGATATCATCCCCCACACTCGCGGCCGGGAATAAAGCGCAAATACCGCGAGCCTTGAGTAGCCCTTCTCGCTCAACTCTATCAAGCAATGCATTAGCATCATGGAATAAACTTTGCGCTTCCTCTCCCACCTCTTCGTGTTCAAAAATCGTCGGATATTTACCCATCAATGACCATGTCATGAAAAATGGTGTCCAGTCGATGTAACGACGAAGGGTAGCCACATCAAAATCATCAAACACATGTACGCCCAATTTAGCCGGAACTGGCGGCGTATAGTTATCCCAATCGATAACCGCTTTATTTGCCCTTGCCACTTCTAATGAGACGGGTTTAGTACGGGGGGTTTTACGGTGATGTTGATCACGCGTGCGTTCATAGTCGATGTTTAATTTTTCAACAAAAGCAGGACGTAACTCATCAGAAAGAAGCGAAGAACAAACGCCTACTGCGCGCGAAGCATTGTTCACATACACAACAGGCTGGTGATAATTTTGCTCAATTTTAACTGCGGTATGTGCTTTAGAGGTGGTTGCTCCGCCAATCAAAAGCGGTAATTTAAACCCTTGTCGCTCCATTTCTTTGGCGACGTGCACCATTTCATCTAAAGAGGGAGTGATGAGGCCGGATAACCCAATGATGTCGACATTCTGTTCTTTCGCGACTTTAAGGATCTGCTCGCATGGCACCATAACGCCGAGGTCAATGATTTCGTAGTTATTACACTGCAAAACGACGCCAACGATATTTTTGCCGATGTCGTGTACATCCCCTTTAACTGTGGCAAGAAGGATTTTGCCATTATTGGAACCCGCTTGCTTAAGCGCGTTGATGTAGGGCTCTAAATGCGCAACGGCTTGCTTCATAACGCGCGCCGATTTCACCACTTGCGGCAGGAACATTTTCCCTTCGCCAAAGAGGTCACCGACCACGTTCATTCCATCCATTAGAGGCCCTTCGATCACATCCAGTGGGCGAGTGGCATTTTGACGAGCTTCTTCTGTATCTTCAACAATATACTCGGTGATACCTTTGACCAACGCATGCTCTAAACGTTTTGCGACTGGCCATGAACGCCATTCAAGCGCACTGGCATCCTCTTCCTTACCGACACCTTTGTTCGCGTATTCAGCCGCAATATCCAGTAAGCGTTCAGTGCCATCGCTGCGGCGATTGAGAATGATATCTTCGACTGCTTCACGCAGTTTCTCAGGCACGTTATCGTAAATCTCAAGCTGACCGGCATTGACGATACCCATGTCCATGCCGTTTTTAAAACAGTGATAAAGGAATACAGCATGGATCGCTTCACGCACATAGTTGTTACCGCGAAAAGAGAAAGAGACGTTGGAAACCCCGCCGGAAATCATCGCATGGGGTAAATTACGTTTGATATCAGCCACGGCTTCGATAAAGTCCACAGCATAATTATTATGCTCATCAATACCAGTCGCAACCGCGAAAATATTGGGATCAAAAATGATATCTTCAGCAGGGAAACCAACCTCATCAACCAAAATTCGATAAGCTTTGGTACAAATTTCAAGTTTTCGCTCACGGGTATCTGCTTGGCCTACTTCATCAAACGCCATCACGATCACAGCAGCACCATAGCGGCGAATGAGTTTAGCTTGTTCAACAAACTTCTCTTTTCCCTCCTTGAGGGAAATCGAGTTCACAATCCCTTTGCCTTGAATGCATTTGAGACCTGCTTCAATCACCTCCCACTTAGAAGAATCAACCATGATTGGTACTTTGGAAATATCCGGCTCAGAAGCGCATAAATTGAGAAAGCGGACCATGCAAGCTTGCGCATCCAACATCCCTTCATCCATATTGATATCGATGATTTGTGCACCGTTTTCGACCTGCTCTCGAGCAACATGCAGTGCCTCATCATACTGTTCATCTTTGATTAAACGCTTAAAACGCGCAGAACCAGTGACGTTAGTTCGCTCACCTACGTTGATGAATAAGCTCTCTTTGGTAATCGTCAGCGGCTCTAGACCGGATAGACGACAAGCCACTGGAATATCGGGTAACGCTCTTGGTTTCACACCTTCGACCACTTTTGCCATTTGTCTAATGTGCTCAGGAGTGGTTCCACAACAGCCACCAACAAGGTTCAAGAATCCTGCTCGCGCCCATTCCCCGATGTGCTGCGCCATCTCATCGGCTTCAAGATCATATTCACCGAATGCGTTAGGCAACCCCGCATTGGGGTGAGCCGAGACATAACATTCGGAAATACGTGATAGCTCTTCAACGTATTGGCGCAATTCATCCGGACCGAGTGCACAGTTCAAACCAAATGAGATAGGCTCAACGTGTCGCAGTGCATTATAAAAGGCTTCGGTTGTTTGCCCAGAAAGCGTTCGACCAGAGGCATCGGTGATTGTCCCTGAGATCATCACGGGCAGTTTGTAACCCAACTCTTCAAACACACAATCCACCGCAAAGGCACAGGCTTTAGCATTTAAAGTATCGAAAATAGTTTCAATCAAAATTAAGTCGCTGCCACCACGAATTAAAGCACGTGTTGATTCTGAGTAAGCTTCAACTAATTGCTCAAAGCTGATATTTCGAAAACCAGGGTCATTCACGTCAGGGGAGAGCGAGCAAGTGCGGTTTGTTGGCCCTAGCACTCCCGCCACGTAACGAGGTTTATCAGGCGTTTTCGCCGTCCATTCGTCAGCAGCTTGGCGTGCAAGTTTTGCAGCAGCGAAATTGATCTCATCGCTAATGGCTTGCATATCGTAGTCGGCCATTGCGATGCTCGTCGCGTTGAAGGTATTCGTCTCGAGGATATCAGCACCTGCTTCCAAGTAAGCACTATGAATTTCTTTGATTAACTGAGGCTGCGTCAAGACGAGAAGGTCATTATTTCCTTTCAGATCGCTTGGCCAATGGGCAAAGCGATCTCCGCGATAATCTTGCTCTTCCAATTTATAGCTCTGAATCATGGTGCCCATGCCACCATCAATCAATAATATTCTCTGTTGCAATTGAGCTTCAATTTGACTTCTAACTTCTCTTCCCACAGTACAGCCTCATTCCTTTTGGTTATTCGCTCATCCTATCATATAACCATTAGAAATCTAGACGTCTAAACTTCACTTTAATTATCGTTTGATACATCTGCAATCATGGCTAAAAAGTGTTTGCTATTTGTACATCATCCAAGGAGAATTTCATTCATATTTTGTTACACGACGAGAAAACAATGTCTGTCTATTACACTTTATGCTTCCTATCAGGAGCAGCAATGTTGATTGCCTTTCTAAACAGTAAGATAGGCAATATGCAAACCACTATCGCCATTACAGCAGGATCGATGATGTTGTCATTATTGATCTTAGTTGCAGGTCAAAATGATTGGTTTCATCTAACTCAAATAGCGACCGAAACCGTCAACAGTATTAACTTTGAAAATTTTCTGCTCAAAGGAATACTCGGTTTTCTACTTTTCGCTGGCGGCCTAGGCATCAAATTACCCAACCTAAAAGATCAGAAATGGGAAATCGCGGTTCTTGCACTAGGCGCAACGCTATTTTCAACCTTCTTCATCGGTTTTGGGCTATACGCCTTCTGTCAATTTATCGGTATTCACTTCGATCTCGTTTACTGTCTGCTCTTTGGTGCACTCATATCACCAACAGACCCAATAGCCGTATTAGCTATTGTTAAAAAGTTAAATGCACCAAAACGTATTTCAACCCAAATCGAGGGAGAATCGCTCTTTAATGATGGTTTTGGTTTGGTTATCTTTGTCACTATTTTCACTATTGCATTTGGTACAGAAGCACCAACCATAGGTAGTGTAACTATGTTGTTTATTCAAGAGGCAATGGGGGGCATCCTGTATGGCCTAGCTCTTGGGCTATTATTCCACTACCTCATCAGCGCCACCGATGATCACTCAATGGAACTGCTTTTAACCATTGGTATACCGACTGCTGGCTATGTTTTTGCAGATGTTATTCATGTTTCCGGGCCTTTAGCTATGGTTGTATCAGGGATAATGATCGGCAACTGGACACGCTTCATTGGCTTTTCAAAAGAAAGTGAAGAACACCTTGACCACTTTTGGGAATTGGTTGACGAATTTTTGAATGGTGTGCTCTTCCTACTTATCGGTATGTCGATGCTACTCTTCAAATTCCATGAAGAGGACTGGATATTGATGGCTTTCGCCATTCCTCTTGTCTTATCTGCTCGCTATCTAAGCGTTTTTTTCTCTTACATCGGCTTCAAGCGTTACCGCTCCTACAACCCATGGTCAATAAAGATACTAACTTGGGGAGGACTACGAGGTGGGCTAGCACTAGCAATGGCACTTTCTATCCCATCTGGCATATTAGTTATCCCAGACAAGCTTATTGATGTAAAAGAGATAATCCTTGTTATGACATACGCTGTCGTGGTGTTCTCAATACTTATTCAAGGTTCAACAATTACCCCATTGATAGACAAAGCAAAACAAGCTGAAAAGTCGTCAGTGTAAAACTGTCAGTAATGACTGATCAAACCAATTTTATCCCTAGCCGATGTTCTAGAACATCGGCTTTTGCTATCTTTACTTTGTTGCTCCTCTCTATATCTACTGTAATACCAATTCAAAAAATATGATCTAATTAAGGCTGTTGAACTATGGTGAAATATCACTATGAATAGCTTTAGTAACACCTATTTAAAAAGCTGGCGAACCCTATTCAAATGAAGGTGTGATGATGGCTCTCGCACACCCCAAAGAAAGTCATTCACATACACAAATAATCACACAATAGCTTAAAGTCAACCGAACAAGTTTGAACAAACAGGTTCAATGATTATTGAAGAAGGGCGCCAAGTAAAATTACGGACCGGTAAGCGAGCCCTAGCTAATCAGAGTGTTACGGATTACAAGGAGTGAATATGTAAGTATGTGTGGAATTGATTTTTAGAAGACGGCAGTGAGAGTGATAAAAAATAAAATGCTCTTTTGCTCAAACGAAAGAAGCCCTGCTATTACTAGCAGGGCTTCTTAATAAGTGGCGGAGCGGACGGGACTCGAACCCGCGACCCCCGGCGTGACAGGCCGGTATTCTAACCAACTGAACTACCGCTCCGCAGCGTGTCTGGTTAGACAATATTCAAAGCCTGGCGATGTCCTACTCTCACATGGGGAGACCCCACACTACCATCGGCGCTGTTGTGTTTCACTTCTGAGTTCGGCATGGAATCAGGTGGGTCCACAACGCTATGGTCGCCAAGCAAATTTCTTAATTCGGAAAGCTGTTTCGTTCTCATTCACACATTCAATGTTCTTCAATTGAGCCCACAAAACCCCTTCGGTGTTGTATGGTTAAGCCTCACGGGCAATTAGTATTGGTTAGCTCAACGCCTCGCAGCGCTTACACACCC
>NZ_CAWNMR010000004.1:0-110012 GCF_963875615.1 Vibrio sp. V09_P4A23P171
GGATAACGTTAGACATGCGTGATGATAAAGGGAACAGCCTGTTTGGTCTAATCGATCAACGCGTGGTGAAAGGGTCATGAGTGGCCTCAAGTTATATGGGTATTGGCGCTCTTCAGCCGCTTATCGAGTTCGCATCGCACTTCACCTCAAGGCGCTCGATTATCAGTCGATTGCTATCCATTTAGTTAAGGAGGGCGGAGTGCAACATTCAGCCGAGTTTAGCGCTCTCAATCCGAGTGAGTTAATTCCGGTACTGGAAGATAACGGGCATTGCATTACTCAGTCGTTAACCATCATCGAATATTTGGATGACCAGTATCCCCAAGTACGTTTGGTTCCGCTATCAGGTAAAGAGAAATATCAGGTTAAAGCACTGGCGCAAGACATTGCTATTGATATTCATCCACTGAACAATCTACGAGTTTTACAATATTTAACGCGTGAACTGGACGTGGATGAAAGTCAAAAAGGAGACTGGTATCGGCATTGGATAGCTATCGGTTTTCATGCCTTGGAAAAGAAATTGGCGACAGTATCAGGAGAATACTGTGTTGGTGATCAACTGAGCTTAGTGGATGTTTGTTTAGTACCACAAGTGTATAACGCGGAGCGCTTTAATCTTGATATGGCGCAGTTTCCGATCATCAAACGAATCACTGCTGAGCTTCGTGCTCATCCGGCGTTTATTGCCGCTGCACCTGAAAACCAGCCCGATACTGAGCGTTAATCGATTAGCCAGCCTTGCGGCTGGCATTTATTTGCGCTGTTTATTGAGCATTCGCCACTAAACTTGCATTACTGTAATTGTTGTATCCATGCAGCAAAATAGAATAGCGGCCCGGTTGAGCATTGGAGAACTGACACGTTTCATTATTGCCACTGCGATAAGGACGGCAGTCGTATTGCTGTAGATCGGCATCAGTTTGATACTTAACGTATAAATCGGCATCGCCGCTTCCCCCTGACAATACAATACTCAAGTTGCCCGCTTCCTGCAGTTCGAATTGATACCAGGTTTTGCTATTTCTGCTGGCCGATAAACCGTTCACAGGTACGCCATTTTTCAGTTGATTACTCGGTGTAGGCGGTGTTAAGGCGCTACTCATTTCAACCACATAAGCCAATCCAAGTTTAGTAAATTTAACCGCATGCAATCCTGTGGGGTCGGAATTTTGCAGAGTGTCTTGCGGGCTATGAATATTAGGGTTGTAATCATTAAATTTGGATTCAAAAGGCATCGCGGCTGGGTAACCAACCGCATGCCAAGAGGCATGATCAGAGCAGGCATAGCCACACGTATCAAATCCATAGGTTAATGACGGTAAATATTCATCCAATAGCTGTGTCAAATACTGGGTAAAACTACTGTCAGTGTAATCGGTTATGAAGACAATATCTTCGCGTGAACCTTGGTAGTTAGTCATGTCTAACTGCATCACAGACATTACTTTTTTACCTTCGGCTTTAAAACGATTGGCTAAGTCTTGTGAGCCTCGAAGGCCCACTTCTTCGGCGGCGTAAGCCATGAAAGCGATGCTGCGTTTAGGACGAAAATTTTGCTCAGACAACAAACGGATGATTTCTGTCACGCCCGCGATACCTGATGCATCGTCGTCCGCACCCGGCGCAATGCTGCTTTCGTTGGTTCGAGAGCCAAGGGTGGAGTCTAAATGCCCGCCAATCACCACCCATTCGTCAGGTTTTTCTGAGCCTGTAATCGTAAGCATCACCGATTTCTGGTTGTAGCCTGAATGTGTGATTTGTTCCACTTTGCTTGCTGGTAGTGACGCAGAGAGTGAGCGCCAATGATCAGCAATCCAATTCGATGCTTGAGCACCAGTCGAGGTGGTATAAAAGCGATTTTTAAACTGGGTTAAGGTGGTGATGGTACTGGTGATTTGTTGCGCTGATACTGATGGCAACCAAGCGTTAACGGTGGTTTGCTGAGTTATTTCTGGTGCACTGAAAGCGTTTAGATTCAGCGGCATTGCGCTGACACTCATCGCACTTTGTGCAGAAGGGTGTACCATATAACCACCACATCGCTGATGATTTTCGTGCATTTCATGTGAAAGCGTCGCTAACTCGCTGACTGGCACTTGCCCAACCCATACTGATGTTTGATTAACAATGTTTTCAGGTAATAGGTTTTGGGCTCCAGAGCGAAGCGCCGTTTGCGTCGCGTCACTACCAATGGAAATCCACACCTTTTCTTCTGCATAAGCGGTACTGAAACAGCCTGCTAGCGCAATCGCTAATAACGTTTGTTTGTGATTCATTCTCTCCTCCCTGGAGTATTATTATCAACATGACGTTGACCATAAACCCTAGGCCAAAAATAGGAATAATGAGAACAATTCGTTTTATACTCAGTTGTTCATAACGGTTGTCACTAAACTATCAATAAGGTATTTCATCGACTGAAAAAAAGAAAAAAGCCAGCGAAAACTTCAGCTGGCTTAAAGGTTTTAACGCTGTACCCATACTGGATAAGTGAAGAAAATAAGGTGGGAAAAATTAAAGAGAAAGTGGAAGAGTACAGCCGTCCATAAACGCCCGCTTAGATGATAGATCGCGCCGTAGCCAATACCGGCTAATGTGGCAAATAGCACCAAAGTCACGCCGCCAGAAAAATGCGCAAGACCAAATAGGGTACTAGCGAGCGCAATACCGAGCCATAGACCCAATTTTTCACTAACGGCTTTTTGTAAATAGCCCCGGAAAAATGCTTCTTCTACCACACAGGTTAAAAGCAAATTATTGAGAGCAAAGAGCCACCACCAAGTCGGTAAAGATAACTCGGGCTTAATCGCGCCAAGCGCCCATGCGACAAAAAGCAAAGCAAAAAGAGGAATCGACACTTTACCGATCGCGGCCCAACGAATGGTTTGATGGTTGCCAAGGAGTGGCGGCCAAGCGAGTAGCAAAGCAAAAAATACCATAGGTTTATCTAGGTTCAAGTAGAGACGAAAGGGGGCACTATTGGCACCAGCAACCACATTATCCAGCACTTTAGGGTTATTAAAACCAGGAATAGCATGCAGAAGCAGTGCAATTGCCCATAATAGCAACGCACCATGAGCAAACCATTTCCAGCGGCCTTTCAGTTGTGGGATGTAATAAGCACCACATAATCCAATGGCGACATACAGTAGGGCGATTAACGATAATCGGTCTGTGAACCATCCGCCCACTAACGACAGTGCTAGCAAGGTGAATGCTGGACGTAACTGCTTTTGAAAACTGAAGATAACGGCAAAAAGCAGCGGGATCCAAATCCATAACGATGAGTCAAGTATCATAGAGAGTACCTTAGGAAATCATCCATATTATTGAGTGATGACAGAGTGGAAGAGTGGCGCATTATGAAGAATCATTCTCAATAAAGAGATTCTACCAGTCAGCTAAACGCTTGCAGGCTTACAAAAAGCACTGTGGATCGTCACTAAAAATGGCGTCAACCGAGTTGAGATGTTTGAACTTTTTCGGATTATTCACCGTGTAGCACCAAATTTGGTAACCCGCTTGATGTAACTCGGCAATGTGTTTCGCACTGATCCATTGATAGTTAAGGTTACAGCCAAAGGCGTCAATTTCGGCTAACACTTGTTTATCTTTACGCGTTAATCGCTCGCTCAACACCGCTAATTTATAACCCGGACAATGCTGATAAAGCTCGCGCATGATAGCGTGGCTAAAACTGGAGAGAACAATCTGTTCATTCGGTAATCCACATTGATCCAGTTGCGCTTTAAGCTGAGCAGCGACTTGAGCAACATCGTGTTTATCCACTTTGACTTCAATGTTTAAACCAAGGCTGTGCTGCTTTGCGAGTGTAAGCAACGTCTCTAATGTCATGATGGGTTCGCCTGAAAATTGAGGATCAAACCAACCGCCAAAATCGAACTGTTGTAATTGCTCAAGCGTGTAAGAATCAATGCGCCCTTTACCATTACTGCAACGATCAATGGTGTGATCGTGACAAACAACCAATATATGATCTTTAGTCGGTTGCACATCCACTTCGACCCACTTTAGGCCTAAATCAATAGCGGCTTGCACACTCACTTGGGTATTTTCAGGGTAATGTCCGGCCACCCCGCGGTGGCCAATAATCATAGGCTTCATAGCGTTATCTCCACACAATTAAAACCGGCTCAGCATAGCGCGCGCCTTCTATTTTGTCTTCAAATTGATGGAAATGAGAGACGACGCGCTTTGGACATCACTTTCGCTAATGCTATGCTTATCCAACATCAGGCAGGAGGTCTGATCTGTCAAGTAGGGATAACGGTGAAGCTACATACGATCAAAGGCTATATTCAGAATATGTATCTGGCTGAATATCCAGAACGATTATTACTGCTAGACGGTGCAAGTCGAGCAGACATTCCTACGTTGCAGCACTTCATTGAGAATGAACTGAACCGTCCTTTTTCTCATCTTCATACCGTTGTGGTAACTCACATGCATCCAGATCACGCTGGGGCGGCTCATCAATTGCGTGCATTAACGGGTTGTAAAATTATCTCTGCCAATAAAGATCATGATTGGTATTGTGGTTTGGACGGATTTTGTATGCATCTAGCCGATCTTGCGCTTGCGCGTTGGATGGCGAATCGCCTAGGCCGCCCGCGGCAGAATTTATGGTATCCACGTGTCTTAAAGCCTGACATTAAGCTCAACGATGGCGACACTATTCCTCATTTTAACGAATGGCAAATCTTAGAAACCCCAGGGCATACCGACAGAGATTTGTCTGTCTACCATACACAACAAGGCATTGTGTATGTTGCCGATTTAATGGTTGAAGTGAAAAAGCAGTTGATTGCCCCTTTTCCTATTTTCCATCCCAATCAATATCGCCAGTCACTTGAACGGATCTTCAAGCTCAACCCAGAAACACTGCTTCTTGCACACGGCAAAGAGGGGCGTTTGAGCGAAAAAACCTACCAACACCTGCTAAATACCGCACCTATACGGCCCATCACACATTGGCGAGTGGTCAAAATGAAAGTCAAAAGTTTAATGAAGTCTGTTTGGCAATTTGGGGTCAGCAAAGGTAAATAAAGGGTAGGTGGCTTTAAAACTCATCAGCAAAGAGTGTTCGCCGCATACTGTGGTTGTTTGCACCGGAAAAAATCGTTAGAATGCGATCCTTGATGATAATGAGAGCTTTTATCAACAAGGTGATAACACTTCGTTGAAGGTAATGAATAACGTCTATGAATCTTTTAAAAATCAGCTTGTCCTTGGTGGCGACTACCAGTTTGTTCGCAGTAAATGCTTCTACACTCAGTGACGCGAATGCCATCCAAAATAAAACCAATTCGGCTTCAGTCGCCAGCCAACAGAACATCAATAACAGTTCTCAATCAGCGTTGCTGATGCAAGCTGACATCGATCAGTTAAAAGAAGAAGTGAAAAATCTCACTATTTATCGTAATCACTTGGCATCGCTGGTGGAAAACCAGAATCAGGAAGCGCAAAGTCTATCGTCACAAATTGATGAGATAAAACTGACTCGCCAAGGCATCGTTCCTTTGATGTATCAGATGATCGACGGGCTACGTACCCTAATCGAAAACGACAAACCATTAAAGCGCGAAACGCGTTTAGAGCGTTTAGAAAAGCTGGAATCGATGATGGTGCGATCGGATGTCAGCGATGCTGAAAAATACCGCCGTATTCTTGAAGCGTACCAAATCGAAATTGATTACGGGACTAAACTGGGTGTTTATCAAGGCGCAGTGGTGCTCAATGAAAACAAAACCATTGAAGCTGACATTTTATACGTTGGCCGTTTATCGCTGGTGGCTCGTAGCTTAAATGGCAAACAGTATTGGATCTGGAGCCAAAACTCGCACCAGTGGACCGATGTCGATAGTGGGTTATATGCCGATTTAGATACCGCTTTCAAAATGGCCAACAATTTAATTACACCAAACTTAATGACGATACCTGTTTCACTTGAGTTAGTAGAGGAGCAAAGCAAATGAAGATGGTTTTCTCTCTCTCATCACTCTGTTTAACACTATTGGCTTTCAACAGCTTTGCTTCTACGGAATTAGTCAGCAACGCCAAAGTGGAAAACAAACAGCAGCAGCAGCACAATATCGAACGCGAAGCGGGTTTTAAACAAACCGAACAGCAGCTACGCCGCGCCAAAGCAGAGCTAGAAGCTCAGCGCCAAGATTTACAAGCGCAAGCGGATAAGCTAAGCACGCAATTCAGTAATAATGAAAACCGACTAGCACGTTTAGAAGAGCAACTTCGCTTAGAAACAGGAAGCCTTGGAGAGCTGTTTGGTGTGGTACGCCAAAATGCCAAAGCATTAAGCAGTGAATTGGAATCTTCCATCACTGCGGTTGATCGCCATCAGTATACATCGCGGGTACAAGAAATTGTTGCCGCAAAATCTTTACCCTCGATGCCGCAGCTGACGGGGTTATGGCACAGCCATATTGAACAGATCATCGCCAGTGGTGAGCTAAGCCGCGTTCAGATCGCATTTATCAATGGTGACGGTGTCACGCAAAATGTGGCCGCTTATCGTATTGGAACCTTTGGTTTGGTGACAGAGCAAGGTTATGTCAAATGGAACGGGGATAAACAAGCCGCCACCGCTTATTTGAAACAACCGGACAATGGACCGATTTTCTCTGGCCTAAATACGGGAGAAATCGAAAGCTTAGTGGTCGATCCTTCGCGTGGCATCATGCTTGAACAGCTAGCCCTTACGCCAACGTTAGCCGAACGGCTACAAATGGGTGGTGCGGTCGGTAACATCATTTTGGTACTGCTTGGTATTGGTTTAATCATTGCTTTCTATCGCGGCTTCGCATTGGTGATGACTCACCACAAGATCAAAGCGCAGCTTAAAGATATACAGCAAATTGGTAATAACCCATTGGGGCGAGTACTCAGCGTCTATAGCAAAGAGCAAAATCGCAGCGTTGAAGCGTTGGAGCTGCGCTTGCTGGAAGCGGTGGTCGATGAACAAGCGCATTTGGAAAAAGGCTTATCGATGCTGAAGTTATTAGCCGCGATTGCGCCGATGCTTGGGCTATTGGGTACGGTGACCGGCATGATTGAAACCTTCCAAGTGATCACACAATTTGGTAACGGTGATCCAAAAGTAATGGCAGGCGGTATTTCAATGGCCTTGGTGACTACCGTTCTGGGTTTAGTCTCTGCGATTCCACTATTATTAGCTCATAATATCTTAAGCTCTCAAGCCGAAAATATTCGCTCTATTTTAGAAAAACAGGGGATTGGCCTCGTTGCTGCGCAAGCAGAACAAGAATGCCAAGCTTCAATGAGGAATGCGGCGTAATGAACAGCGTATTGCCAAGCGCACTGCTCAGCAATGACTGGCTAACAACCTTGCAGCAGTTTATGCAGCAAGGGGGTATCGTCTTATGGTGGCTAGCTGGGGTGGTGGCGCTTTATTGGTTGTTGATCATCGAACGCGTACTGTTTGTGGTATTGAGCTTTCCTAAATATCGAAAAGGGTGGTTAGAGCAATGGCATCAACGCGCGGAACATCATTCATGGTATGCCCATGCGATTCGTGAAGGTTGGATGGGTGAAGCGCAGCAGATGCTGCGCCACAACCTTAACATGATCAAACTGCTCGTGACACTTTGCCCAATGTTAGGGTTGCTCGGCACAGTCACCGGAATGATCTCTGTGTTTGATGTGATGGCAAATCAAGGCAGTAGCGATCCTAAATTGATGGCATCTGGCATTTCATTGGCCACATTACCGACAATGGCCGGAATGGTCGCGGCCCTTGCGGGCATGTTTGTGCATGCTCGTCTTGCAAAAAAGTGTCATCTACTTGAATTAAAATTAGAAAAATCGTTAAGGAGTTTGCGATGAGATTAGGCAGACGCCAGCCAAGAAATGATGAAGCGCAGATAGACTTAACATCGATGCTCGACATCGTCTTTATCATGCTGATTTTTTTCATTGTTACCAGTTCATTCGTTCGTGAATCAGGTGTTGAGGTTAACCGTCCTCAAGCTTCTCACGCGGTGAGCCAGAAAGATGCGGGTATTTTTGTCGCTATCAATGCATCCAATGATATTTACATCGACAAACGCTTGATTGATGTTGAACGTGTAGAGGCCACCCTAGAACATCTGCTGCTCGAACAACCAGATGCGGCGTTAGTGATTCAAGCGGATGAACATGCTTATAACGGTACGGTTGTTAAAGTGATGGATGCGGCCAAAGGGGCCGGAGTGAAAAATATCGCATTGGCGGCGGAGAAACGTTAATGGGACGTTTACTGCTTGCTTTGCCAATTGCAGGAGCGATTTCGCTGGCGCTGTTCAGTTTTATGGCGTGGATGGTGGATAACGGTAACCAACGCGCTGTAAAACCAACTCAAGCACTGCGATTTAACATGGTGATGATGGAACAAGAACACGATTTACAGCGTCGCCAACGTAGCGTTCCGGAACCTTTAAAGTTGCCTGAGCCGCCACCGCAAGCACAAGTGACACAGTCACAAACTACCGCTACGGCCGCTACATCACTCACTAGTTTACCAGCTTTGGGTTTGGATACAGCGCTTAATGGGGTGGAGATTAGCGCACCAACCTTTGGTGATTTTGGCTCAAACCAGCAAGCAATGCCGTTATATCGTGTCGAGCCGGTTTATCCAAGCCGAGCCCTAAAGCGAGGTGTAGAAGGTTTCGTTACATTAAGCTTTACCATTGATACAACAGGAAAAGCCGTCGACATCAATGTCGTCGATGCCAATCCTAAACGTATGTTTGAGCGTGAAGCGATGCAAGCGCTGAAAAAATGGAAGTATCAACCTCAGATTGTCGACGGTAAAGCCATTGAGCAGCCGGGACAAACCGTGACTGTGGAGTTTAAAATCGCCAAATGATGAAACGTATGTTGATTGGCTTATCACTTGTTATCGGCTCGCTCTCTTTAAATGCGAGCGAATTAAGTGCGACAACAGTCCTGAAAGTGCAAAAAGCACAGCAATTTGCATTAGAAGAGAACCTCACTCAAGCCATTGAGGTACTGAGCAGTGTTGAAACGTCACGTCTTTACGATAAAGCATTTGTCGCCCGGATGCTTGGTGTGTTTTATTGGCAAAGTGGTCAGCCCAAAGCGGCTATCAAACAGATCAAGTACGCTGTAGAGAGTGGAGAGCTGCAAGATGAGCAGGCATGGACCACCGAACGTATGTTGGCTGATCTGTATGTCAATGAACAACAATTTGAAAAGGCGTTACCGCACTACTACCAATTATTGAAATCCGTTCCACCTTCACAAAAAGTAGACGTTCTGTGGTTGCGTATCGCACAGACCCACTACCAAATTGCACAATGGGAAAAAGTGCTGCATGCGTTGGATAAATACCAAACCGTGACACCACTTAATACTAAAAATCCATTATCACTTAAATTAGGTGCGCAGCTTCAGCTAGAACAATGGAAGGCGGCCATTCCAACTTTAGAAAAACTGATCATGCTGGAGCCTGACCAAGCCAGTTGGTGGCGACAGTTGGTCGGTTTACATCTGCGTTTAGATCAGCGTCGTCAAGCATTAAACAGTTTAGCGTTAGCCAAATTACAAGGTGTGGAATTAACCGATAAGGATAAACACTTGCTCGCGCAGTTGTATGCGCAAAACGGCATTCCAGAACGTGCGGCGCAAGTTCTGCAAACATTATCTGATGCTGATCAAGACTTAACTTTACTGAAAGAGCAAGCCACTTACTGGCAGCAAGCCAAAGAATGGCAATCAGCGATCAGAACATGGACAAAAGCAGCTGAACAGGATGAGCAATATTATTGGCAAGTGGCGCTGCTGTACAACCAGCAAGGGCAATTTAAAGAAGCGTTACAGGCGTTGGATAAAGTCACCACGCGCGAGAAAAAAGCCGATGTCGCGTTAGCGCGAGTTCATGCGCTGTACAAACTCAATCAACTCGATAATGCTCTATACCAAGCCAAGCAAGCTGAAAACCTAAACCCATCAAGCCATGCCAAAGGATGGATCAAATTTCTTTCTCGTTTACAAAAAGTTCAGCAAGCGCAAACTGCTAATATCTGATCATAGCGCCTCATCTGCCCGATGATGAGGCGTCTGACCTTTTACGATTTTTGAATCGTCATTATCAAGACTGACATTGGTTCGGTTTTGCCTATCTTAGTGATAAAGAGAACCTATTATTGTCTTTCTGATTTTTTCCGTACCATAACGTTTAACGATGAAGTACAGAGAGAGAATCATGATGAAAGCGTTAGTGGTTGAAGGTGGTGCGATGCGCGGCATTTTTGCCAGTGGAGTCTTGGATAGTTTTTTACAACATCAGCATAACCCATTTGATTTTGTATTAGGTGTTTCAGCTGGAGCTTCAAACTTAATCGGCTACCTTGCGAAGCAACCGAGACGCAGTTATCTCGTTGTAACTCAGCTTGCCACCAACCGTCTTTTTTTTAACCCAATTCGCTTTATTAAGGGGGGAAATCTCGTCGATGTGCGTTGGCTAATCGATGAGTCCAACCGACGTTATCCGATTGATGAAGACAAACTGTTTAACTCAGTCCCTTTCTTTGCCGTTGCAACCAATATCGAAACGGGTAAAGCCGATTATTATCGAGTGACTCAAGAAAACTTGAGTACGGCCATTGAGGCCACATCCGCGCTACCGATAGTTTATAAGCACACGCCTTGTTTCCATGGTGGTTGCTACACTGATGGAGGGGTTGCTGACTCGATCCCTGTTAAAGAAGCGTATCGCCGTGGAGCACGAGATATTACGGTTGTTTTATCACATCCACTTAGCTATATCATGTCGCCCCCTAAAAGTAAGTGGATGATGAAAAAACTCTTTTCACACCATCCAAATATGGCTAAATCAATGCTATTTCGTGCGAAACATTACAACCAATCACTTGAATTTATTCGTAACCCACCTTCTGATGCCATCATTCGAGTAATCGCGCCACCTGAAGGGTTTCCCGTAAAGAGATTGACGATGAAGTTACCTTTGCTCAACATAGGCTATGACATGGGCTTAAAAGCAGGGAAGAATCATTTGGAGTGGCTTGAATACACACATGCAGCCTAAAAACGCTTAGGTTCAAAAGGTTGATAAAACACTATCTACATGTCGTAACTGTGTATGTAATAAGCTGTTTTTTAGAGATGATTGAGTATGAATTTCATCGCAATTTATCTTGTTTATGGTTTTCATATGAGTAGTACGTGCTAAGTATGTACCACATTTTGATTGATCGAGCCTGATGGCATGCAACTGAAACTATCATTACTCTCCATCGCTTTATTGAACACAATTCCTGTCACTGCAACGGAAAACTTTCAGATGTTTATTCCGGTCACTGCGGCCAATAGTTACCAACATGGCATTGATGTTGCTGGGTACTGGAAAAGTGAAAAACTGGATGGAATTCGCGCCATCTGGAATGGACAATATCTCCATACGCGTAATGGTAATAAGATCAATGCGCCTGCTTGGTTTACTGCACCATTACCTAATAAAGCATTAGAAGGAGAGCTCTGGGCTGGACGAGGTCAGTTTCATCACGTACAACAAACGGTATTGGATACCATACCAACCGATGAAGCGTGGCAAAGCATCCGCTTTATGCTGTTTGATATGCCCGAAGCGATAGGTGACTACCAAAAGCGATACCGCAATCTTATCCACTTATCCTCACTCATGAATGCTCCGCACATTACCTATATTGAACATTCACCAATTCACTCAGAAAAAGAGCTGCTTGGGTATTTAGACAACGTAAGTGATGGGCAGGGTGAAGGGGTAATGCTGCGAAAAATTAATGCCCATTACCAAGCCGGCCGCAGTAACGATTTACTTAAGCTAAAAAAACACCAAGATGCTGAAGCTACGGTCATTGGTTATAAACTGGGTTCTGGCAAGTATCAAGGTATGATGGGATCAGTGCTAGTGCGCTTAGAAAACGGTGTTGAGTTCTATATCGGCAGCGGTTTTTCTGATGAGATCAGAAATAATCCGCCAAAGATCGGATCCATTATTACTTTTCGTTTTAATGATCTCACTGCAGAAGGAAAACCAAGATTTGCACGTTTTATGAGAGAAAGGCCAGCAATATAAATAAGGCCAGACAATGTCTGACCTTATTATTTCATCGCAACACCTTTTCGCCACGTTGAAATTCAGAGAATCAAGCTGTTATTTCGATGCAAAATCGAGTTGCACGCTATCGGCTTGTTGATGCATCCAGTGTAAGCGGATACCCAGCATTAAAGCAGCAGAAGATAAGCCAACGATAAATCCTATCCAGAACCCACTGGCACCCATAGGTTCGACAATGAAATCTGTCATTGCTAATACATAGCCGGTTGGCAAGCCAATCATCCAATAAGCGATAAAGGTACGATTAAAAATAGCCGTCATGTCTTTATAACCACGTAGCGCTCCTGCTGCAACGACTTGAATCGCATCCATACATTGATAAATAGCCGCAAAAATAAGCAACTGCATCGCCATGGCTACAACGGCTTGGTTTTCCGTATAAAGCAAAGCCACATATTCACGAAATAGAACCGTTAACGTCGCCGTGATAATTGCAGTAGATAAACCGACTAACAAGCCAACCTGCGAAGCGATGGTTGCCCCTTCAATATTTTTCTCGCCCAGCTTATGGCCAACACGGATGCTCACTGCCGCGCCGATACTCATCGGTAACATAAAAATTAATGATGAGAAATTCAAAGCGACTTGGTGAGCCGCCACCACCAATGAACCGAGTGGAGCGACCAACAATGCGACCACAGCAAATAGAGTAACTTCAAAAAATATCGCTGCCGCCACAGGAAAACCAAGCTTGAATAAGCGAATTTGCGCTTTCAATTGTGGTTTATGGAATTCACCAAAGATATTAATGTGCGCCATGCGTTTAGAAGTGACGACATAAAACAGCAGCATAAAAAACATCAACCAATAGACAATTGCCGTCGCCACACCACAACCTACACCGCCTAGCTCTGGTGCGCCAAATTTTCCGTATACGAAAATCCAGTTAAGTGGAATGTTAACTAATAAGCCCGCGAAACCAATCACCATAGCGGGTTTCGTCAGTGAGATACCATCAGTGAAACTGCGCAATGCTTGAAATAGTAAATAAGAAGGTACGGCAAACATCACGGCGTACATGTACCCGTTAGTTTTTTCAGCCATCAACGGCTCAATATCCATCCACCCCAAAATCCATTGAGTTTGAAAAAGAACACCAATAATGGGAATAGAGACAAACAACGCTAGCGCTGCGCCTTGCTGTATTTCAAAAGGAATTTTCTTTTGCCGCCCTGATCCGTTGAGTTGCGCTACCACAGGAACCAACGCCATTAACAACCCAACACCAAACAGAATCGAAGGTAGCCAAATACTTGCCGCGATCGATACCGCAGCCATATCAATCGCACTCACACCACCTGCCATGACGGTATCTACAAAGCCCATTCCAGTTTGAGCAATAGAGGCAATCAACACAGGTGTTGCCAATTTGATTAAATTTGAAGCTTCTTGTTTATAACGATGCACAAATATCTCCAGAGGAAGGACAAGCAAAAATCGCGACCAATAATCAACTTATCGCGTAGGCATGGATGATAAAGAAATGTCACACTAAGCTCCATGAAAAACTGATGAAATTACCTAATGTTTATTGGGAAGGTTGCTCGTCGCGCTGTATGTGGTGAAATCTATTTCAGACAAAGCTTGATTAGGCTAGATAGGGGGGCTTGGCGTGTTGCACGTAACCATTAAGAAGAGCGCTTGCCAAGCGCTCACTTTTTAAAAGATTTGTTCATCATCGGCATCAACAAACAACTCTATTTTGTCTAAACGTTCATCGACCATCATATTGAGATGAATCGCATGGCAACAGGCGGGGCAATCGTCATAAAACTCTTGGCTACCATTTGATGCATCTAGGGTGATCCTAATGGAATGACCGCAGTGAGGGCAGTTGACCATTCTTTCCGTATAATTTTTCATATCTCTTTCCTTACATCCTTGGAGATACCTTAATACTAAGTCGCTAAGTTCCTTTAAGCGGCAAATTAAGTTCAAACTTTGAATTGGCCCATAAAACAACAAAAGAGCCATTTATTAAGGCTCATTTGTTGTCTATACAGCTCGGTTGTCTACACCGTTAAAAGGAGAGGATTTTCTTGATCAAACTTTCCGCTTCGACCAGATAGTGGCCACCAAATTGATTGTAGTGATTGAGGACATGATAGAGGTTATAAATATTCTTACGTTCCACATAGTCCAAACTCAAAGGTAAGATACTCTCATAGCCTTGGTAAAACTCAGGTTGAAAACCTTCAAATAACTCTGTCATTGCGATATCGCATTCACGATCACCCCAATAACAGGCAGGATCGTAGCAAATTGGACCAAATACCGAGTTTGCCACATTCCCGTGCCACAAATCTCCATGCAGCAGAGATGGGCGAGGGCTATGGTTAGCTAAGCGAGATTGGACAACATCGACCAACTCGCTGATATTGAACAACTCAATTCCTTTTTCACGCAACAATTGCAATTGCCAGCCGATACGTTGTTCTGCAAAAAAGCGACCCCATTTTTTGTCCCACGGATTTGGCTGCAAAGTGGAACCAATATAATTGTCTGCATCAAACCCATACTCTTTTTGTTCTCCCCATTGATGCAGTTTGGCCAGTTGTACACCGAACTCATAGCTGTTCGTCGCGTTATCTAGGGGTTTGGTTGGTAGATAGTTTAAAACAATGAACGCATGATTTTTACTGGTTCCAATCATCACTAGCTCGGGAACCTGTACTGTTGACGTTTCACGAAGCGAACGTAGGTTTTCACCCTCAATCTCAAACTTAGCTAAGAAGTCTCGTGTGTTTACTTTAACAAAATAGCGTTGCTCGCCATCGCTGATCATGTAGCAATCACTAATGTCACCACCGCTGACTTTTTCTTTTTCAACAGGGTTAAATTCAAACATGAGCGTATCGGATAACTGCTGAATGAGAGTTTGCCACATAACGACCTCTGCCTTGATTTACTTAATAATTCGTAGTTTAGGTCATGGTTACGAATATTTCAGAAGTGCGTGACACATAATTTAGCCACTTTCCTTTTGAGGGAGCACCAATGCTCATAAATGTGATTAAGTGCAAGAATTTGCAGATGCGAATACAGAAATAGTATTAAAAATAACGCTATATTTTCCATAAGTTGATCTTGCTTAGGTGCTAGTAACCCAATTTATAGGATGGCGTATCCTACTTTGGGGAAAATAAATGCTCGTGAAATAGATGCTTATCAAGAAATCGCGGGAATTTTGAACGTCTAAACTATCAAATCTGTGAAAATGGGCTGACATGGCTTAGTATTATTGAAGGTACAGTGATTACTAGCAATTTAGCGGTAAAGCGGAGAATTAAAGTGGTTGTAGAAACCGATGGTTATTTGGCTCTGATAGAGCATCTCTCTTTTAATATGGATGTGTTCACATCAGGCGGAGATATTGGCGCTGAAAGTGTAGAAGATGTTGTGACCGACATGGTTTCAAGCAACATCATGGCTATTTTTGAACAAAACCCTGAGCTACATTCCAGTGTTCGATTCCAGTTGCTCAAAGAAGCCGATTCTGTAGTGGAAGATCTTGGTGAAGTATTGGCGGGTGTTTGGAGTAAACCTGCGACCAATGAACAGATCCTTTTTCTTGATGAATACATCGCCTTAGTGAAGAATCTGTTCGATACTGCCGTTGCGAAGTACGACTAATTGAAGTATGACTAATCAGAGTTAGGCGGGCTTATAATCCGCCTAAATTGCCAGAATTTAGAAGCCCAATAGGGGTTATCGATTCTTGAGATCATCACACCTTTAGACGTAGAGGCGTGCATGAATTTTTTGTCTCCTAGATAGACTCCAACATGATTGCTCGTCCTTGATGTTCTAAAAAAGACCAAATCCCCGCGCTGCGCATTTTGATAATTTACCTCAAACCCCGTTTGACTCTGTGAGCGTGTGGTTCGTGGTAGAGGGATCTGCCATACATCTTTAAACGCTATTTGCACAAATGCTGAGCAGTCGACTCCGTTCAATGTTTCACCACCTAATCGGTACGGCACTCCTTGCCAGCGCTGAAAAACCGTGCCTAATCCATCGTCTTTATCTTGGACAATTGACAGAATCTCTTCTTGAGTAACATAAGTAGGGCCAGAATTGGACGAAATAGGCGATCCTACGCAACCCGTTAGCACACTAGTTATTGATAATGCGAAGAGTATTGGACTTTTAATCATTTATCATCCCAATGAAATGTAACTGAAACATTTTTGAAATATTGCATTCCTACTATGGTTGAGCCTTAACACATTCTCTAATCACTTAGTTGCATTTATCATGAATTCCTCAATAAATAATCGACATTCACTGTCGTTGATTCAAACCATCAGTGCCATTTTCATCACGATGACGTTACTGGTGGTCCTTTTATCCATCACCAGTTTAAAAAGCATCGATAAGGTAGGGCTACAGTTTTCTGGATTGTCTGAACAAACACTACCTTTGGCATTAAATAATGCAAGGTTGACGCAAAATATATTAGAACAAGTACAATCTCTCGGAGATGGCATCCGCACAACGGAATCGGCAGAATTAGAAGCGGTAAACCAGCAATTAAGCCACTTAAACCAGCAGACTGACCAACTTACTGACCAGCTTTTCTCCATCGCTACTCGTATCGGTAACGCGATTACTCAAGATCATCAAGTGTCGTTACGCAGCAAAAGTGCGGCATTTCAGCAGCTCACCTATTCTATTTTATCAACGCAGGCCTCTTTGCTTGAACAGCAGAATGCTATCGATAACGCCGCCACCGCGTTTCGTTACGGATTAAGCTCCATTGGACCGGAGATGAACCGGATCAGTTCATTTCTCGCATTAGATAACCCGGAATCGATGGATGCGGCTAACCGCTTTATTGCCAGTGCAAGTTCGATGGAAAGTACCTTCTTACTGTTAATGATGCAAAACGATCCTGAACAGGCCAAAGTGCAATTTAAGGAAATCCGTAATCGCATGGCGGGAATTGAGCTAGCCTTTGATGATTTTAAAGAGTGGCATCCTGATGTTATGGAGTTTGCGAGCCTGACGGCACCTTATGAAATGGTTAAAGCGGGTTTTGTTGAGCATGGCATTTTAGCACTGATCTTAAATAAAATTGAGCAAGCACAGCAGCAGCGACAAGAAATGGCACAAGCTGCGCAGCTAGCCAAAGACACGGTAGCACTGCTAAATACGATTTCTGCCACCGCAAGTGAGTTGATCAAACATAGTGAGAACGTGGTTCATGACGCAATGCTAATGGTTAAGCAAGTACAATATACTGGCGGCATTATTCTGGTCGCTTTGGTTTTACTTGCATGGCTAGGGTTACGCCACTGGCTAAAGCTGGGGCTGAATAACTTATTGGCCAAGCTTGCATTATTAACTCAACACGATTTTTCTCAACCCGCTCGCTTGATTGGCCCGAGTGAATTTAAAGAAGTTGCTCTACAACTAAACCAAGTTATTGAATCAACAAAATATTCAATTTCTACCGTAACGCGCAATTGTGAAATGCTCTACCAAAATGCCGAAACCAGTCACGATGCAGCCGATAAATCCAACCGCAGTTTAGCCGCACAAAATGATTCGTTGGTTAACATGGTTTCCACCGTGAGTGAGTTGGAATCGGCGATTCGGAGTATCGCGCTTGTGACCAGTGAATCTTATGAAGAATCAGTGGCTGCCAGCCAGTTTTCTACGCAAGGGGTGAAAGTAGTGGAACAAAACCGTGTTCGCTTGGAATCTCTTGAAAATACACTGCATTTAAACGATGAAGCAATGCACGAGCTTGACCAGCGCGTGAAGAAAATTCGCGAGATGGTGGATATGATCAGCGGTATTGCTGACAGTACCAACTTACTGGCGTTGAACGCCGCGATTGAAGCGGCAAGAGCTGGCGAACAAGGGCGCGGTTTTGCGGTTGTAGCCGATGAAGTACGCAAATTGGCCAGCGATACATCACAGCAAACCACCAATATCCGAGACATGATGAATGAACTCACCAATGCAACGCAGCGCTCTCGTCAAGCGGTATCGGATTCGCGCCAAGAGATGAGTAATGCGCTGCAATCGAGTCAAGAAGTCAAAACAACATTTGAGCAGATAGAAAAAGCAGTGGAACAGATTCGTGCTCGAGTTGAGCAGATAAGCGTTGCAACAGAAGAGCAAGAGCGAGCGACGGCCGATGTAAGCCAATCTATCAGCCATGTTTCATCGCAAGGTGAGCAAACCAAATTACAGCTTGAAGCCATGGTCGAAAGTTCAGAGCAGGTAGCTGAAGTTGCGGGTGAACAGCAGGCTATGTTGCATAAATATACGCTCAACTAGCTTATCCAGTGCGAATTTCTGTATTTTCATGACGTTGTCACTTTTTTCTAAATGGTTGGGTAAGCATTTTATCCAACCACTGCTCACGCTTCTCTCGAAAGAGTGGTAGGCCGATAATGACCTGCTTATGGCCCAATTCTGGCTGCGCACGATAAGTACGAAATAGCCGATCCCAACATGACAAGAAAAAACCAAAATTGGAGTGAGTTTCTCGCACAATGACAGAATGATGCACCCGATGCATGTCAGGTGTCACCACCAACCAGCGAAGCCAACGGTCCATTTTCAACGGTAATTTTGCGTTACTGTGGTTAAACATCGCGCTCGCATTGAGCACAACCTCAAATATCAATACCGTGAATGGGCTGACACCCAAAATGATCACGCAAGTGATTTTGATCCACAAAGAGAGAATCATTTCGAATGGGTGAAACCGCGAGCCAGTGGTCACATCAATATCTTGATCAGCGTGGTGCATGCGATGTAAACGCCATAACCAAGGAGAGAAGTGAAAAAGCACATGCTGGGCGTAAATCACGCCATCAAGAATAATCACTGACAGCGCAATTTCAGCCACTTGTGGTAAATCCACCCAATTAAAAAGACCAATCGAGTCTTGCTGCGCCCAATAAGCCGCTTCAATGGCTAACACTGGCATCAATAGCGATAAGCACACGCTATTTAAACCAACCAAACCTAAATTATTCAGCCAGCGAGTGGCTTTACTTTGGGTGAGTGTTTTACGTGGGCAAGACCATTCCCACAGCGCACAAAGCATAAATACAGTGAAAAATACGCTCAAACGGATCAATTCAGGGTTCAGGTTCATGCTTAATGGCTCATCTTCAATGGTCTTGTGCTAGGAATCTGCTTGTACTGTAAGTACAATCGGCAGCACTTTCCAGCTTGCCGCCCTGATTTATGAGAATCCACGCATTTAACCATTTGTTCCAACATCGCTTAGCGTTATCGACCAAACCTTTTCAAGCTCGTGGTGCGAAAGTTGAACGTTGCGCCTATTGTCAGGTCGCCACGCAATACTGCTTATGCGGCCATCAACCGGATATGGATACGGATATCGCAGTATTACTGCTGGTTTCTGAAAGTGAAGTGTTTAAACCCAGTAATACTGGTCGACTAATTGCCGATGTGATTAAAGAAACTTACGTTTATCAGTGGAATCGCACCGAACCTCACGCGGAAATGCTAGCACTGTTGAATAATCCCGCTTATCAACCAGTCGTCATTTTTCCCGAAGAGTATGTGGATGAAAAGCCTCGAGTAATACAAAGCCCTCCCAGCGCGCACGATAAACGCAAACCACTGTTGATATTACTTGATGGAAGCTGGCGCGAGGCAAGACGAATGTTTCGTAAATCACCTTATTTGGATGCGCTTCCGGTGATGTCTATCGCACCTAAAAGCGTATCGCAATATATGATGCGTAAATCTGATAATGAGCAGCATTTATCAACGGCTGAAGTGGCGTCATTGGTATTGGCTGAAGTGGGTGAGCATCAAGCCTCTCTGCTATTAAGCCAATGGTTTGAAGTGTTTCGGGAAAGTTACTTGCTGAGCAAAACCCGCCTAAAGCATGATTTGAGCAGGCCAGTCTTGAAACGTTTCATCGACCAGCAGCAAAGCGAGACGTGACTCTAAAGTTGATCGATTCGGTGATGAGTAATTGTTCAATCGAACCTATAGACCAGATAAATTGGTACTCGGTCACGGATTGTAGGCTGAGCTCTGTGGATAATGCCCAAAGTTTTATTTTTAGCTCATTGATGAGCAAATTTTAGGAGAGATTGCATGTACTACGGCTTTGATGTCGGTGGCACTAAAATTGAGTTTGGTGCGTTTAATGAGAAGTTAGAACGCGTAGCAACGGAGCGCGTTCCTACCCCAACAAACGACTACAATCTGCTAGTTGAAACCATTGCGCAGTTGGTGAGTAAATATGACGCGCAATTGGGTGTGGAAGGTAAAATAGGCCTTGGCCTACCAGGTATGGAAGATGCTGATGATGCTACGGTATTAACCGTCAACGTTCCTGCTGCAAAAGGCAAGCCGTTACGCGCTGATTTAGAAGCAAAAATTGGCCGCAGCGTGAAGATTGAAAACGATGCAAACTGCTTTGCGCTTTCTGAAGCATGGGACGATGAGCTGAAAAATGAGCCTTCGGTTATGGGCCTAATTCTCGGCACAGGTTTTGGTGGCGGCCTTATCTATGAAGGGAAAGTGTTCTCTGGTCGTAACCACGTCGCGGGGGAGTTTGGTCATATGCGTCTGCCTCTTGATGCATGGTTACATCTTGGCGATAACGCGCCGATGCTCGGCTGTGGTTGTGGCAAGAAAGGATGCTTAGACAGTTATCTCTCTGGCCGCGGTTTTGAGCTATTGTACGAGCACTATTATGGCGAGCACAAAAAAGCGATTGATATCATTCATGCCAATGAAGCAGGTGAAGCGAAAGCCGTTGAGCATGTTGAGCGCTTTATGGAACTACTTGCCATCTGTTTTGCCAACATTTTCACAGCCAATGACCCACACGTTGTTGCACTCGGTGGCGGTTTATCAAACTTTGAATTGATCTACCAAGAGATGCCTAAACGCGTACCGAAATACCTGCTTTCTGTCGCGAAATGTCCGAAGATCATCAAAGCAAAACATGGTGATTCAGGCGGCGTACGTGGTGCGGCTTTCCTTAATATCAAATCATAAAATCAAACAAAAAGGGCCTATAATCAAACGGGCCCTTTTTATATCAGTCAAAAGTTAACTCTTTAACCTAAGTTCTGTTTATTTGGTGTTAGCGCCTTTTTTACCCACACCTACGTTTTCTTTTTGTTGCAGTGTTAGCTTGCTAAAACCTAACTTTTTAAAGTGGTTATCGCGGTAATTGCGTACCGCTTTTGCGTCAGAAATCATTTCCAGCTGCTGTTCCATTTTTAAAAAATCAGTAATATCAATACCTTCTGCTTCGGCTACTGCTTCTTGAATGTTGTGATGCTTTTCGTAAGAAAAAGTCAGCGTTTTATCTTCATTTTTGTAAGTGTACAAAATGGTGCGAGCCATGATCATCTCTCTAAAATCGTCATTCCCAATTTCGGGAAAATAAACAAAGGCTGATCGCTTACTATCAACCGATTGAAAATGGGGGCGTTGGTAGCGCTTAAACATGACTAACCAACATGTAATGGGCTAGATTTTGCCTTTAAGTGGGATAATTGTCACGCTTTCACCACCGAAATAGCGCAGGATATTTCATTTACAACGCTGTACATATTCAATCACAAACGCCGCTATTGCATCGAGATCATTGATGTTCATCTGTGGTAAAGCACTTTTCACAACTTCATCCGCGGCGATAGCGATGATATTTTCATCATTTGGATATAGCCAAGGTTTACCTACTTCAGCACGGTGCAATTCAATTTTTGGAAAGGTGAGGTTTTTACACCCTTCAACTAAAATTACGTCGAGTTTATCGCAATCAAAGCGAGATAAAAGATATTCGAAATCGGGTTCGGCTTCTGGCGTTTCAGTCATCATGGCATGACGATAGCGCGATGCAACTAACATCTGGCTTGCCCCCGCTTTACGCAGCCGATGGCTATCTTTACCTGGTTTATCAATATCAAAATCGTGGTGCGCGTGCTTAAGTACGCCTAATGTTAGGCCTGCTGCCCTTAACTTGGGCAACAAAGCTTCAAGCAGGGTTGTTTTTCCTGTGCCAGAGTAGGCCGCAAAACCAAGTAAAGGGCATGAAGGCGCTTGATATTTCATGATGTCAAAGTTCCAAATTGTGCCAGATCTTGAGGCGTGTTGAGGTTCAAAAAGCAGTTTGGCGAGTCGCTAAAGTCAACGTAATCTGTGTGGCATTCTTGATAAAGACGGGTGATTTTTCTCTCGCCACGTTCTAAAAATGCAGTCAGTGTTGGCAGCACACGTTGGTGAATAAGGGTGAATACGGGTTGAGCGAAGTGACCATCATGGGCGACTAAAATATCATGCGAGTCTTGAGCTGCATGGCAAAAACGCGCAACAAGATCGTCATTGATCAACGGGCAATCGCAAGGGACAAATCCGACCCAATCGGTTTGTGCATGGGTTAACCCTGCCTGAATTCCAGCGAGTGGACCGGGATAATCAGCCATGGTATCGGAAATGACAGGCGCAAACTGACGATACTGTGCATGGTTACGATTAGCGTTAATCGTCAGGTTAGTAGATTGCGGCTTAAGCTTATTCATGACATGTTGAATCAAAGGTTGGCCATTGAGTTCAATCAGCCCTTTGTCTTGTCCACCCATACGGCTGGCTTGCCCACCCGCTAAAATAACCCAACTTGTTTGTGTGGGAAGTAACATGAAATGTCTCTTAATTGTGCGATGAGAAGAGCGCCGTACAGACAAGTTAAACTCATTGATTGAGCATCACTCGCCCATTTTTAGTGGCGACAAACCAAGGTAAGGATGATAACCCAACTCATGCCTTGGTGCTAACTGGCTGATGATTATAACCAATCTCACTTGCGCGGGTGGATCTTTTTCATTGCTCTCGTTAAGTTGTTCATTGCTCTCACTAAGACACAAACGCCTCCATTAGTTTGGAGGCGTTTGGTCAAGCTAGGCAGTATTAAGCATCTTCAGGTAGTAGGAATAACCCCACGGGGTTGATCGTCAGGTAAGGGTGATCAGCGTAACTGGGGTCAAATTGTGACGAGTTGAGTTGCAGTAACAGCTCTTTGTTGTGCCATTTAACCAACACTTCATACATCGACCCCATGTAAGCAATACTGGTAATTTGACACTGTTGGCAGGCATCACCGTCCGCGCAGAGCAAAATAGCTTCTGGTCGAACACCAATTTGATAATTCCCCGCAGGCAAAGCCGTGACACTGTCATCATTAGCAGGGATCTTATAGCCATTGATGATCAGGTATTCACCATCATATTGACCCTCAAAAATATTGGCTTCGCCCATGAAGTTGGCCATAAACATCGAGGTTGGGTGCTTATACAGTTGAGTTGGTGAGCCCTGCTGCATGATGTCGCCATCTTTCATCACAATCACAGTATCAGAAACGGCAAAGGCCTCCGCCTGATCGTGCGTCACATACAAAGAGGTGATATTAAAACGCTGTTGCAACTCTCGAATAGTTTCACGCATGCTGCGTCTTAAATTGGCGTCCAAGTTACTGAGCGGCTCATCGAATAGCAATACCTTAGGCTTAAGCACCAACGCGCGAGCGAGCGCTACTCGCTGTTGCTGACCTCCTGAAATTTGGTCAACGTAACGTTCTCCAAAGCCTTCTAAATCGACTAATTTCAAGGCTTCATCCACTCGCTGTTTTACTTCATCTTTACTCAAGCCAATCATTCTTAGGCCGTAACCTACGTTGTCATGTAAGGAAAGGTGAGGAAACAGAGCGTAAGATTGAAACACCATGCAGATGTCACGTTGCTGGATGGAGGTACTCGTGACGTCTTCACCATCAATAAAAATTTGGCCGCTGGTTGGTTTTTCGAGCCCTGCGACCAAACGCAGCACGGTCGTTTTTCCACATCCTGAAGGGCCGAGCAGTGTTACAAGGCTGCCTTTTTTGATTTCTAAATCCAAATTACCAATGACGGTTTTATCGCCAAAACGCTTACAGACATTCTTTAAAACAACAAAGTTTTCATTTTCCATGGTGATATCTCCAATGGTTATTCTTGGTTATTGGCTTTAGAACGAGAAACACGTGCCTCGCCAACGATAAAATCAAAAATTAAAATAATAGCCAACATCACAACAATCAAAATCGAGCCATATGCGATCGCAACGCCATACTCACCATCTTCTACACGATTCAGGATGTAAGACGTTGCCACCCGTGTTTCTGGTGTCACCAAGAAAATAATGGCGCTGACGGTCGTCATTGCTCGAACAAAGCTGTAAATCAGTGTTGAGAGAATTGCTGGTCGTAATAACGGTAACAGAATATGAGTAATGGTTTTAAAGGAGTTAGCCCGCAAACTGAGTGACGCTTCATCGAGCGATTTATCAAGCTGGCCTAGCCCTGCAATACCTGCGCGAATGCCTACTGGCACGTTACGCATCACCATGGAAATCACAACAATGGCCGCGGTACCGGTGAGGTAAATAGGCGCATCATTAAATGCAAGAATGTAAGATACCCCCGCAACCGTGCCCGGAACGGCGAAGCAAAGCATGGTTGCAAACTCAATCACTTTCTTACCGTAAAATTGCTGACGGACAACGATATACGCAATCAACAGACCAAAGAAGGCGGTTAATGGCGCTGCAACGCCGGCATAAATCATCGTCGTGATAAGTGATGGCCAAGCACCTTCACTCATTCCCATGCCAAACAGATGAATATAGTTTTTAAGCGTTAAACTGTAATCTACACCCCAGTTCACGGTGAAGCTGCCGAAGATGATGCTACCATAAAGCAAGATGTTAAATGCCATCCAAAAATAGAGCAGTGCCGAAACCGTATGTTTAAGTAAGGTAGGCAGCGCTTGCACATCGCCACGATATGATTTGCCGGAAATGGTGACGTATGAACGCTTTCCTATCCACAGATATTGGACAACAAAGATCGCCAATGAAAATAGCAGCAAGACGGCCCCAAGTGTGCTGGCGGAAGCGTAATCTAATTGAGCTCCTGCGATGTAGAAGTAAATCTGAGTGGCTAACACATCGAAACTGCCCCCAAGTACAAGCGGGTTACTGAAGTCGGCCAGTGATTGGACAAAGATGATTAAGAAACTGTTGGCCAAAGCAGGTTTGAGCAATGGCATGACAATTTTAAAAAAAGTTTGATAACGATTGGCTCGAAGTGTGTAGGACGCCTCTTCCAGTGATGGATGTAGGGATTTCATCGCGCCATCTAAAATCATGAATGACATAGGAGCAAAGGCGAGCACTTGTGCCATCCAAATGCCTGTAAAACCATACAGCCAGTTTGTCTGTTGTAACCCAAACCAATCCACCATGAGTTCGGTGATATAACCGGAGCGCCCAAGCATTAAAGTCACCCCAAGCCCAACGACAAAAGGGGGAGTCACAATGGGAAGAATAGAAAAAATTCGCGCAATGAAAGCGGAGCGAGTGGCAATGCGTGTGGTATAGATAGCAAAGATCAAACCAAAGAAAGTGGCACCTATACCCACAGATACGCCAAGCAGTACGGAGTTCCAAACAATTTGTATGATCTGCGCTCGGCTCAAAATTTCAATGAATTGCCACGCAACAAAGTTCCCCATTTCATCTTGGAACATCGGTACAAAGATGGCGATACTCGGAAAGATAATAAAAATCGTGATCAAGAGAATAATCGAGATCAGAGCACCAATCACGAAGCTGTCACCGCCCAAAAACTCAAGACGAGCCAATGCCAATGTCATGACAGCACTTAAGGCAATAAATAGTGCAATGGTTGAATAACCTAAACCTTGCTGGGTATACCAAGAGCTGACCAACACGAAAAACATGCATGCCGCTGAATAACCGATATCAAAATAGTGACGGTGTTTGGCGTACTTATTACCTGCATAGCAAGGGCGAATGAGAAGTACACCCGGAAGCGCAAACCATAACCAAGAAATATTGGCACGGCTCCAACCCATAGCGGCATAAAACTCTTGCGATGTTGAATCAAACACTCCGTAATCAAGTGCAAAAGAGGGCAACAGCACAAACGCACACAATAACGTCAGGATCCAATAAAAAATCGGGTCCCTATGCGAGGTTTTTAGCGGCCGATGTGGTGCAGTGCCTGCTGTAAATTCATTCATTTTTCTGTACCAAAGTTATTTGTAGCCACACGGTGATAAGCCTGGTATTGGCTTTATAAAAAGGGCAGTAGGCACTGCCCATCGAGGCTAAGACAAGGGAATGCGTTGGCTATTCGCCCATTTTTACAACATTAACCCACTTATTAATCAATCGTTTACGTTCATCAGAGGACCCATAGGTATCCATGTCATAATCGATCAAGGTTAACTTTTTAGGGTCGAGGGCGTTGGGGGATTGTTCCGCTTGAGTGTTAGTTAAAATTTGGAAAGATTGACCTTCTTTCCATGCCAGCTCTTGTCCTTCTTTTGACATGACCCAGTCAACAAACCGTTTCGCGTTATCAAGGTTACGCGACCCTTTGATAATGCTCACACCACCAATTTCATAACCTGTACCTTCACAAGGCGAAATCAGCTCCAGCGGTGCTCCTTTCGATTGTTCGAGTGAGTAGTCATGCAAAAAACCAATACCAATCGCAATTTCACCACGCGCTGAGTTACGTGAAGGGGTAACACCTGATTTTGTGTATTGAGAGACGTTTTTGTCGAGTGCTTTGAAATAATCAAAGGCTTTATCTTCATCCCAAAGTTGAATGAAGGTGGCTAATGCGGTATAGGCAGTCCCCGAACTTTGTGGGTCAGAGATTTGAATCTCTCCTTTGTATTCAGGTTTGGTTAAATCATTCCAGCAGCGCGGGATCGGTAATCCTTTTTCAGCCAAACGTTGAGTGTTCACCCCAAAACCTAAAATACCCATATAAACGGCCGAAGAGTAGTTCCCTTTGCGTTTCGCTGGATCTTTAAATCCATCCATAATGAATTCAAGCTGCGGGGATTGGTAAGCGTGTAAGAGATCCATTTCACCCGCCTGTGATTGAGGATCCAACGTGCCGCCATACCAAACATCCGCGCGTGGGTTCTTCTTCTCTGCTTCGATTTTGGCCAGCGTGCTGCCAGAGCCATTGCGAACAAAAGAGGTTTTTACGTCATATTTATCAGAAAAGGCTTTAGTCGCTGTCTCGCACATGGCGTTAGTGGCACTGCAATAAACCACGAGTCGGCCTTCAGCAAATGCTTGAGGCGCGGCAAGCGAAGCACCGAGAATGCAGGTAGCAAGTACACTGCGAGGTAATCTATCTTTCATGTCTGTTTCCTCTTGTTATTTTCATTACTTAACGTAGACGTAGGGCAGCGTTAAGTTTCATCACATTCCTGTGATTTCGTTTTTGCTGCATGACACAGCGAAATCAGAAAACAACGTGAGGAAAGGTTATGACATAGTGACGGCATTCCCTGCACGCTGCTGCGCTTTTAAAAAGGGCAAAATCAGTAATCCAATCAGTGCGGCTGAGAGGGTAATGACACTGAAAAATCCTTCCCAACTAAATTGTTCAATAATGACAGCCAATGGGTAACTGGCTAACGCTGCACCAAGATAGCCAAATAAGCCGACAAAACCGGTCGCGGTTCCAGCCGCATCCTTGTGCGAACATTCAGCGGCGGCCATTCCTATCATCATTTGCGGACCAAAAATAAAAAATCCGATGGAAAAGAAGCAGCCCGACAACACCACAAAGTTGTCAATCGGTGTTAGCCATAACGCGGCCACTGAAATGAAAATGCCTAGCGCAAAAATCAAGTTCATCGGCGCTCGATTGCCTTTAAAAAATTTGTCCGAGCCCCAACCACCAAATAGCGATCCTAAAAATCCTCCGACTTCAAACATCGATACGGCAGCGTTGGCCGAAAAAAGCTCATAACCATGCCGTTCAGTGAGGTATAAATTACCCCAATCATTTAGCGCGATACGCACCACATACACCAGTAGATAAGAGCTACATAACAGCCAAATGTACTTATTCCCTAGCACGTAACGACTTAAAATTTGGCGAAATGGCAGCCCTTTACCTTCAGATTCATGGCGCTTTTCTAATTCATCGTTACGCCACTCACCCACTGGAGGTAACCCTAACGTTGTGGGCTTATCTTGCATGCGAAAGCAGAGCACTAAACCAACGATGATCGCCAAGCAACCCGGTGCAATAAATCCGTACCGCCAACCAAAAGTCACAGCGATAAAACCAATGCTGATCGGAATGAGTGCGCCACTTAAATTGTGGCAAGTGTTCCAGATAGACCACCAAAACCCACGTTCAGATCGGGAATACCAAGTGGTGAGCAATTTAGCGCACGGCGGCCATCCCCAACCTTGGAAAAAGCGTTCAATGTCCAAAGCACGGTAAATGCGGCTAGGGAAGAGCTCAAACCAAACAGCACATTGATCACGCCCGTTGCAACCAGCCCCAAACCCATGAAATAACTCGGTTTTGATTGGTCGCTGACCATGCCAGAAACAAACTTTGACAAACCGTAGGTCATGTAAAAGAGCGTACCAAGCAGACCAACATCGGAATGTTCAAGCCCGAGATCAGTGAGCATCGCAGGCATGGCAAAATTGAGACTTTTGCGTGTGAAATAAAACACCCCATAGCCGACGTACATCGATAACATTAAATGCAAGCGCCAGTAACGATAGGTTGCATCAATGTCCTGTGGTTCTATAGGTGCTGATGTCGGTTTTGAAATCAGAAAACCCAGCATGCTTTGTTTCTCCCTAGTGCTAAGAGATGGTATCGGAGTGATTCACCAAATGAATGAGACAAAGTTATAAGTGACTAGGAAATTTTCCTAGTTTGTTGATATTGTGAGCGGTTTTGTGGGCAAGTTAACAGTTATGCGCGTCCCAAGCGGTATTTGGCTATGCTGCGATTCAATTAAAAATGTGCCACCCAGTGCGCTGACGCGTTCTTCGATGCCGAGTAAGCCTTGGCCTTTGCTGCGCCAATCGGAAGCTAAACCAATGCCATTATCACGCAGCTCGACACTGAACATGTCACCGGGAACAAGGCTTAATTGCACGGCTGATGCTTGTGCATGTTTGCACACGTTATTAAGCAGCTCTTGAATAATTCGATACAGTGTAACGGCCGTAATGTCATCTAAACGCTCTGCAAAAATTCCGAAATTCAGACGAAAATCGACGTGTCGTTCCGCAAATTTCATTTCACTTGCAAGCTGCCGAATTGCGCTCTCAAGCCCCAACTCATCAAGCGCATGAGGGCGAAGATCGGTTAATAATTGACGTGTCGATGAGTGAATTCGTAGCGCGAGCGTGTTGATCGTCTCAGCGATGTTGGTTTGTTTTTCATTTTGTGCCAAGCGACTAGCGAGCATGGATTGGATCTGTATCGCGGTGATATTTTGGCCAATTTCATCATGCAGTTCGCGTGCAACTGATTTTCGGATTTGCTCTTCAACCTTGACTAATTGCCGAGCCAGTTGCTGTTTGTTCGCGAGTTCGATTGCCAGCTTTTGGTTAATTTTAGCTAAGCGTTGCGCCAAGAAATATTGACGGCTAATCGCAATACCAAGCCCTAAACCAACAAAAGCCTGCGTCGCTATAAAACTTTGTAGTTCAATATCGGATTCAAATGAACCTGTCATTTGCCGTGCCGTAGCAAGCAAAATACTGTTCATTAGGCTAGCCAATACGCCGCCTTGCCAACCGTATTTATAAGCCATAAAAATATTGGGAAGCAGGAAAATGAGCAGGGCGATCGGTTTGAGCTGCTCTAGCAAGGTTAACTCCGCGATCAATCCGCCACTAAAAAAAAGCAAACACCACAGCAACGCAGAGGGGCGAAGTGTTACGTCCTGATGAATAAGATCGGGTGACAGTGGTCTCCAGATCTGCTGATGTAGATAATCGTACAGGAGAAATAAGAACGGAGTGAGCAGTATACCGCCGGTCAGAGCTGAAACGGTCGCTTGTGCCACGTAATGCAGTTCGAGGTTGAGCGGTTTGACCAACAGCAAAACCGAGCTCCCACATAAGATGCCGTAAACGACCGTCAACCCGGTAAGCGCCAACAGTTTTTTCCAATAAACGTGCAGTGATGTCCAGAGAGATTGAAAGGCAATCGCCAGCCAATAAGCGATCAATGCAAACAGCAGTAATAGATATTCATGAGCAGCGATAGCCAACACATGCCCGAGCAACGCCACTATAGCCATTTCGCATAAAGTGATCCCAAGCCAAAAACGACGTGGTGCAAGAGCGAGTGTGGCCAGCTTTAAGCCTGTGGGCAAAAACAGACCAGCCAGCAATAAATCAGGAGTTAAGTAGCGGCTGATGTTCCATAAACAAAACCAACCAATTGAATACAAAACGCATGCAAATGCATAGCCAAAGCCAGAGGAGAGAGACAACCGAGGTAAAGCTTCAGAAAATCGGTGATGAAAATGCATAGTCGCTTCTATAACGTCTCGTTAACCAACAGTTGGTGAGTAATAGCAAAGCGGATGAGATCCACATTGTTGGTAAGCCCCAGTTTGCTTAAAATATTTGCCCGATGCACGTGAATCGTTTTGTGGCTAATTGATAAATCGTAACCAATCTCTTTGACGTCTTTGCCTAAAATCAGGTGATTAAACACCTCTCTTTCGCGTTTAGTTAACCCTTCAAGGACAGATGGCGTACCTGAAGCATTGCTTAGGTTAATTAAGGCATCGGCACACAAATAGCGATCACCATTAGCCACGGTACGAATGGCGCTCACTAACTCTCCAGGCCCACAACGTTTTGATAAATAACCACAAGCGCCAGCTTCTAACGCTTTACTGACAAAGGACGCTGAATCATAAATAGAGAGAATGATGGCTTTAAAGTCCGGCTGAGCGCGGCGCAGTTTCTCTAACAACACAAGCCCACTTTCGTCGGGCATTGAAATGTCGATAACTGCCACATCGATAGAAGCGTTCACCAGCGCACGAAATGCTTCGCGCGCGCTACCATACTCACTGTGGACATGAATGTCTGGTTCAACCGATAACAGTTGTGCAAAACCAGAGCGAACCATGAGGTGGTCATCCACCAAAGCAACTGAAATCATACGGGTATCCTATAGGTTTGCAGTGAGAGTCGCAGATGTATCAATAAGTATCAAAAACCAGCGCAGGGGATGTGATTGCTCTCTCGAAACTTATGATCAGTGGCAGGTAGGCATTAAATGAGCGAGTTACTCGCACTACGAGGGCAGTGAAACAAAAACATCGCTTGCAGTTCGAGCCTTGAACAAGTAACGTTGCGCAGTTTTTTATACAATTCACATTTATTAAGGTACTGGTTTTGATCTCCACCGCGAATATCACTCAACAATTTGGCGCAAAGCCTCTGTTTGAAAACATTTCCGTTAAGTTTGGCGAAGGTAATCGCTATGGCCTGATTGGCGCTAACGGTTGTGGTAAGTCAACATTTATGAAGATTCTAAGCGGAGAGCTTGAACCTTCGAGTGGTAACGTTAGCTATGATCCTAACGAACGTGTGGCGAAACTGAATCAGGATCAATTCGCTTACGAAGAGTTCACGGTTATCGACACGGTAATCATGGGCCACAAAGAGTTGTGGAAAGTTAAACAAGAACGTGACCGTATCTATTCTCTGCCTGAAATGACCGAAGAAGATGGCATGAAGGTTGCGGATCTCGAAACTGAATTCGCGGAAATGGACGGCTACATGGCCGAGTCTAAAGCCGGTGAATTGTTGCTTGCAGTGGGCATTCCTCTTGAACAGCACTTTGGTTTGATGAGCGAAGTGGCACCAGGTTGGAAACTGCGTGTGCTATTGGCGCAAGTTTTGTTTGCTGAACCACACATCATGCTGCTTGACGAACCAACCAACAACTTGGATATGGATACCATTCGCTGGCTAGAAGATACGCTAAACCAACGTAACTGCACCATGATCATCATCTCGCACGACCGTCACTTCTTAAACAGCGTATGTACACATATGGCTGACTTGGATTATGGTGAACTACGTCTTTACGCGGGTAACTATGACGAGTACATGACAGCGGCATCGCAAGCGCGTGCTCGTCTGCTCTCTGATAATGCCAAGAAGAAAGCACAGATTGCTGAACTGCAAACTTTCGTTGCACGCTTTTCTGCGAACGCATCTAAAGCGAAGCAAGCGACGTCACGAGCTAAGCAGATTGACAAGATCCAATTGGACGAAGTTAAAGCGTCTAGCCGCCAAAACCCTTTCATTCGTTTTGAACAATCGAAAGAGTTGTTCCGCAACGCGTTAGAAGTTGAAAACCTTAGCCAAGGTTTTGAAAACGATCTGTTCAGTAACTTCAATGCCATTTTTGAAGTAGGCGAACGCGTAGCGATCATTGGTGAAAACGGCGTCGGTAAAACAACACTGCTTAACACCTTAGCAGGTGTACTTGAGCCTCGTAGCGGCAGCTATAAATGGTCTGAAAACGCGAACATTGGTTACTACGCTCAAGATCACGCGCACGATTTTGCCGAAGATATGAACCTGTTTGACTGGATGAGCCAATGGCGTCAAGAAGGGGATGACGAGCAAGTGATCCGCAGCTTCTTAGGGCGCATGTTGTTTGGCCAAGATGACATCAAGAAATCTGTTAAGGTCATCTCTGGTGGTGAACAAGGTCGTATGTTGCTTGGTAAACTAATGATGCATAAGCCAAACATGCTGTTGATGGATGAGCCAACCAACCACATGGACATGGAATCGATCGAATCGCTCAACACGGCGTTGGAGAACTACAAAGGGACTCTGTTCTTCGTATCTCACGACCGCGTATTTGTGGACTCACTGGCAACGCGCATCATTGAAATTCGTGATAACAAACTGACCGATTTCAAAGGCACTTATGCTGAATTCTTGAAATCTCGTGGCGTAAACTGATCCACGGTTTACTCTTAAGAAAAGGCTTCCTGCGGGAGGCCTTTTTAATGCCTGCAATCTGGAACGAGCCAAAAATAGAGTGCATTGAAATGGAGCACACGTTCCAATTTGGTGCGCTTCTTATGAATGCGTTTATTCTTCCATCATGCAACAACTCCCTTGATATTTATATAATTCACTCTATTTCAATAAGTTATTTGATATTGAAAAGTTATTGATTCATTTGTTTATTTTGGAATGTATTTTGCTTTAAGGCTGTTCAATACCAATAACTCACTATATTGGTGAGAAAATAATCAAGTAGCACAGGATTGGTGCACAACATTTCAATGGAGAATCACTAAGATGACTCAAACCGTAAGTCAGGTTCAAGGTGCCGTACAAGCCCTGACTCAAAGTTCTGATACGCTATTTTTGCTGCTCGGAGCAATCATGGTGTTTTTAATGCACGCCGGATTTGCCTTTCTTGAGGTGGGGACTGTGCGTAAAAAGAACCAAGTGAACGCGCTGGTAAAAATTCTCGCCGATTTCGGTATTTCTACGATCGCCTATTTTTTTATCGGTTACTGGATAGCCTACGGCGCTCATTTCTTTGCTGATGCACAAACCCTTGCCCAAGGGAACGGCTATCATCTAGTTAAGTTCTTTTTTCTATTGACGTTTGCCGCCGCTATTCCTGCTATCGTTTCTGGAGGCATTGCCGAGCGCGCTCGGTTTTACCCCATTCTCATTGCTACTTTTTTCACAGTTGGGTTTGTTTATCCGCTGTTTGAGGGAATGATTTGGAATGGCAATTATGGCGTGCAAAGCTGGTTTGAAGCTCAATTCGGTGCTGCTTTTCACGATTTCGCTGGTTCTGTGGTCGTGCATGCGGTCGGCGGATGGATTGCACTCATCGCCGTCATGTTTCTAGGAATGCGTAAGGGAAGAGTACGTGCAGGAAAGCACACCAACTTTGCTCCATCCAACATTCCGTTCCTAGCATTGGGCGCGTGGATTCTTTGTGTGGGCTGGTTTGGTTTTAACGTCATGTCAGCGCAAACATTAAATGGAATTAGTGGATTAGTCGCGATGAACTCTTTAATGGCCATGACTGGTGGTATTTTAGCAGCGTTAATTGTCGGAAAAAATGACCCTGGCTTTATCCACAATGGTCCTCTAGCGGGATTAGTCGCGGTGTGTGCAGGATCGGACTTGATGCACCCACTGGGTGCCTTAGTGACGGGAGTGGTAGCGGGTGCTTTATTTGTTTGGTTGTTCACTCAACTACAAAACCGAACGAGAATAGACGATGTATTAGGTGTATGGCCATTACATGGTGTTTGTGGTGCATGGGGCGGGATTGCCGCTGGTATTTTTGGCCAATCATCACTCGGCGGCCTAGGTGGTGTCAGCCTCGCCGTTCAACTACTAGGAACCTTATTGGGTATTTCAGTGGCAGTATTAGGTGCCGCAATCGTTTATGGCTCTCTCAATGTATTGACTGGATTGCGTTTATCTGAAGAAGACGAATTTAACGGCGCGGATTTGGCTATCCATAAAATCTCCGCCATTAACGAAGATTGATTACATATAGACCGAAGTCGCGGAGTACTTCGGTCTAGTTCATAGCTCGGTTTATGTCACAGAAAATAAGCAATCAATGGCCATTTTATACTATGGTCTAACCCTCAAAACTACTGTTGTTATTGCATCGGTGCTAAGCTAGCAAAAAAGCGTGCAATAAGGACATAGTATGAATTTCCCCTACAAGAATATCGTGATCCTCACGGGGGCAGGCATTTCAGCGGAATCAGGCATTAAAACATTTCGTGCCCAAGATGGGTTATGGGAAAACCATAAAATAGAGGATGTCGCGACCCCTGAAGGTTTCGCACGTGATCCCGATCTCGTACAGGATTTCTATAATCAGCGTCGTCGAAAACTCCAATCTGAACCAATACAACCTAATGCCGCCCACATCGCGCTTGGTAAATTAGAGCAAGAGCTAGAGGGAAACGTAACGATTATTACGCAGAATATTGATAACCTTCATGAGCGGGGTGGTAGCAAACAGGTGATTCATATGCACGGTGAGCTGCTTAAAGCACGCTGCAGCGTTTCTAACCAAGTAATAGAGCATAAAGACGACATTCTGAGCGGAGAGCTTTGTCATTGCTGTCAAATTCCAGCTCAAATGCGACCTCATATTGTTTGGTTTGGCGAAATGCCACTGCGCATGGGCGATATTTATTCAGCACTCGAGACGGCTGATCTTTTTATCTCTATCGGTACATCGGGCGTTGTTTATCCTGCTGCAGGCTTTGTTCATGATGCCAGAATGCACGGTGCGCACACCATTGAGATCAACTTAGAACCGAGTGCGGTTGAAAGTGAGTTTGAGGAAAAACGCTACGGTAAAGCCAGTATTGAAGTTCCGCGGTTAGTGGAAGAGATATTAGGGTTAGAAATGCCAAAAAAGAAACACGCCTAGAGTAGGCGTGTTATCTAAACATTGAATATGATCAATTATTTACTTTGAGCTTCTGGAAGTATTCGTCGTACAATACATTCGCGTCTCCCACCTCATCTTGCCAAAACCCGCTGTCCATCACAGATTGTGGAGGGAAGATATTAGGATCATTGGCGAAAGATTTGGGTAACAGTGAATAGGCTGTTTTAACGGGAGTTGGGTAACCAATTTCTAATGCGATTTTTGCTGCATTCTCAGGACGCAATAAGAAATCAATCATCTTATGAGCCGCATCAACGTTTTTGGCCCCAGCCGGAATGGATATGCTATCCATCCAGAAAATCGCGCCTTTTTCTGGCCAAATAATGTCAATTGAAGCGCCTTCTTGGCGGGCCATATACGCCGAGCCATTCCATAACATACCTAAAGAAACTTCACCCGCTAAAAAAGGGTTTGCGGGAAAGTCGGAGTTGAACACTAACACGTTTGGAATCAGTTTTTTAAGCTCTTCATAGGCCGCTTTAATTTCGTCAGGATCCGTCGTATTAGGTGAGTAACCAAGCTTACTCAGTGCAATATGGAACACCTCACGAGCATCGTCCATCATCATCAACTGACCTTCCCACTTGGCATCCCATAAGTCGCCCCAGTTTTTGATCAGTGATTTATCAAGCATATCGGTATTAATACCAATCCCCGTTGCGCCCCAGATATAAGGGATAGAAAATTTGTTGTTTGGGTCGAACGATTTATTGAGATAGTTAGAATCAAGATCAGCAAAATGAGAAAGCTTAGCGTGGTCAATCTCCTGCAACATGCCTTCTTTACGCATTTTAGAAACAAAGTAGGTGGATGGCACGACAAGATCGTAGCCGGAACCTTGAGTCTTTAACTTGGCATACATGCTTTCATTAGACTCATAGGTTGAGTAAATGACTTTAATTCCTGTCTCTTTGGTGAAATCTTCGAGAACGTCGTGGGGGATATATTCAGACCAGTTGTAAAAATAAAGCTCTTGATCTGCAGCCATTGCAGGCGTAGTGAATAGAGTTGCTGCGCAAATAGCGCCAGCATACAGTGTGCTTTTCATTACGTTTCCATTTTAGTCGGTGCCAAAGCTTAACTAGGCAAGGGTGCGTGATACGAAAGTGCAAAGTATACCAGTTTTAACGAAAATAGGCAGCTAGTGCTGCCTATTTCATACTTTTTGCGGAATTATTGACCCGCTTTTAACTTCATAAAGTAATCTTCATACTGCACAGTTTTTTCACCAACGGCAGATTGCCATTCAACACGATCTAAATCATCTTGAGATGGGAAAAGAGCAGGGCTGTCTTTAAATTTCTCATTAGACGCTTTCACGCCGGTTAAATAACCCGTGTCGCGAGAAATTTGTTCTGCAATTTCTGGACGTAGCAAGAAGTCGATCATCATATGTGCGGCTTCTACGTTTTTGGCACCAGAACTGATAGCAAAGTTGTCAACCCAACCGATACCGCCTTCTTTAGGGAAAACAAGCTTAATTGGCAAGCCTTCTTTTTGCGCCGCTGCTGCAGAGCCATTCCACAGCATACCTAAGCCAACTTCACCAGAGAGGTAAGGAGCGGCAGGGTTATCTGAGTTAAATACCAATACATTGGGCATTAGTTTTTGCAGCTCAGCGTAGGCCTCATCAATTTGCTTTTCATCCGTAGTGTTACCTGAGTAACCTAACTTACGAAGGGCAATGTGGAATACCTCACGAGTATCATCCATCAACATTAGCTGGCCTTTCAACTCTGGGTTCCATAGGTCACCCCAGCTTTGGAAATCATTGGGATCATACATATCGGTATTAACCGCAAGCCCAGTGATAGCAACCACGTGTGGAATTGAATAATCATTATTTGGATCGTAAGGTTTATTCAAATAGTTGTTATCAAGGTTTTTAAAGTTGCTTAATTTAGACTTATCAATCTTTTGTAACATACCTTCATCGCGCATTTTAGAAACGAAGTAGGTGGATGGAACAACAAGATCATAACCTTGGTTGTGAGTTTTTAGCTTTGCATACAGGGTTTCATTCGATTCATAAGTTGAATAAATGACCTTGATGCCGGTCTCTTTCGTAAACTGCTCTAGAAGACCACTGTTAATGTACGGCCCCCAGTTCATGAATACTAGTTCCTTGTTTTCATCCGCTGTTACTGCTCCAGAGAACAAAGAAAGCGCACATGCACTACCAGCTAATAGAGTAGCCCATTTTTTCATTGACGTTAGCTCCAAACCAAACGTTGCCTATTTTTAGGCGTTAGATAGAAAAACAGAATGACGATTTGTCATTCTGTTTCGCGTAATGTATTACAAGATGTCGATTCTACTTCACTTTTTCCCTTGCTAACAACTGTGATGTGATTACTAGAGCCAATGAGACAACTAACATCACGGTCGCCAGAGCGTTAACTTCTGGGGAAATCCCAACTTTAACCATAGAATAAATCTTCAATGGTAAAATTTCGTAAGTAGGGCCGGTTACAAACGAGCTAATGATCACATCATCTAATGACAGTGTGAAACTCAGCAACCAACCAGCCGCAACTGCCGGTTTCGCTAATGGCAAAATGATTTTGGTCAAAATCACCCATTCGCCAGCACCGAGATCTTTGGCAGCTTCGAGCATCTTTACATCAAATCCGTTGAGGCGACTGTAAACAGTCACAACAACGAAAGGTAAGCAGAATGTAATGTGTGCAATCAACAAAGTAAGAAAACCTAGCTGAGCACCTAACACTAAGAATAGCGCAAGTAGCGAAATTGCCATGACAATATCTGGGGACATCATCACAACAAACAACATACCATTAACTGCACGTTTACCTTTAAATTGATAACGAAAAAGGGCTACAGCAGTTAAACTGCCAATCAGCGTCGCTGCTGTGGCTGAAAAAACCGCTACATTCAGCGAGTGCCATGCGGCCTGAACTAAGCTGTCGTTTGCAACTAAAGCGTGGTACCACTTGGTAGTGAAACCGCCCCATTTAATACCAAATTTGTTGTCATTAAATGAGTTTACAATCAGCACTATGATCGGTAGGTATAGAAATACATACACTAAACTCATAAAGCTAAATCTAACTGTTTTGCCCATTAGTCTAGCTCCACTTTCTTATTCAATAACTTACCAGCACGATAGTATGCATAAAGCATTACAGCCATCGCCAGAGTCAAGGCAATGCTGGTCGCGGCGCCAAATGGCCAATCACGAGCATTCAATACTTGGCTCTTAATCACGTTACCAATCAGTAGGTTTTTCGCGCCACCGAGTAAGTCAGCAATATAGAACATACCTAATGCTGGCAGTAACACCAATAAGCAGCCCCCGATGATACCCGGCATGGTCAATGGCAATACTACCTTGAGCAAAGTTTGAAGCTTATTTGCCCCTAGATCTCGCGCGGCTTCAATGTAGGTATCGTCCAATTTTTCAATAGCAGAATAGAGCGGAAGAATCATAAAAGGCAGCAAGATGTAAACCAAGCCAATCATTACCGCTGTCTCGGTGTACATAATACGCAGTGGTTTGTCTATGATGTCTAAAGCCATTAAAGCTTGGTTTAAGATGCCTTGCGTGCCCAGAACTATTTTTAATCCGTAGGTACGAATAAGAGAGTTCGTCCAAAAAGGAACAATCACCAAAAACAGCATAATTGGACGCCATTTTTGTGGCATTTTTGCGACAATGTAGGCAAATGGATAACCAATAACCAAGCAGAGAAGGGTAGCCACAATTGCCATATAGAAAGAGTGCATGAGCACTTTGGCGTAAAGTGGATCCAATAGGCGTGTATAGTTATCAAGCGTGAAGGTCATTTCAATTAAGTTGGCTTCATCGCGAGTCAAAAAGCTAGTACCAATGATCATAACGTTAGGGATTAGCACAAACAGCACTAACCACCCAACAATCAATGTGATAATAGCATTTTGAAGATTAAGCTTCTTGCTCATCATCGAGTACTACCTCCCAGCTTTCAACCCAAGTGATAGCGACTTTCTGGCCGAGAGAATGGTCCACATCAGGATCATCTTCGTTAAAAAATTCGCTAACCGTCACGCGCATGCCTGATTCTTCCAATTCGACTACAGATTCTAGAGTCATGCCTTTGTAGGTACGTTCTGTCACGTGTCCAACAATGCCTTTTTCTTCTGACTCTTTAATCTCTTCGATGCGAAGATCTTCAGGACGCAGCAAAACTTGTAGTTTGTGTCCGGGTTGTACATTTTGATCGTGGTAAACCACCGCTTCAACACCTTCGATATGTGCACGAATACGCTTATCGTCAATTCGTTCAATCGTTTCAGCATTAAATACGTTGATCTCACCGATGAAGCGAGCAACAAATAGGTTTTTAGGGTCTTCGTAAATTTCACGTGGAGAGCCATCTTGCTCAATTTTCCCTTCACGCATAACAATAATGCGATCCGACATTGATAAGGCTTCTTCTTGATCGTGCGTAACGAAGATAAAGGTGATCCCAAGCTGACGTTGAAGCTGCTTAAGCTCCATTTGCATCTGCTTACGAAGTTTATAGTCAAGCGCGGATAAAGATTCGTCTAGTAACAGAACCTTAGGTTTATTAACAACGGCACGCGCGATCGCGATACGTTGTTGTTGACCACCAGAAAGTTGACTTGGTTTACGCTGGGCCATCGCGTCGAGACGTACCATCCGCAGTGCTTCCATCACACGGGGTTCAATGTCCGTCGTTGGCACTTTTTGCATACGCAAACCAAACGCGACATTTTCAAATACTGTCATATGTGGGAAAAGTGCATAGCTTTGAAAGACGGTGTTAACGTGTCTCTGTTCAGCAGGAACTTTTGTAACATCTTGATTATCAAGAGTAATTGAACCTTGATCTGCGGTTTCAAAACCTGCAATCATTCTTAGTACTGTTGTTTTACCACAGCCAGAAGGACCAAGTATCGTTAAGAATTCGCCATGATTAACATCAAGGTTTAGGTTGCCAATGATTTCCTTACCATCGAAACTTTTACTGATACCAGAAAGACGAACTACTGGTTTTCCTACTGATTTTTTTACGTTCAACGTCTGTTTTTCTCCCACCTTGGTCTATAGGGATGCCTATCTTACGACCTGTCGCTATACACAATTGAGGCGCGCATCATAATCACCAAAAGAGTGAATTCAAAGCGTTTTCTTATATTGATACAGAAAAAGTTTTGTAGGTAGCAGTAAAGATTGATTACCATACAGAACTAACTAACTGTTCAATGCTTTCAAGTGGTTAATTATCAACCAAACACATAATAATGCAAGATCAGTTTAGGCTTCTGATTTTGGACTAGAGTGTATTGCAGTATAATGACAATAACTTTGTGACCCAAATACAGGCAACTTGCTTTTCCGTTGCCTAGGACATTTTATGAATAATGATATTGAAAAAGATTTCAATTTAGGCGGTAGTGTAGAGCATGCGCTCAAGGGAGATTACGAGCTAAAAGTCAACGCCGTGCTCAAAGAGGCATGGGATTGTACGATCAAGCAATTTATCTCCTTTTCTCCTTCCATCGTGATTCTTTTATTTGTGCAGCTTGCGATCTTCTATATTGCTTTAAAATTGCAACTGGGTGATCCATCACTAATCTTGGATGCGTTAGAAACACCAGAAGCTTTCACAGGCAATATTGTACAAGCTATTTTTGTGGCTAATTTTAGCTATGAGGTCGTTAGTGCACCTATTTATGCTGGCGTGAGCTTAATGGCGATGAGTCATGTCGCTGGGTTAAGAACACAGCCAAGACATATAGGTAAGGGATTACAGTTCACCATCCCAGTGATTTTAGCAACGCTATTCAGCTTATTACTGCAAGGTGTAGCAGGAATGATTTTCCCATTGCTATCAATGTATTTGAGTATTGCGTTTAGCCAATCCATCTTATTGATCTGCGAAAAACGGGTTCCACCTATGCAATCACTGCTATTATCCTTACGCGCAGTAAATAAAAAAATCGTTCCTATTGCCGTGATTTATTCCGTGATCATGCTGATGTTCGTTGCCGCCGCGCTCTTTTATGGGATAGGTTTCATTTTTGTATTACCTTTCTTCTTCCATGCTAAAGGGATTATTTATCGCAATATGTTTGGCATCAAACTAAAGATCATAGCGACTAATCAATCCGACAATAATCCAAATTCTCAGGTGTTCAATGCGTAAAATAATCTTACTTACCGCCATCTCGCTCGTGGTTGTGAGCTGCAGCGTTTATTACGTCAAGCAAACCTCAACCGAGACGACTTACAAAAGCGACATTCCATCTTTGCAAGGTGCTAGAGCTGTTGGAAAAGCGCCTGACTTCTCAGCCATCGATGATGTGAATGAGAAAAAGCATGCTTTTTTTTCTTTCTTAAAACCAGGGATAGCTTGGGAAAATTTACGTGTTTTGCGAGAGCGTGAAATATTAGAGAGGATTGCACAACATCATCTAAGCAATCAGATAGCCAAAAGTGACTATAGTGAGGCGCAAAAACTCTCTAAGCGATATGAAGTACCGATTCCTGCAGAAGGCATCACTAGCGCATGGCTAGAAAACATGCTGCATAGAGTTGACATTTTACCCGAAGCGTTAGTCTTGACCCAGGCAGCGAATGAATCAGCTTGGGGAACCTCTCGCTTTGCAACTGAAGGAAACAACTATTTCGGTCAATGGTGTTACAGTGTAGGGTGTGGGTTGGTACCTTTGCAACGAGTGGAAGGTATGACTCACGAAGTGGCGAGTTTTGGTTCTGTTCAAGAGTCAATCCACGGTTACTTCATGAATGTTAACCGCAACTCCGCTTATCATGATTTACGAGAGATTCGTTTTCGATTAAGAAAAAATAATGCCGATTTATTGAGTGCTGACAGTGCCATGGAGATGACCAATGGCTTACTGAAATACTCAGAGCGCGGAGAAGCTTATGTGCAAGATCTTCAATCTATGATGCGTCACAATCAGCCTTTCTGGACAGAATAATAATGAAAAAAAGAACGCTTACCTTATTACTGACAACGTTATGCCTTGCTAACGCATTTCCCGTTAACGCTCAAGAGTATATGTTTACATACTCCAAGTTGTTTTCAGCAATGAAAAATAACGTGAAAGAAGAGTACCCCAATGTCAAAGTCGCTTATTATTTCCTTAATGCCAATACCAAGCAGCTCTGCCCAATAGAGAAGGCTTGGATGGAAAAAGAAAAGCACTATGAAGCGTTGAAAGTCAGTAGCAACCACGAACTACTACTTCCTTTAGACGATCATTTACGGCAAGCGAATCCGTTAGTGTTTGTCGATACTCCTCAAGATATGCGTTGTGACTTTTCGACTGTTGTTATGGCAAAAGAGCAGTTCAAAGAAGAAATATCTTACCAGCAGGTCGCCATCTTATTACCTCAGATGCAAAAATTACTGGAAGAGCTCGGCGGGATGTTTGCGAGTTGGTTCACACCCGATGTTTCTGGTGTCACACTCGAATTTGCCAATAATTTGAATTCGGTCATTCAGTTGAGTAACGGCGAAACCATTAACATAGAAAATGGCAAAGCCCAAGTGGATCTCAGTCAACTGGGTGAAGGTGGATCGATGCAGTTACCACAAGAAACGGTTCGCGTGTTACCTTATCTTCCCAAAGCGAAACATTAGACATGTTGGGCTAATATCAATAGGGCTGCATTCGCAGCCCTTATTCTTTTTATCTTTGTAGGAACATCAAAGATTGGTGACATCCAACTTCAAACTAGGATCAAACTCCATCACGCTATCCTCATCTGCGAGCGCTAGGATTGGCATCTCTTCTTTATCAAAACCAATGTCGCCGCCATTAATAACGCCTGAATCACGGTTAATCGACTTAAAGTCAAACAACTTGAAATCAGCCAAATGGCTAGGCACTACATTTTGCATTGCACTAAACATGGTCTCGATGCGCCCAGGGAACTGTTTATCCCAGCCATTTAGCATTTGCTTAATGTTTTGACGTTGCATGTTTGGCTGAGAGCCACATAGATTGCATGGAATAATCGGATACTCTCGCATGTTCGCATATTTGATAATGTCTTTTTCACGACAGTAGGCTAGAGGGCGAATTACCACATGTTCACCGTTATCAGACACAAGTTTAGGTGGCATTCCTTTGATCTTTCCACCATAAAACATGTTCAAAAATAGCGTTTCTAGAATGTCGTCACGGTGATGGCCTAACGCAATTTTCGTCGCACCGAGTTCTTTGGCTGTACGGTACAAAATACCGCGGCGTAAGCGTGAACAAAGTGAGCAGGTGGTTTTCCCTTCAGGGATCTTATCTTGAACAATAGAATACGTGTCTTCTTCGACAATTTTATATTCAACGCCTAGCTGCTCTAAGTACTGCGGCAGAATGTGTTCAGGGAATCCGGGCTGTTTTTGATCAAGATTCACGGCAATAAGCTCAAAGCTAACAGGGGCACTTTTCTGAAGGCTCATTAGAATATCCAGCATGGTAAAGCTATCTTTACCGCCAGAAAGACATACCATAATACGGTCGCCATCTTCAATCATATTAAAGTCAGCAATGGCTTGACCCGTATTACGACGGATACGCTTCTGAAGTTTATTGAAATTATATTGTTGAGCTTTGGTGCGCTCTTGAATTTGCTCAGTCATCAGTGTCTGGTCTTTAATCTTTAAAACAAAATAGAGTGCGTATGATACGGATAAATAGCGCAGATGCCAGATCTAACAAGTAAGGAAGATAAAAAATCCCCCTCGTCTATGACAAGGGGGATCGATGATAGATCGGGCCATTTTAAATAGAGGTTTTAGGATCTAAAGGGCTCACGTAGCCATGCGGTTTTAATGCTAAAACATCACAGTTAATTTTATCAATGACTTGTTCTGCCGTGTTGCCAATAAATACCGCAGATAACCCTGTACGCCCCGTCGTACCAAGAATAACCATCGCCGCATTGAGCTTTTCAGCAGCTTGAGGAATGACGTCTTCAGGCAAGCCTTGTTCTACAAGTGTTTGCGATTCATCTATACCATGCTTTTGTCGCAATGCCTTCATTGCCATCAAGTGGTGACCACGAACAGCATCAGTGTAGGTCATTGGATCAAACTCGGGCAGCTCAATGGTAATATTCGCTGGCGTAATAGGGTATGAATTCACCAGATAAGGTGTCGCACCTAAACGAGTGGTGAGGCTTTTTAGTTGTTCAACCATGCAATCATTTAAATCAATATGAGCCGGATTTTCTGACCCCACATGTACCGAAGCGATTATATTCGCATTCTGTGGCCAATCTGAATTTTTAACCAATAGCACTGGAGTTGGGCATTTACGCAATAAGTGCCAATCTGTCGGTGTAAAAATAACGGATTCCAGGACATCATGCTTGCGCGTCCCTTTGATCAGAATGTCATGTTCTCCGTAAAATATCTCAGCAATAATCGCTTCATAAGGGCGGTTATGCCACACCACTTTTACTTCAAATTGGATCGAACTATCAATATACGGTTCAGCTACTTTCCTCATCCATTGCTCGCGTTGATGGATAACACCACGTCGCATAGCATCACGTTCATCAACAGAGAGCATCGACGTCATGTCATAAGAGAAATCATAAATAGACAGAAAAAATGTAATGTGGCTAGAAGACGTGCTTTGCTGCGCTAACTGTATGGCTCTGGCAAGGGCGGGTTGTTCATCGTGGTTGATGTCAGCAACCACCAGAATCTTGCTATAAATACTCATATCGACTCCTTAATTATGGAGGAGGGCGTTAAAGTTACTTTAGCTCATAACCAGCGAGAATTTTAGAAAAAAAGAGAGTTTTTAACAGAAGTATGACGTAGCTCATTTAAGAGCTACCTCATTGAAGTTACTTAGTTTCTTTAGATACGCCTGCCAGTTCCATCAGTTGGTCATGGTCAAGGATTGTGATGTATTTGCCTTTAACGCTAAGGATTTCAGACTTCTGAAAACGGCCGAGTAGACGACTGATCGTTTCAACAGTGAGACCAAGGTAGTTACCGATATCACCACGAGTCATTGTCAGACGAAACTCTCTAGGGCTAAAGCCACGCTGAGAGAAACGAGTCGACAAGTTATAAAGAAAAGCCGCTAATCTTTCTTCTGCATTCTTTTTAGATAGCAGAAGAATCATCTCTTGGTCGCCCTTAATTTCATTACTCATCAAGCGCATAATTTGCTGACGTAACTTAGGCATTTTACCCGAAAGATCATCAAGAATTTCGTAGGGTATTTCACATACCATTGATGTTTCTAGAGCCTGAGCAAAGCTAGGATGAGAATCATCAGTGATCGCGTCAAAACCAACTAAATCACCCGCTAAATGAAACGCAGTGATTTGTTCATCACCTTGCTCAGTAATGGTATAACTTTTAATTGTACCTGAGCGAATAGCGTAGAGAGACTTAAGGTCGTCACCAGCTTTAAATAGCTCTTGGCCCTTTTGGATAGGTTTTTTACGCTCAATAATTTGATCAAGTTGATCAAGTTCAGATTCATTGAGAGTAAAAGGAATACAAAGCTGGCTAATGCTGCAATCTTGACAGTGAATTGCACAACCACCAGATTGAATGCGCTTTGCCGCTGGCTTATCAGAAATCATAACAACCTTTCACTTTTTGATGTACATCAATATTTTAGCACCCATTACCCCTAAAGGATAGCGAAAAAAGATGCCATAAATCAGACAGCTACCACGTAGATGATAAAATACTCACTGCTCCATAACCCGTGTATAGACCATAGAGTATGATAAAAATCGCAGCAAAATGACGAAATATGAATGATTGTTGAATGTTCTTCAAACGGGTCGCTCCGTAACCAACAAGAAGCATCGCAGGTAAGGTTCCCAAACCAAAAGAGGCCATAACCAATGCCCCTGACAGCGCACTACCGGACACCACAGACCAAGTCAGTACCGAGTAAACTAGCCCACAAGGTAACCACCCCCAGATAAACCCAAAAGGGAGAGCGAACCACGTTTTCCTAAGCGGGAGCAATGATTGCCCAAAAGGCGAAATAAAACTCCAGATTTTTTGCCCAACCTTCTCCAGCTTCAACAGGCCAAACCACCAACGTCCAACATACAATCCAAGTACAATCATTAGGCCTGCCGCAATGAGCCGCAACCAAATCAACGCATGATTAAGTGTAGAGAATTCGGATAGCGAGGCGGCGAGGCCTCCTAATAAACCGCCAAACAGCATATAGCTGGCAATACGCCCAAGGTTGTAAAAAACAAGCAGTATTGGGAGTCGATCACTGCGCTTTTCACCTAAGGTCAAAAGAGAAGCAATCCCGCCACACATTCCCATACAGTGGCCAGCTCCAAGTAAACCGATAAAGAAAGCACCAATCCAATCTGCGGTCATTTTTTCTCTTCTTTTGATGAGGTAAGTTCATCTTCATCAAACAAAATATTGTGTCCTTGGCGTTCTAAATCTTCAAACTGTTCGCTCTTTACTGCCCATAAAAAGATGATGACGGCGATCGTAACCAAAACGATCGCTATGGGGATCAATATATAAAGACTTTCCATCTACTTATCCCTCTTTTTGAGTAGTCGAAGAGAATTAGATACCACAATAATCGAACTCGCCGACATGCCCACAACGGCAATGTAAGGAGCAACCAGCCCCGCAACGGCGAGTGGCAAAACAATAATATTGTATCCAAGTGACCACGCTAAATTTTCCCGAATGATTTTGCGAGCTTTTAACGCTAAGCTTCTGGCTTCCAATAATCTGTCGAGTTTATCACCAAGTAAAACCATATCAGCGGATGCTTTTGCGACATCGGTTCCACCACCCATAGCGACTGATAAGTGCGCACCAGCAAGCGTTGGCGCATCATTAATGCCATCGCCAATCATCATGGTGATATCATCATCTGGTAACGACTTTAAGTAACTCAGTTTATCTTCTGGTTTGGCATTCGATACGACAATATCGATATCCATTTCAGCGGCCACACTTTGGGCATTAACTTGAGAATCCCCCGTTAATAGCGTGATCTTAATTCCTTCCTGATGAAAACGATCGATAAATTGTTTCGCTTCACTACGGATAGGATCGCGGTACGTGAAGGTCGCAATGTGTTGCCCGTTGAGCGACAGATAAATACGATTTGCTCGATCGTCACTGATGTCGTTCAAAACAAATTCGGCGCTGCCGATACGAACATCGCCGCCTAAATATTTACCTTGAATACCAGACCCAATCATATTCTGCACATGCTCAACACGAAACTCGTCATTACGATATTGCGCAAACGCTCTGGCAATGGGGTGATTGGCATGATGCTCCAAAGCAGCGGCTAGCGCCAAACAATGGTTTTCGTCTATACCACCATGCAACTCAACGTCACTAATTTCGATATCACCACGGGTCAACGTTCCCGTTTTATCAATAATCAAATGGTTAACTTTGCAAAGTGTTTCAAAGACATGGTTTTTTCTCAATAAAATACCAAAGTCACCCATTCGTGATGTAGCGCAAGTGATGGCTGTAGGGGTGGCAAGAGAAAGCGCGCACGGGCAGGTTGCCACTAAGACCGCTAACATGATCCAAAATGCATCTTCAGGTTTTGTCTGGTGCCAATAAAACCAAGTGGCTGCTGCAATAATCAAAATTACAGCCACAAAATATCTCGCGACAATATCAGCAATTTCTGCAATCTTAGGCTTAGACATTTGAGCTTCATCTTGCAGTCTAACAATATTGGAAATAACGGAATCCGCTTTAGATGCAGTGACTTCCAACTCGAAAGATTCATCGCCATTTAATGTACCAGCAAAAACAGCATCACCGACTGTTTTGACAACTGGTACTGATTCACCGGTCAACATTGATTCATTAATATGAATACGCCCATTCAACACTCGACCATCAGCAGGGACGTGTTCTCCAGGCAACACGCGAATTCGATCACCAAGAGCTAAAGTTTTTACAGGCACTTGACGGCCATCCAACGTAGTTGCAACCGCAGGGATCAATTTCAGTAAATTGCCGCTAGCCGCCGCGGCTTTTCTACGCGCCCGCATCTCTAAAAATCGTCCAACCAGTAAGAAAAAGGTAAACATTGAAATGGATTCAAAAAAGACTTCGCCTTGTTCAGTCACTGTCGCTATCAGACTAGCAACATACGCAAAAATAAGAGCGATAGAAACAGGAACATCCATACCTAATGTTCTGCCTCTAATGCTTCGCCAAGCATTGAGGTAAAAGGGAAGGGCAGAGTATAAAAGTACGGGGGTTGCAAAGATCAAGCTAACCCAACGAAAATAATTGCGAAACTCAGAATCAAGATCACCGAAGACCTCAAGATAGAGCGCCACAGCAAGCATCATCACTTGCATGGTGGCTAGGCCTGCAATACCCAAACGATAAAGATATTGCTTCATTGATTGATGGTAGGCTGCCTCATGTGCGTCTGCTTCAAAAGGGGCAGCCTTATAACCTAATTTATGAATAGTGGAGAGTAATTCACTGAGTCGTGTTTGTGTCTTATCCCAACTGAGTAAAGCACGGTTGGTAGTGGTATTGACCCTTATCGAAATTACCCCATTTTTATGAGAGAGTTGTTTTTCAATTAACCAAGCACAAGCCGCACAGGAAACACCTTCTAACGATAACGTTACTTCGGACGTTTCGTTGTCGTTACGAACGAACTCTGCTTGTACATCGTCATTATCATAATGAATGAGTGCTTTGAGCTGCTCTGGCACAAGCTCCACTTTATCTGCAGTGGTCGTTCGGTATTGGTAATAAGATACTAGGCCACTCTCTACAATGGTTTTAGCCACGGTTTCACAACCGGGACAACACATATCTCTGCTTTCACCTAGAATATCAACTTTATAATCCGTGTTGGCTGGTACATCTTCACCACAGTGGTAACACGCTTTGCACATAGTTTAATTCATTAATTGAGTAGAAGTTGGCATTGGAAACGTTACTCGACCTTGGATTAACCACTCCTCATTGTGAGGAGTGAGTTCGATGAACCAAGGGCCTTGTAACGGGGCAGGCAGGGTAATGCGATATATACCTTGTGCATCCGATGCGACAAGTTGTGTGAAATCACGGTCTGGCAGTGTCCGATGAGCAAACATCATTTTAATCGCGGGGTAGTGTTCAAGCTCACCTTTATTAAATTTGAAGATAATATCATTACCCTCAGAGTAGACTTCAGAGCTGAGCTTTAATGCTTTCGCTTCGTTAATTTTTGATAGATCAATATTAATGCCTTTGCCTTTTTTGTAGTAATCCTCTGTCACCAATGACACTGAATTCTGAGAAAAGACGATAACCGTTGCAATCGTCCATATCACCACAGTTAACGGTAAGATGATCAGAAACCACGGCCAGAATTGTTTATACCAAGGAGTTACCATAAAAAAGTTCTCAACAACAAAATAAAGAAGGCTTATTAAAAAGAGAAGAAAGACAGCCCTAATAAAGAGCTGCCTTTGTTGTGCAATTAGTTCTCTGAATTGCTTAAACTCCACACGTAAGCAGCAACCAGTTGAACTTTATCTTCACCGAGAATGTCATTCCAAGCAGGCATAACACCTGATCGGCCATGCATCACCGTTTGAGTAACATCGGCTCTTGAGTCACCAAATAACCAATCGTTATCAGTAAGATCAGGTGCTCCAAACGCAGGGTTACCTTTACCATCCGTACCATGACAAGCGGCGCAAACGACGAAGCGAGCTTTACCTGCTTCCGCTTCTCGAACGTTCACAGAACGCCCAGAAAGGCTTAGGGTATAACTCACCACTTCCTTCACACCTTGCTCACCGAGGACATCTTTCCAAGCTGGCATTTGTCCAATACGACCATGTCGGATAGTGGTCACAATCGCTTCTGGTTCACCACCATATAACCAAGCATTATCGGTTAGATTCGGAAAGCCTTTTTGACCACGAGCGTCAGAACCATGACACTGAGAGCAGTTTTGTAAGAATAAACGCTGACCAACCTTCAATGCATCAGAATCTGCTGCAATTTCAGGAATAGGGCGTAAATCCGAACCGCCGCCAGTATAAGCTAAGCGTTTAAATGCTTCACCAAAGTAGGTGTTTGCGTCATCTAACTCTTTTGCATACTGTACTAACACTTTATTGTTTTGCGCATTTGCAATCGAGGCTTTGGACTCATCAAGAGAGCGAATGGTTTGATCTGAACTTTGCCAACCAAGTACACCTTTAAAACTACCTAACCCAGGATAGAGGGTCAGATAGATAGCGGCAAAAATAAACGTACTAATAAAAAGATAGGTCCACCATTTAGGCAGAGGGTTGTTGAGCTCACGAATACCATCGTATTCATGGCCCATATCCGAGCCTTCTTCCACTCCCATTTTGTCTTTTAAACACCAAACGAGCAGAATCGCACAGCCCAGCAAAGTTCCCACCGTAATGATGATGACCCATAGACTCCAAAATGTCGTCATTGTTTAGTCACTCCTTGTTCCTTAGAGGATTTGGGCTGTTCATCGGCAAAAATGAGGTTAGCCGCTTCATCGAAACGAGCTTTACGGTTTTTGCCATAGGCCCACCACACTACGCCTATAAAACAGACGAACAGCACTATGGTCCAAATACTGTGAATAGTACCGATATCCATAACTACCCCTTACTTCATTGCGTGACCAAGAGATTGAAGATAAGAAATGATTGCATCCATTTCTGATTTCCCTTCGACATCTTTTGCTGCATTCGCGATTTGTTCATCGGTATACGGCACACCAAACTGATTACGGAATAATTCAAGTTTGCTTTGCGTAAGCTTGCCGTCCAACACATTTTTTGCTAGCCAAGGAAAACCGGGCATGTTTGATTCAGGAACCAGTTCGCGAGGATTAGTCAAGTGAACTCGATGCCATTCATCAGAATAACGACCACCAACACGAGCCAAATCAGGCCCAGTCCGCTTCGAACCCCACACAAATGGATGCTCCCAAACACTTTCACCAGCCACCGAATAATGACCATAACGCTCCGTTTCGGAACGGAATGGGCGAATCATTTGGCTATGGCAAACGTTACAACCTTCGCGAATATAGATATCACGGCCTTCAAGTTGCAGCGCAGTGTAGGGCTTAAGATTTTCAACAGGCTCAGTAGTTTGCTTTTGGAAAATCAATGGCGTGATTTCAACCAAGGCTCCCCAACTGATGGCAAAAATAATGAAAATAGCCAGTAAACCGACATTACGTTCGATGATTTCATGGCGATTATTAGAACTCATTCTTTCATCTCCTTATGCCGGTTGAGGAATAGCTTTTAAGCTATTATCTGGTGCAAAAACCGTTTTATACGTGTTGTAAGCCATCAGGAACATACCTGCTAAGAAGATAAATCCACCAATGAATCGAACGGTATAGAATGGGTAAGAGGCTTGGACAGACTCAACAAAACTGTACGTTAACGTACCGTCAGAGTTAACAGCACGCCACATCAAGCCCTGCATAACACCTGAAATCCACATCGCAACGATGTAGAGCACCGTACCAATAGTCGCTAACCAGAAGTGAGCATTGATTAGACCAACAGAGTACATACGCTCTTGGTTAAATAGGCGAGGGATTAAATGGTATACCGAACCAATCGACACCATTGCCACCCAACCTAGAGCTCCAGAATGCACGTGACCAATAGTCCAGTCGGTGTAGTGTGACAGTGCGTTAACTGTCTTAATCGACATCATTGGTCCTTCAAACGTAGACATTCCGTAGAATGACAATGAAACGATGAGGAATCGTAAGATTGGGTCATAGCGCAGTTTATGCCAAGCACCAGATAACGTCATAATCCCGTTAATCATCCCGCCCCATGAAGGAGCAAACAACACCAACGACATCACCATGCCAAGTGACTGAGTCCAGTCAGGCAGAGCAGTGTAGTGTAAATGGTGCGGACCAGCCCAAATGTAAAGAGAGATCAAAGCCCAAAAGTGAACAATCGATAAACGGTATGAATAAACAGGGCGTTCAGCTTGTTTTGGTACAAAGTAATACATCATACCAAGGAAGCCGGCAGTAAGCAGGAAACCCACCGCATTATGACCGTACCACCACTGAACCATAGCATCCACCGCCCCAGCGTAAACTGAATACGATTTACCCATAGAAACAGGGATTGCCATGCTATTTACAATATGCAATACAGCAACAGTAAGGATAAAAGCTCCAAAGAACCAGTTTGCCACATAGATATGTGCCGTCTTACGTTTGACGAGTGTTCCAAAAAACACTATCGCATAAGATACCCATACAAGAGCAATGGCGATATCAATTGGCCATTCTAATTCCGCGTATTCTTTACCGGAGGTATAACCCAAAGGTAAAGTTATTGCTGCAGATAAAATAATGGCTTGCCATCCCCAAAAGGTGAAGGGCACAAGAGGACCACCAAATAGACGAGTTTGACAAGTACGCTGAACAACATAATAAGATGTTGCAAAGAGGGCACTTGTACCAAACGCAAAAATAACCGCATTAGTATGCAGAGGACGTAAGCGACTGTACGTCAACCACGGCGTATCAAAGTTTAGCTGTGGCCAAACTAATTGAGCGGCAATCAAAACACCTACAGCCATACCAACAATACCCCAGAGAATAGTCACTAAGGTAAATTGCCGAACAACTGTATAGTTGTAGTTTTGTTCAAGCTGCTTTTCTTGGCTCATTTGCATGCTTCCAATTTCTAATTAACTACACTTTACTTCCAACACGACACATGTCGTAATGCCCCCCAAATCCACAATAGAAATACTGCTTTATCAGAACGTTACTATCTATTGCTGACTTTAAAAAAAGTGGCATTTTCAACCGTCAACTATACTGCAATTAACAATTCAATGACAGAGTAGTAACCTTACAGTTGTTCAGGATTTGGCCTTTTATTTCAAAACTTTGAAGTTTGTTACACGAGGAAGGAAGCATCATGGCTTCAGAAAAGCTTACAAAACACAGGTTTGCTCAAATACTAATCACATCACTCATTCTTTTGGTCGCTTTTTTCTGGAGGACTTTTTCTTATCAAAACGTCGACATGACGAGCTGCACTCCAACGCCAAATTGTTCTGTATTTGTAAATGAACAGGAAATTATAGTGATTAAAGATGATAAAAACCCAAATCAATACATAATTGGGCCACGAATTCCTGAACTAGAAATACATACAAATGGAACACTTATTCAACATTCCGACCACTGGATAATCCAACCAAATTCACCCAATAAACCTATAACTTTCAAGATAATTGGAAAAAGATCCTCGATATAAACTCTTACTAAATAATAACTAGAATGAAATCTTCGATTATCAGACTAGTTATTAGGTATTTTATGGTAAATACTGATTATGTTTAATGTCATGAGGATAGATAGAAAAGAGGAAAGAAATATTCGTACACTAAAATATAATCACTTGCAATTTAACATAAGATATATAATGCGCACTTTGGTGTTTTGGTTTTACGGATGATTTTTGTAACAGATTTCAACTGCCATAAAGAAGCATTTATAACAGTTGAGAACGATTATCGCGTGATTAACGGTTGGTCTTTGGTGAGCTTACGAATGACAGCCCCACAGGATGGACATTGCGGCTGCATAATCGCTAGCCCTGTAAAGATTTCATCTTGGAACCACGGTTTATAACAAGATGAGCATTGATACATTGGGTCATCTTGGCGATTAACCATGCTGACGCCGCCCTTGTAGAAGATCTTTTTCACACTTTACTCCAGAGGTGATGTTGTTGAATTTGCGGTAATCCTTGAGTGAGTCTTCAAGGCCTATTTGCCAGAAGTCATAACACCTAGGACACAGCTCCTCGTACATGTAAACCTGATTATCCATAATGTACTCGGTGCATAAATGGCCTGTCGAGATGTTCACAAATATTATCGATGGAGTCACCACGATAAAAAACACGCTTTAATTCATCGATTTCATTCTCATCCCAACGTTTTAACGAATGCTCTTGAGGTGGTAAATTCGTAGCCTTGCTCCTTTGAGAAGGTCTGCGAAAGAGCAAGAATTCACTTGCTCAGATAGCCCTAAACTGACGTTTTCCATACAGCCCCCTAGCCTTTATTTATAAGTCGGGTTCGAGTGAGGTTAACAACAAGCCAAAGCGTTTTAATTCAAGGCCACCGAAGTTATTAATAACAAAGCTAGAGCTGTGAACTGTATAAAACCCTGCAACATGAGGCGGTTGGCCTTCTTCTAAATTGAGCTTCATCTCAACGGGAAATTTACCGCCTAAGTAGGCATAAGCGGTTTGTTCGTAAATCGTTCTTGGCTGCTTGCCGTCTTTGCCCGGTATAGTGCGAGTATGGAGGTTTTCGTTCTCTTTGAATATTTCAATTTTAAGCATGGGTGAATCCTTATCAATCAGATATATAGTCAAATTTGTTGAACAACAAAAAAAGATCATCGCGGAAAAATCAAAGTGAGATGTGTTGAAAAAACACGTGAAAAATTCCGGAATTCCGGAGTTAGTTCGGGTGTAACAGGAACCCGAACCGCTTCGCGGCCATTTTGGCCGATTACGTGATTGCTTGTGCGATGGTGCGGCGCCGTCTTCAGGATGAAGCCTGCATCCGCATCCATTCGCACTAAGCCACTCCACGCTCTCCTTCACAGTTCTCGTCGTCGTCATTCCGTCGCTTGGTCGTCATGGAATGTCACGCAGTGGCGTGAAAGTCGCACACTGAGGCGCGAGATAGTCCCAAAATGCGTTGAGTGAAACTGCCGCGCGGTGTCGGCATGATGAGAACGGCTTAGCATTCTTTCCGCTTGGCTGCTCATTTTCTCTCTACACGCGAGCGTAGCGTATAGCAGAGAAAATCGAGCCTATTAAAAACAAAGTCTTGTTGATGACATTCGACATACATCCACTAACATCTTGTTTTTATTACAGCAACTGGCGTTATTTTTAGTCGAGATAAGAAAAGCAATATAGTCACCACTAAGCCCTGAAAAGGTTTCAGGGCTTAGTGGTCAACGTGATAAAGGAGAACGGTATGTTAAAGTTGCTAACAGCAATAGTTAAATTGCTTACAGTCATCATCGAAGCATTTTTAAGCAGTAGGGAAAACACCTGAATTCGTATTATCCGACATTATATTACGGGTTCATTTTTGCAGAACGACTCAGCAAGCTGCCCACGTTCTGCTGCAAATGAAGTCGCCAGTGCTGACGCAATGGTACTGACGACTGCCCCTCAACATAATGACGCGCCACATAATGCGCACTCTGATTTATTAACCATCATAGCAATTGAAACCATACATCCAAATTTCCATTTCACAGTGAAATCACACCTTACTCATAACTCTGCTGCATTGATTTGTATCCGTATGTATTTCTCTGGAACTTTATATTTAAATTTTTTGCCTATCTTGATTTTAGATTTTGCTTTCGCGCAGATTTGGTAATCACCGTTTGTCCCAACGCCTACAATTTCTGCATAACTTTGAACATGCTTCATTTCGATCATCACGTCACAATATCCATCAAGCTTAGATCTATATTTTTTAAGAGCTTTAAGCGTTTGCTGTTTTATTGATTTCGCGACAGGATTACTTTCTGAATCGTCGGCATAACCCTTTGAACAGAAAACTACTATCACTAACGAAATGATAACTACACAGATTTTTTTCATCGTCGAGAACCTTTACAGAGATTTCCATCATGATATCAGCGAGTTATAAATGGACGATGTGTAAAGTTAATCGTTTCGACGATGTTCGTTTTTTAATGAAAACAATCTGTAACTTAAGAATGGCAGACTCAATGTGACTTCTTGGTTCGTTGCTCTTTTGTATGAAATCCCTGATGAGGAAAAACATTGCGAATACGCTGTTGAATTTTTTTAGGTACGTCTTTAGAAAAAACCAACTTAACACCCGTTCTCTGCTGGTAAACTTTTAGTTCGCCGCTCAAGTCTGTCTTTTCAGCAATCTCAGTCACATTATGTTTAAAACTTGGAGGGAAATGACCTTTAACTTGTGCTACGACACCATCTTTGAATTTAACTCTCAATATAGGCCGATCAACAGCGACTAACCAAAAGATAACTGCAGCAGCAGCCAGAATGACATACAACATTTTTATCTCCTTTCTTATTCAGACAGTAATTTACTTAAATCTTCTTTTAAACTTGAGACGGTTCTACTCGCTTTTTCGCTACGAGATGCTTCACTTAACAGGTATTCAATCGCGTCAGACAAAGTGCAACCAAGCTCATTGGCTCGATATGATAGTTTTTCCCACACTCGATAATCGAGATCGATAGATTTCTTTCTGGTGTGTAGTTGCTCGGCATTAAAGTGGCGTTTGCGTTTGGCTCTAATTGCTTGCTTGAGTTTATTACTCAGTTCAAGTGACATGTGCTGATCAATCCACCCAAGAACCAGATTGGGTTCATGCTCTATTTTTTTTAACTGTTCAATTGCAGCTAGAGCTTCGCTTTTGTCTACATAACGAGTGATTGTTTCGCCATCTTTCCACTTATTAATTAAGTATTGCCACTTCCAACCCGATTCCAAATTTTCAAGCTGTTGATATTTCATAACGTAAAATCCATGCCAAGTTAGGGTGACAGCGTAACCCACCATCGTTCAGAGTTCAATTTTTGGATTCAAAAAAGCGAACAAGATCAAGCATAATAATGGAGCTGTTAGACATTGCTATTTTTCTATATAATCTGGCTTCTTTTAATAAACACTAGATTTCAATGACTCAAAATATTTGGCGTTCAGTCACACCTCAGTATGATCAATTCCACTCGCAACTAGCTCAGTACCCTAGTCTATCTCCGGTAACATTACTCGACACACAGCCCAGACTAGCAACCGCTATTCAGCAGTTTGTTCAATTGAAAGGTTTTACACGAGTGATGTTGATCAACGCGCCAGATAACTCAATCTATCGTCAATTAGTCAGTCAAAAACTTCAAGTAATAAAGCCAAACTCGCACGTTATTTGTACGGAGTCCCTCGATATGGGGACTATCTTTGGCCAATACCGCGCTGAAAATGGGCTTATCACCAGCGAAATTCCTGGCTTATTGGATAAAGCCAATGGTGGTTATCTTCTGATCTCCGCTAATATGCTGTTGGCTAATCCTAAAATGTGGCCATTATTAAAAGCGGCAGTATTAGGCGAAGATGTAAGCCCCATTAATTGTAATGCTAAATCACCACACCCCTCACCAATCTCTAAAAGATATGAGGTCAAACTGATCATTTTAGGTGATAGGAACCAGTTAGCCGATGTCGACTATTTGGATGCAGACGTCCGCTCAAGCTTTTGTTTCTACACCGAATTAGAGTTGGACCTGAAAATTGATGAACAATCGATATTGACCTATCTCGCTTATTTACGTTGGATATCTGAAGAATACCAACTCCCTACACTGACTGAAGATGCCATTCCTGCTCTTATGACCGCAGGTGCCCGTTTCACGGAAGATCAACATTACACACCGTTATGTGTAATATGGCACAGAACACTCATAGAAGAAGCGGCCTTAGAGTCAAATCAGTATCCGATTACTAAATCTCATATCGAAAGCGCCTTAGACAAACGCTATTATCGAGAGTCTTATCTGCAGCAACGAGCACTCGACGATATACTTGATGGACAGGTAATTATCGAAACTCAAGGCGAACAAGTCGGCCAAGTCAATGGATTAACAGTGATCGATGTTGCTGGCCATCCTCTTTCCTATGGTGAACCAGCTCGTATCTCATGCGTTGTGCACTTTGGTGACGGTGATATTACCGATGTCGAACGCAAAGCCGAGCTCGGTGGTAATTTGCATGCAAAAGGCATGATGATAATGCAAGCCTTTGTAAGCAGTTCAATGAACCTTGACGCACCGCTTCCCTATTCTGCTTCGGTTGTCTTCGAACAATCATACAGCGAAGTGGATGGCGACAGTGCATCACTAGCCGAGTTATGTTCTTTAGTAAGCGCTTTATCTGAACATCCCATTAACCAACAAATCGCTGTGACAGGTGCGGTTGATCAATTCGGGCGAGTTCAAGCTGTTGGCGGGCTAAACGAAAAAATTGAAGGCTTCTACCATGTGTGTAAGCATCAGGGATTCACGGGTGGACAAGGCGTCATTCTACCAAAAACAAATCTAAAACATCTTGCGCTTCATAAAGATGTAGTCAATAGCATTAAAAATGATGAATTTCATATTTGGCCAGTCGCTACAGTTGATGAAGCAGTACCGATCCTTATGGGTGCGTCATTCAGAGGCGATGACGAAGAAAGCATCATTAATAAAATTGCTCAACGTATTGAAAACTTTGAAAGGCATGACCAATCACACAGTATTGCAGAGCGCATTAAAAACTGGTTTGTGTAGCACTGATCGGAGTTGTTTAGCGTACACGTGTTCCCTAATATGCACCCTATCAAAAATTGGAGTAACTGATAATGCAGAATAAACGAGATTCATATAATCGTGAAGACTTACTAGCCTCTAGCCAAGGTGAGCTTTTTGGGCCTGGCTACCCTCAATTGCCAGCGCCAAATATGTTGATGATGGACCGCATCACCAAAATGTCAGAAACCGAGGGCGAGTATGGTAAAGGCCTTATTCTTGCTGAGTTAGATATTACTCCTGATCTATGGTTCTTCGATTGCCATTTCCCTGGCGATCCTGTAATGCCTGGCTGTTTAGGTTTAGATGCGATGTGGCAATTGGTTGGTTTCTTCCTTGGCTGGGTTGGTGGCAAAGGAAAAGGCCGGGCATTAGGTGTTGGTGAAGTTAAGTTCACAGGTCAGATCCTACCAACAGCAAAAAAAGTAACTTACGAAATCACGATGAAACGGGTTGTTAACCGTAAACTTGTAATGGGTCTAGCTGATGGTCGCGTTCTTGTCGATGGCAAAGAGATTTACGTTGCAAAGGATTTAAAAGTAGGTCTTTTCCAAGATACTTCTGCTTTTTAATGACGTTAAACTATTCATAAGCGACTCATAGAGTCGCTTTTTTCTCATCAAAATACTTAGTTATAGTGCTTTAGTGTGGCTTGAATACTAAAAAGCCCCTTCCGGGGCTTAAATCCTTTTGCATGTATGTGGGAGTTTATTTGTAGAGACCAGCTTGTTTGTCATCTCTGGCATCGCGCCAACCACCTAGCCAATATGAACGAGCGTCCGTTTGTTGATAAGGGCAAGCCTCTACGGAACGTCCGTTTAAGCCAGCTTTATACCCATGAGACTGTGCTCTTTCAAGGCGATCACGCTTTTGTCTCTTCATCATAGTGTAGTCCTCATACAGTAACTTGTGTCTTACATACAACTATTAAATCTACATGGCATATCTGTTACGCCACAATTAAGAATTGCTCAAAAATTCGACTTTCTCAAGTTACAAAAAAGGCGCAGATTCTAAATTGTGAACTTGCGCCATTCTTTACACTATTTAATTATTTTCTGCGGAACCCAAAGAGAGCAAGTAGTGTCAGAGCAATCCACCCCATACTACCGCCTTTACGTTCAACGGGTGGAAGTGCCGTGCTACGGATTTCAATATCGCTAGCCGCCGCGCCAGCAATCGGGATCAGTTTAATCGCGACAACGCTTTCACTTCCAGAAGTACAGTATGAGTTATGGGAGAAATCGTCATAGCCTCCAGTACATTTAAATGCACTTGCTGCAATCACACCATCATCATTGATATCTGAGGCTTCAAAAATACGGAACTGGTTGTTATGTTGTGAGTAAGCCCCACCATTGGTTAGATCATCTAACCACCAACCTTGGTTCTGGAACAACGCCATTCTTGCTGCATTACTCCCTGTACCGTTGAAAGGATAGATAAAGCCACGATGACGACGTTGTTTACCTCCATCTTCACGGCCTTTTTCTGCATCGATTTGACCGACAATTTCATTGAAATTATTGATCGCTTTCGCTTCACCGCCAGCACCAGTAAAGAAAATTCCACCTGATAGATAGTTAGCTACAGGCGTTCCGCTATTGGCATCCGACACGAAAATACGGTTTGCTGCTGCGCCACTTTCAGGTTTATCGCCTCGACGTTTTGTTTCACCGATCACGATTAAATGGTTATTAATATCTGTCGCTAATGAGTTGGAGTAAATCACATCTCCATCCACTTTCAGTTCTGTGCCAGTAATAACCTTACTACTCCACATATCATGCTTAGGCGTTGTTACGTCGTAACTTGCATTAGGATAGAATACTGTTGCTTGCATTCTAAACACATTATCATCGCGATAGGTATTAAAACCAGCCATAACTGGCTTGTTAGCGTAACTGCCAGATGTAGAAACAGCAGCGCCTCTTACACTTGCTTGAGCAGAGTATCCGCTACGGTTTGCTTCAACATCACCGACCCACCCTGTTACGCGGTAACCCGTCGAGGTAGATGCTGTGTCCCACATATAAGCTTGGGTTGCAAAAGCAAAGTTTTGGCATTGACGAGTCGTTTGAGGATCAACACTGTCATTCACACAAGTGTTAACATCACCGTTATAATCTTTATTGTCGTCATCGCTATTTCCAGTTAAGTAAGAGCTTACCGATACACTGCCTACTACAAACTTATTTGGGCTATCACCAAATACATCATAGGCAAATGTTCGACCCATTTTTTCAACAATTTTATTGTTAGTATCGCTAACAATAGACGTATCTGTTGGTGGGTTTAAAATATTGCCATTATAAAAACCACGTTGACGGTAGCCTAGAGCGTAATTACTTCCAGACTGTGTGTAACCGCTGCTCGTAATACCAAAAGCAGAAGTACCGTCTAACCCAGTTAAAACGGTATTCTGAGTATTTGCAATAGAGCCAAAAGTCAAAACAACTTGCGATGAATTAACAAAGGCCGCTGCATTTTGTAGATAACTACCATTATCCCAAGCATCACGCTCACGTTTCAAACCGCCAGTTTCAACATTGTTGTACTCAAAACCATGCCATTGCTTATCAGCCCATGCCTCACAAGTAGAATAACCGAGTTCGTTAGAGCAATAGTTTTTGAGATCATCAATATCCTGATAAACAAAACGATTATCCATTTTGAATGGCACTTCATCATGATAGGAAATGCCATCAGAACCATTGAGCGTATCGCCACCAAACGCAAAAGTATTACAGCTATTTCCGGCCGTAAAACATCCAAGAGGATTTGCTGAAAGGTTATCTTTTTGTATTGCCCTTCCATAATATTCATTAGCGACTAAGTTACCGGGTGTCACTTCTACAATTTGGTAAAGTGCAGCATGAGCTTGAGTGGCAGCCAGAATACTGGCCGCAATTACGGTGATTTTAAATGTTTTACTACTCATTAATAATCTCTAACTTTCCTGTTGCATTGCTTCGAGCTCTTCCCAGCGCTCGAAAGCAATTTCAAGCTCCTGCTCTTTCGCAGTTAACTTATCTAAAACGGGCTGTGTTTTGTCTGCTGATTGCATGAAAAACTCAGGATCGTTCACTTGCTGTTGAAGCATTTCAATATCATTCTCAAGTTGCTCTAACATTGCGGGCAACTCATCCATTTCTCGCTGCAGTTTATAAGATAACTTTTTAGGTTTTGTCTTAATTGGCGCTGTTTTGAGAGTTTCCTCAACCACTTTTTCTTTATTGCTGACATTTTCAGCAACTCGTGACTGCAAAACTTGAGCTCTTTGTTGCTGAGCATCGTGATAGCCTCCAACAAATTCTTCAATTTTGCCATCACCTTCAAAAATCCAACTCGTTGTTACAGTATTATCAACAAATTGACGATCGTGGCTGACAAGCAGCAATGTGCCTTGGTAGTTGGCAAGCAAATCTTCTAAAAGTTCCAAAGTTTCGATATCTAAATCGTTGGTTGGTTCATCTAAAATCAATAAATTATTCGGTTTGAGGAAAATACGAGCAAGCAACAGTCTGTTTTTCTCACCACCAGATAGCGCTTTTACTGGCGTTCTCGCACGTTTAGGGGCAAACAAGAAATCTTGTAAGTAGCTTAATGCGTGCCGTGGGCGCCCTGCCACCATCACTTCTTGTTTTCCGTCAGCTAAGTTGTCAATTACCGACTTCTCAGGATCGAGGATCTCACGGTACTGATCAAAATAAGCAACTTCAAGTTTGGTACCGCAATGTAATTTGCCACTCTGAGGTTGTAAATCACCCAACAGCAGTTTCAGCAGCGTACTTTTGCCGCATCCGTTAGGGCCAATAAGTGCAATGCGATCACCACGCATGATATTGAAACTGAAGTTCGAGACAATGTTTTTGCCATCAATGCTATAGCTAATATCTTTCGCTTCGAAGACAATTTTTCCTGAACGCGCAGCGTCATCGATTTGCAAGTTTGCTTTGCCCTGTACCTCACGGCGATCATTACGCTCTTCTCTTAGCTTCTTGAGTGCTCTTACGCGCCCTTCGTTACGAGTACGACGCGCTTTGATGCCTTGGCGAATCCAAACTTCTTCTTGGGCCAATTTCTTATCAAACTCGGCATTTTGCATCTCTTCTACGCGCAAGGCTTCTTCCTTGGCGACAAGGTACTGATCATAATCACCAGGAAACGAGCTGAGTTTACCGCGGTCAAGATCAACAATGCGTGTCGCCATTGAGTGGATGAACGTCCGGTCATGCGATACAAAGATGATTGAGCCTCTAAAATCTTTCAAAAAGCCTTCGAGCCATTCGATGGTGGTTACATCAAGGTGGTTAGTCGGTTCATCAAGCAAAAGGACATCAGGATCACACACTAGTGCTCTTGCAAGAGCCGCTTTACGCTGCCATCCACCGGATAAATCCGTTAGTTTGGTGTGGCCATCCAGTTTCAACGCCGCCAGAACATTTTGGATACGTTCTTCAAAACGCCATGCCCCTGTATGCTCTAGCTGCTCTTGAATGCGAGATAACTTATTGATATTACTTTCACTTGGATCGACAACTATGAGATCCAAAAGATCTTGATAGATCTTTAGATACTCACCAACTTCCGCTAATCCACCAGCAACATAATCAAAAACGGTGCCGGCTTCATCTCTAGGTGGATCTTGTTCTAATCGAGAAACAACAACATCTTGTTCTATCTGCATTTTTCCGTCGTCCATGATGATTTCTCTCGCAAGAACTTTCATCATAGTCGACTTGCCTGCACCGTTTCGGCCGACGAGACAAACTCGTTCATTTTCTTGCAATGCGAAATCTGCATGATCGAGTAATGGGTGGTCACCAAATGCTAATTGACCGTTATGGATGGTAATTAATGCCATTATTTTCTAACCAATGAAGTAATGTTTGTTGGTCAAAGGGCCAGCTCAGTTCGGATTCTTGGTATTTAAGAACCGGAATAGTGACCCCGTAACGAGAGAAGAGCGCATCATCAAATGCAATATCAACGAGTTGTACTTGTTCAGCAATGTTTGCCTGCTGAACAAGCTGAAATGCCATCTCACAGAGATGGCATCCTTCAGTACTGTAAAGCGTGAACAACTTCATTCCCTATTCACTGCATGCATGGGAAATCGTCCAGCAGTTATGGATCTGCTTATTGCGTTCAAAATCCAGTGGTAATGTTTGCGCTGAAATATTTTGAGCAACTAAACCAAGCTCAGCTAGCGCTTCTAAATCCATTTTAAAATGTCGTTTATTGTTTGAAAACACAATCGTACCTTCTGGACGTAGGATACGTTTTAAATTTTCCATCAACTTAATATGATCGCGTTGCACATCAAATGTGTGTTCCATACGTTTGGAATTTGAGAATGTCGGCGGATCGATAAATATCAAATCAAATTGTTCTTTTGCAGTCTCTAGCCATTGCACACAGTCGGCTTGTTCAAAGCGATGCTGGTGTCCAACTTGACCGTTGAGCTTTAAGTTGTCTTTAGCCCATTCTAAATAGGTTTTAGACATATCAACCGTCATGGTTGATTTTGCTCCACCGCAAGCGGCATGAACGGTTGCAGAGCCGGTGTAAGCAAATAGATTGAGGAAATCTTTACCCTTTGCCATTTGCCCTAAGCGACGACGCGTCAATTTATGATCAAGGAATAAACCCGTATCGAGATAATCATGTAAATTGACAATCAGTTTAACGCCATACTCGTTCACTTCCATTGTCTCAGAAATTTGCCCTAATTTTTGATATTGAGAGCGCCCTTTCTGTTTTTCACGAACTTTGAGTACTACTTTATTTGCTTCTGTTCCGGTGACTTGAATCGCGGCACGAATGATATCTGTTAAACGGCGTTTAGCCTTTTCTTCTGGAATATCTTTAGGTGCGGCGTATTCTTGGATCACTAGGTGGTCGAGATAAACATCGATCGCAACATTGTATTCAGGCAAATCAGCATCATAAATACGATAGCAATCGAGTGATTCACGTTTCGCCCACTTACCAATTTTCGCAATATTTTTCTTTAAACGATTCGAAAAATCAGGAGCGATCACCGATTCTTGAGAAATAGACGCTCCCGGTTCTACCGTGCGCAATGAAATTGAGTAGTTCTTTTGGTGACAAGGTAACGCACCGTTATTTAACTTAAACTGCTTTTCAGCGCGCATACGCAAACAACTGAGTAATTCGTCAGAGCTTGAGAAAATCGACGCTTGGCAACCGCCAAATTCAGCCTTTAATTGCCCACCAAATGCCGTGTATAAAGCAATCAAACCAGGATGTGTACCTAAACGTTCACCATAGGGTGGATTACAGATAACTACACCATCCTCAAACCCTTCAGGACGTTTGATCAGTGCCGCATCACCTAGCTGGAAGGTAATCAGTTCTTCAACCCCTGCGCGGCGAGCGTTATCTTTCGCGGTTTGCAGCACTCGTGCATCGTTATCAAAACCAAAGAACTTACAGTCAACTTTCTTGACACCACGTCTTGCTTGAACATTGGCCTCTGATTTTATTTGCGCCCATAGTTCTGCATCAAAATCCTCTAAAGCTTCGAAACTCCACTTTGGACGCTTGAGACTAGGGGCCATACCAGCAGCCATCATGGCCGCCTCAATGAGCAAAGTACCAGAACCACACATTGGGTCGAGCAGTGGCTTCGTTTCACTCCATCCACTACGCAAAATAATAGCCGCTGCTAATGTTTCACGAAGTGGTGCTCGCCCCGCTTCGGTACGGTAACCGCGCTGATGTAAACCACCGCCCACCATATCAATCCCTAAAATGGCTTTATCTTTATGCAAGCGTACATGGACACGAAGATCTGCATGATCTTTATCGATCGAAGGGCGCGGTAAGTTCTTTTTGGTGAAACAGTCGACAACCGCATCCTTTACTTTCATCGCGCCGTACTGACTGTTGCGGATTTCGTTATTTGTGCCGTTGAAGTCGACAACAAACTTTTTCGAACTATGAAAATGATTAACCCAGTTCACTGAACTTGCTGACAAGTAAAGATCCATATCATTTTGGCAGGTAAATTCAGAGAGGACGCGAACAAATCTTGATGCTAGACGGCTCCACAAACAACAGCGATAAATCTGCTCTTTCGACGCTTTAAATTTTACCCCGGCCTGCACGGGTTTTGCGTCCGTAATCCCTAATTTGGTTAGTTCTTCAACTAATAGGTTCTCAAGACCGTTTGAGGTAACCGCTAGATATTGATTCATACTGCTCTTTTACTGATAAAAATGACCACGCATTATACCTGACAATCCCACGCTTGAGTAAAACAAAGTGTCTCTTTCACCTTCTCAACCATTCAATTGCTTAACTACTCGCCAATTTTACAAATAGACAAGCTTCGAGCATTGCAAAAACATCTCACTAGATATAGCAAGGCCTACGGGATAAGTGAGTATTTATTCACTGCATAATTGGACTATACCAGATTGTTTTTTGTAGTGTAAATTAATTACAAATGAGCTAAAAATGGGAATATGTCGGCCATTTCTAGCAATGTAGACACTGTTTATAACGTCACTTTTGAAGAAAAAAACATCAGAATCCTGAACAAATCTCACATTTAAGATCGAATTCAGACGGATAGGATTGAGTTGGGGAAAAGCTCTAGGCAAAAAAAATCGGCTATTAAGCCGATGGGAAATGAAACAAAGGAACGAAACGTTGTGCTATTAGGGAAAAGTTAACTCACAAGAGCAACGTGCTCTTCGAGCAAAATATGATTGGCGCAAGCCATACGGTCATGCATAACCTTAATGACCTGTCCGAATTCCAGCTGTTTGGAACCATTCAGTATGAACGCATCCAAATCGACTAAGGCGCAAAGACTAGCGCAGTCCCCTACCTCAAGTACGATGAAATAACCTTGGCTGTAGCCGTTGACCAACCGAACAATGTCACCTTCACTCGGTTCAAAACCGTAGCCTTGATGATCAAAAAACCAACTTTTAGGCTGTACAGGTTTATGAAAACGCTTAGCGGCAACACAATAGAGTGCTAATTCGGCTTGTCTTGGCTCACTTAAACCTAAATAGGCAATTTGCTCTTTGTAGGTTTGGAAAGCACTCGCATCATCGACTGAAAAATGATTCTCAGCAAAAGCACAATCGACGAGCAGATTACGGTAAAGATTGGTCTTAAAAACCATCTCATCACCAAGGTACAACATCAGGCAGCTTTCGCTATCTGAATAATACCAACTCCATTTGTCACTTGGTTTAAGCATCGTTCCACTCTCTAATTTTAATGAATTATCAAACTATTAGGTAAAACGCTTAATTACCTTTGCCAGCTAGTGAATGTAATTTTAAGAACAGAAATATAAAAAAAAAGAGGAAATGAATAACTCATTCCCTCTTACTTTGACCCAGTCACTTTTTATTTTTCTGAGTAAATACCTTTAAATCGCACTGATTTACAGGTTCTTGACAATATCTCTCACTAAACCTGGTCCGTGATAAATGAATCCTGAATAGACTTGTACTAGTTTCGCGCCCGCCAACATTTTTTCTTTTGCAGCGATACAAGAATCAATACCACCCACTCCAATAATGGGCAGCTTATCACCCAACTCTTGGTACAAGCACTTAATCACTTCAGTACTTCTTGATTGAACAGGACGACCACTTAACCCACCCGTTTCATTCGCGAATTTCATACCTTCCACCAGCGACCGATCCAATGTGGTATTAGTCGCGATAACGCCATCAATATTATGCTTGAGTAACGATTGGCAAATTTGTTTAAGTTCGTCATCAGAAAGGTCGGGAGCGATCTTTAATGTTAGCGGAACGTATTTATTATGCAGCTTAGCCAATTCAGATTGCTTCGCTTTCAGTACGGCAAGCAAATCATCCAATGCTTCACCATATTGTAACGTTCGTAACCCAGGAGTGTTGGGGGATGAAATGTTCACTGCTATGTAACCAGCATATGGGTAGACTTTCTCCATACAAATAAGGTAGTCATCTGCCCCGTTTTCAATCGGTGTATCTTTATTCTTTCCAATGTTGATACCGATAATGCCGTCATATTTAGCTTTCTTAACGTTCTCAACTAGATTGTCGACACCTAAGTTGTTAAAGCCCATTCGATTGATAATACCTTCCGCTTGGATCAAACGGAATAAACGCGGTTTATCGTTACCAGATTGAGGACGTGGAGTCACGGTACCAACTTCGACAAAACCAAACCCCATTGCACCAAAAGCTTCTATGCATTCCCCATTTTTATCTAGGCCAGCGGCCAAACCTACAGGGTTTTTAAAAGTTAAACCCATGCATTCGACTGGGCGATTGGGTAAGTGTTGACGATAGAAGAGATCAAGAGGAGTGCCTGTGAAACGTTTAAAGTTTTCAATGGCGAGATCATGTGCCTTTTCGGCATCAAGTTGAAAAAAGCCAGTCCTGGCTAAGCGGTAGAGCATTGTGCCTCCGAAATAAAAAGCCCCGTATAAACGGGGCGTTATTATTTACTCATTTGCCGCACAATTCAAATTTAAAAGTACTAATTCTCTTAATGCTACTGAGAATTTTGCAAATTCATGTACTGCACCAACTTTAAATTCGTTGAGGATACTCTCCCAGCGCATTAAGGATACCTCATTACTAGCAATCCATTCATCCAGTGCTTTCATTACATCGAGTTCTTCTGGCGCACAAGTACAATTCAATACTTGCGCAGTGAGTTGACGCTGCTGCCAGTCTAAATCTTCACGGAATGCAGCGCGAGCTAGTGCTTGCCAGTTGTTATCCACCGCTTGACCGTTAATCTGTTTTAAGAACCAGTGCAGTGATAAACGATCACCTAAGTTAAAGTAAAGCTTAGCTGTCTGAGCAACGGTCTTACCTTTATCACGTGCCACTGTGGATATATCCAGTGCTGAGTACAGGCTTGATAAACGAGCAACGTAATTCGCCAGTTCTGAGTTAATGCCTTTATCAATCCAGACTTGAGCCATGGCATTATGCTCTGCAACCTCTTCAGCAACGAGCATATTGTCTAGTTCAGCGGAAACGGCATTGACGTCAGTTTGATAAAGCGCAATCAAATCTTTGACCGATTGTTTGCCTGAACGATTACGCAGCAACCAACGAGATAAGCGGCGTAAGGTTCGGCGTACTAAGAAGATCACATCGTACTGTGCATCGGCTTCTGCTTTATTGTCGAGTAAACGAACCTGCTCAAGAACACGGCCTAAGCCATAGATTTCTCTTGCCGCAGTGTAAGCATTGGCAATATCGACAACATTCGCACCAGTCTCTTCTTGAAGACGGGTCACGAAATTACATCCCATTTCGTTCACCATCTGGTTGGCCAGAGCCGTAGCAATGATCTCTGCACGAAGTGGATGCTGTTGCATGTGCTGAGAATAGTTACGACGTAACTCAGTAGGGAAATAGTTGATCAACTGCTGTGAATGGAATTCATCGTGTGAAATCTCTTCACAAGCCAATTCCTCTTTCAACACCATTTTGCCGTATGCCACTAATACCGATAGCTCCGGACGGGTTAATGCAAATCCCTGCTTCTCACGCTCAAGCAAAGTTTCATCATCTGGAATGTATTCCAATGCTCGGTCAAGGTGCCCTGCTTTTTCCATAGCATGGATGAAACGAATTTGCTCTTTAACTAACGATACACCCTGTTGCTCAGTGACAGAAATAGCTTCAGATTGAGCGTAAGCATCTTCAATAACGATGCCTCCTACTTCGTCTTCCATCGACTCTAAGATCTGATTACGTTGTTTGACGGTAAGATCACCATTCGCCACCAAACCATTCAAGAAGATCTTAATATTAACTTCATTATCCGAGCAATCGACGCCGCCAACATTATCAACAAAGTCGGTATTAACACGACCACCAGTTAATGCATATTCAACACGTCCAAGTTGAGTCATACCTAAGTTACCGCCTTCACCGATCACTTTTGTACGAAGATCGCATCCATCAATTCTTAGAGCATCGTTAGCACGGTCACCTACATCAGAATGGCTCTCTTTCGATGATTTAACATAGGTGCCGATGCCGCCGTTCCACAAAAGATCCACTTCCATTTTCAAGATCATTTTAATCAGCTCATTAGGCGCAACAGAAGCCTTCTTAGTGCCGATCATTTTTTGAATTTCAGGCGTTAAGGTGATCGATTTCGCTTTGCGAGAGAAGATGCCACCACCTTTTGAGATCAACTTTGCGTTGTAATCTTCCCAGCTAGATCGTGGCGTGTTGAATAAGCGATTGCGCTCTTCCCAACTTTTTGCTGAATTTGGTGTTGGATCGATGAAAATATGCAAATGGTTAAACGCTGCTTGCAAACAGATGTGTTTAGACAGCAGCATACCATTACCGAACACATCTCCAGCCATATCGCCGATGCCAATCGCTGTGAAATCTGTGGTTTGGCAGTTAATGCCCATCTCACGGAAGTGGCGCTTGACTGACTCCCATCCCCCTTTTGCTGTAATCCCCATGGCTTTATGGTCGTAACCATTTGAACCACCAGAAGCAAAAGCGTCACCTAGCCAGAAATTGTATTCTGCTGACACTGAGTTAGCCAAATCGGAAAATGTTGCTGTCCCTTTATCCGCGGCTACAACTAAGTAAGGGTCATCTTCATCATGACGAACGACATTCTTAGGTGGAACGACTTCACCTTCAATAATATTGTCGGAAACATCGAGTAAGGCACGAATAAAACGTTTATAGCAGCGTTGTCCCTCGGCAAAGATCTCATCACGCGTGGTAAACATGTGCTGTTTCTTACACACAAAACCACCTTTTGCTCCCACAGGAACAATAACAGTATTTTTTACCTGTTGCGCTTTCACTAACCCTAGAATCTCGGTACGGAAATCTTCTTGGCGATCAGACCAACGTAATCCGCCACGTGCTACTTTACCACCACGTAAATGAACACCTTCAATATCAGGCGCATAAACGAAGATTTCGAAAGCCGGCACAGGAGCTGGAATTTCAGAAATCTCTTTCGGTTTCATTTTTAAAGAAAGCCAAGGTTTGATCTGATTGTTTTCATCCAGCTGGAAGTAGTTAGTACGGATCGTCGCACTAATCATCTCCATATAACGGCGAATAATACGATCATCATCCAAGCTATCAACACGATCTAACTCTTCAGTAATAGCGTTGATAAGATCCGTTTGCCCTTTTTGAGCCCCTTTGTGTTTAGGATCAAACCGCTTTAAGAATAGTTCCACCAGCCCTTTTGCTACATCTGGATAATGGCTGAGTGTATCTTCAATATATTGTTGACTGAATGGGAAACCCACTTGGCGCATGTAACGCGCATAAGCACGAAGAATCGAGACTTCGCGCCCCGTTAATGAAGCACCGAGTACTAGTCGGTTGAAGCCATCACTCTCTAATTCACCAGCCCAAATAGCCGCAAATGCTTGTTGAAAACGATCTCTCGCTTCTCGAAGATCGACACTCTTATCGCTCTTATGCAGCATTGAGAAATCTAAGATCCAATATGTTTGTCCATTTAACTTGCGTACTTCATAAGGTGACTCTCCGATCACCCTCAGCCCTAAGTTTTCCAACATCGGCATCACATCAGAAAGATGGATTGGCTCGTCACGGTGATAGAGTTTTAAGCGCACCGCTTTTGAATCGGCCGCTTCTTCTTGTGGGCGATAGAACAACATGCCGAGTTTGTGCTCTTCATCTAATGCTTCCAATCGCTGGATATCATCCACCGCTGAACCCGGCATCATGTCTTCTTTGTAAGAGCGAGGGAATGCACGCATGTATTCTTTCGATAATGGCAGCCCTTTACTCTCTCCAAAGTTTGCTACGATCGCATCTGATAAACGATCATCCCAAGTTGATGATGCTTCCATTAAATTTTGCTCTACCGTTTTTACATCGACATCCATGTTGTTATTATCAACACGTACGATGTAGTGTGTTCTTGCCAATGGGCTTTCTGAAAAATAAGTGGTGAACTCAACATCTTGCTCACAACCAAAGTACTGTTTGAAAATTCGTTGCGTTTGGCGGCGAAGCTCGGTGTTATAGCGCTCTTTGGTCACATAGACCATACAGCTGAAGAAACGACCAAACGGGTCTTTACGAACAAACAGACGCAGCAAATCCCTATCTTGCATTTGCACTACGCCCATCCCAACTTCTAACATCTCTTCTTCACGTGCTTGCAGTAACTCATCACGAGGATAGTTTTCTAGAATATTGTGCAGCGCTTTATAGGAATAGGAGCCTGCACGATAACCGCTGGCTTTTAGAATACGTTCTACTTTTTCGCGGATCAGCGGAATAGTTTCGACACTTTGGTTATACACTGCCGAGGTATATAGACCAGTGAAACGATGTTCACCGATCACTTTACCTGCTTTGTCGAACTTTTTAACGCCGATATAATCGGTATAAGCTGGGCGGTGGATACGTGATTGGGTATTGCCTTTAGTGACAATCAATAAAAAAGGCTTTTTGGCTTCAAGGCGCGCGGAATCAGGAAAGTCAGATAATTTTACGCTGCGCACACGTTTTGAATCAGAAAATAAACCCAACCCTTTTTCTGCTGTTGGTCTCAGTTCAGTATCGCCTTCGACCGTCACGAGGTCGTATTCTTTGTACCCCATGAAAGTGAAATTATGATTTCCCATCCACTTTAAGAATTTGATGGTTTCTTCGTAACGATCACTTTCTACAGGAATGAACTCTTTTTGTGTCTCCAATTGCGCAATCACTTGCACTAGTTTTTCTGACATTGGTTGCCAGTCTTGCACCACTAAAGCTGTATCGCTCAGAATACTAAGCAACTCATTTTTCAACTGTGTCATCGCTTCTTTGCTGCTAAGGCGGTCGACTTCAATATGAAAAAGAGATTGCAGAACACCCTCACCTTGGTTTACCGAAGTAATAACACCGTTATCGGTGCGCGAGATTTGCGTTGGACCATTGAGCATGAGGTGTGACGATAAATCCAAACGGCTGAGCGCCATTTTAATGGAGTCCACAAGAAACGGACTATCAGGGATTACTATTTCAACAATCGTGTGCGTTGACTGCCAACCTTGGCGGCTTACTGTCGGGTTAAATACCCGCACTGAACGCTCCTCCGGGTTTTTCTCGTTAATATGGTGCCATAGGCTAACTATCGCACCATATAAGTCAGATTCATTACGTTCAGTCAGATCATCTTTCGAAATGTTACTAAATAGATGTTGAGCAAGTTGGGTCACGAGCGGTTGATGAGCAAGATCGAGTTTGTCTTGAATCAGTTTGTACACTTTTTCAAGCAGAACTGGCACTAAAGTTTCACGCGCAGTCATAGTAGACTCCAAGATTATTATTTTTGTAGGGTATGCGGTAAGCATAGCGCTTACCATTGGTAATGCTTGCTTTATTGTAAAAGCTTTATTGACAAATAGTTAACAGTTTTAGGGCAGGTCTGAGGTGAAATGTTTGAGAATGTGATTAAGATTCCTATTTAAATATCTAGAAAATCAGCGGCTCACAGAGTTTCTAACTTTACAAACTTGTTATTTTGGTCAGTTGTCAGCCGAAATCGACCTTTTACTCCAATTTGGCTAAGAAATGGACGAAATCGAGACGCGGGTAGCTGAAGGCGTAAACCTTGATCTGTGTAGACTTGTACAGAGCTTGCTACACCAGAATAGTGCGCTAAGTAAGTTTGATAAGAAATATTGAGAGTAAAATAGTATTGCTTCATAGCCGTTAACCAAAATAGAGCGAGGAGACGTATCTATCACCTCGCTCTTAGTAGAGTTAAGATCCTTAAGATTCGAGCGCTTTTGTTACTTTTTCAAAGAGATCTCGAGCTAAATTATCCATTGACTTCAAAGTCTCCAACTCCGATTTCATCATTGCTTGACGAGTTTCATCGTAGAGCCTGAATTTAAGTAAAGGATCAATTAAACGCGACGCAACTTGGGGGTTACTATCATTGAGTTCACGCAGTATCTGCCCTGCAAAACGGTATCCCTCACCCGATTTTGCATGGAAGTTAACTGGGTTTGCACTGAGGAATGAACCAATTAAACTGCGGGTACGATTTGGATTTTTTAAGCTAAATGCTTCATGTTTCATGGTTTGTTGAATAGTATCCAAAACACTTGGCGCGGGGTTAGTCCCTTGCAGTGCAAACCATTTATCCATCACCAATCCATCGTGTTTCCATTTATTGCTGTAATCATCCATCAGTGCTTGACGGCACATAAGCTGTGCACTATTCGCAGCGCTCATAGCGGCGATGGTGTCAGTCATGTTGTTGGCGCTGTGATACTGAGCCAGCACCAAATCATTGCCTTGGTCGGTATAAGCTAAATAAGCAAGGCAAGTATTGCGCAATGCTCGTTCACCAATTGCACTGTGTTCAATGCTGTATTGTGTCTGTTTTAAACTGTGGTAAACCGCATTGAGCTCATCTTGCAATGCGTTAGCAAGCTGTACTTTCATCGCTTTAAGTACGGTCGCTATTGCATCAACATCCACACGTTTATACCAACCTGAAACCTCATTATGGCTAGGCAATGAGAGCATTTCCGCAATAAAAGCAGGCTCTAGAGCCTCACTCAGTAACACACCACGGAATGCATCAACTACCGATTCAGGCAAATCCGCCGCCTTACCCGACTGCACTCCAAACACATTGCTACGGATATATTTGGCTAACAACATTTGGCCTGCATCCCAGCGAGCAAATTCGTTGCGAGCATTGACCATCAAGAAGATCAGCTCATCATCACTGTAGTCATACTCCAGTTTCACTGGTGCTGAAAATTCGCGCAACAAGGAAGGGATCGGTTTCTCTGGCACATTTTCAAACACGAAGGTCTGCTTAGCCTGTGTTACGTTCAGTACATTAGAGATTCGCTTTCCGTTACATTGTAACTCAATTACATCACCATGAGCGGTGTATAACTCAACATCAAAAGGAATATGCAGCGCTGCTTTCTCTTTTTGCTCGTGCGTTGGTTCGGTTGTTTGCTCTACGGTTAAGGCATAGGTTTTCTGTTGTGCGTCATATTCAGTGCTCACTGAAACAATCGGTGTACCAGATTGGCTATACCATAAACGGAATTGGGTAAGATCGACGCCTGAAGCATCTTCCATCGCTGCTACGAAATCTTCGCAGGTAGCGGCAGTGCCATCATGACGCTCAAAATAGAGCTTCATTCCTTTTTGGAAATTCGTTTCACCCAATAACGTATGCATCATACGAATCACTTCACTGCCCTTTTCATAGACAGTTAATGTATAGAAGTTATTCATTTCTATCACTTTATCGGGACGAATTGGGTGTGACATTGGGCTGGCATCTTCCGCAAATTGTGGCCCGCGAATAATGCGCACATTATTAATGCGATTCACGGCTCTCGACCCTAAATCAGACGAAAATTCTTGGTCACGGAATACCGTTAGGCCTTCTTTTAAGCTTAATTGGAACCAATCACGACAAGTGACGCGGTTACCAGTCCAGTTATGGAAATATTCGTGGCCAATCACCGCTTCAATACCTAAATAATCAGTATCGGTAGCGGTTTTTTCATTGGCTAGCACAAACTTAGAGTTAAAAATGTTGAGGCCTTTATTCTCCATCGCACCCATGTTGAAAAAGTCAACGGCAACGATCATGTAGATGTCGAGATCATACTCTAAGCCGAAGCGTTCTTCGTCCCACTTCATTGCGTTGATAAGTGATGTCATCGCATGAGAAGCGCGGTCGAGGTTACCTTTATCAACAAAAATTTCGAGGGCAACATCGCGACCGGACTTGGTTTTATATTGATCACGTAATACGTCAAAATCACCCGCAACGAGAGCAAATAAGTAAGCAGGTTTCGGATGTGGATCTTGCCACTTCACCCAATGACGCCCTTCTGTAAGATCGCCATGTTCGATACGGTTACCGTTACTTAATAAAAATGGGTAATCTTTTTTGTCAGCAATCACGGTCGTTGTGTATTTTGCAAGAACGTCTGGACGATCGAGGAAGTAAGTAATGCGACGGAAACCTTCTGCTTCACACTGAGTACAGAACGCACCACCCGATTTGTATAACCCTTCTAGTGCGGTATTCGTTTCTGGGTTAATCAGTGTCACGATCTCCAATTCAAACTCTTGAGGTAATGATGAGATCGAGAGCCCGCTTTCAAGCAGCTGAAAATCTTGCCATTCGGTGCCATTCACTTTGAGCGATTTCAGCTCAAGGTTTTCACCATCCAGCACCAATTGGTTATTCTCTTTTTGCTGCTTAACGTGAGAAACGGCAGTCACTGTGGTGTTGGTATCAAAGAGATCGAATGTTAATTCGAGATCCGTAATGGTATGTGATGGAGATTGATAATCTTTGCGATACTTGGCTTGGGGTGTATGAGCCATGTCGGAATCCTTGTTGACGGAGTGAAATGTGACGTTTTTGATAAACATTCAGTAAGATGGCTATAGATCTAAGGCTTGTTATCATTAATAACAACCCCTCAAACCGAAAAACGAGGCATTTTAGACAAATACCCCGTTATTTCGCTGACAATTTACCCATATATCAACAGATTTCACTCATTGCCTTTCTTATGATGAAGATTGCAAGACTACGGATTTACTCGCGCTAAAACAGCCGACATGGAACCATTCTCCACTTCTAAAGTTAACATATCGCTAACAAGCGTATAGCGGGTATCATGTTCTCCGTCTTCATAAAGGAGCACCAAATGATCACCTTCTGTGTAGTACACTCCTTTATGGATCGATTCGTTACCATTAGCACCACTTACTCTGAACATAAATACAAAATCCGGCTGTAAAACGAGATCAAGTTGGTTAATGTCGGTTGCTATCGCATCTTCACCAAATATCCGTTTGCTAGACCACACCCCTGCCAACGCATTTGGTAAAGCTTTAGTGAACATAATGCCGTTTAAGTTGAGCATGTTGTGGTTCACTTTGTATTGATAAACTTGAGGTTGCGATGAATTAAGCCCCAAAATCAAGCTGTTATCGCTGGCGTCAAATTCACCTTCCCAGTGCTCCACATTGTAATTTTTCTTTTGAATATCGATCTTGAAACGATAATTCGATTCCAAGGTCAGTTTAATAGAACGAAAATCATCGGAAGAAGTGTCAGGATTGGGGTTAAGTAGGTACCAATCACCAAGTAAAAAAGGGAGATCAAACTGAGTTAAGTCTTGATGAGTCTGCGTACTACTACTTTGACTTTGTGCCGCACTGGTGCTGATAAGAACAATGCAGGTAAAAATGATGCTTATCCATTTCATAACACGCTCCTCGCTTTTTTCTTAAGCTTAGAACCGGTTGTACGATAAAGCGAAATGTTTGATCTGTATCACGTTATTTATTTGGTTTAAATAAGATCAAAAAAGCGAGCACTAAGGCTCGCTTTTCATTGATACTGGTTGCTAATTTAGCATATCAACAGTGATCGCCACTGCTTCTTCTAAATAAACATCTGGAGTTTCATAATCTTTAGGCACATCTTGCAAGGTTTTATAGGGCTTCAAACCATTGGCGGCTTGTCGCATGTTAATCCGCGCCAAACGCAATTCATCTGCCTTGTCACTCTCTTGCTTACGCACAGATTCATTGAGAGAAATTGTGTTGTCATCTTTCTCCGCTTTATACTTTGCAATATCCTCGTTAATGAAGCCGAACTCCATATCGTTGGCAATACGAGCTTGATGCTGTGCAGATAACTTAGCAATCAGTTTTTCATTAGCTTGTAACTTGTCGTATTTAGCTCGCTCAATTTGATCCCAAGGAAGCGCATTAGGTTCAACGCTCTCACCGGTATCTTTTGCTTCAATCGCAGTGGGTAACGCAATATCAGGCACCACACCTTTATTCTGCGTACTACCACCATCAATACGATAAAATTTCTGAATCGTATATTGAACGTAGCCTAATTCTTTATCAAACAAGTCGTAGATATGATTCAACGAGCGATGCTGTTGAACCGTTCCCTTACCGAATGAGTTTTCGCCAACAATGATCGCTCGTCCATAATCTTGCATTGCCGCTGCAAAAATTTCTGAGGCTGATGCGCTGTAGCGATTCACCAATACCGTCATAGGACCCTGATAACTGATTTTTCCATCCGTGTCACTATTAACGTTTACTCGTCCATAGCTATCGCGAACTTGCACAACCGGACCGCTTTCAATAAATAAGCCGGATAATGCCGTCGCTTCCGTTAATGCACCCCCACCGTTATTACGCAAATCGACGATCACGCCATCCACTTTTTTCTGCTTCAGTTCAGTCAGCAATTTGTCCGTGTCTTGCGCTAAACCGACATAGAAGCTAGGGACTTCAAGCACGCCGATTTTCTTGCCATTTTTCTCGATGATTTTTGATTTAACCGCTCGATCTTCTAAACGAATTTTGTCTCGAACAATAGTGACAACGTGACTTTTAGCGTCTTTACCTTCCGGCAAAACTTGCAACTTCACCTTAGTGCCTTTCGGGCCTTTGATCAGTTGTACGACATCATCTAAACGCCAGCCGATAACATCAACCATCTCTTTGCCATCTTGGCCCACACCAATAATACGATCGCCTTCACCCAACTGCTTGCTATTTGAGGCAGGACCACCCGCAACTAACGAACGAATGATGGTGTAGTCGTCGGTCATTTGCAGTACAGCACCAATCCCTTCCAATGAAAGATTCATTTCTGATTGGAACTGCTCGGCATTACGTGGAGAGAGATAACTAGTATGCGGATCAACTTCACGCGCGAAAGCATTCATATAAAGCTGAAATACATCTTCGCTGTGGGTCTGAGACAGACGTTTGATCGCGTTATTATAACGCTTGCCTAGCGTTTCTTTAATTTCCGGCCACTCTTTACCCGTAAGCTTTAAGTTCAGTGCATCATATTTGACACGTTGCTGCCATAACTTATCGAGCTCGGTTTTATCTTTCGGCCAAGCTGCTTTTGAGCGATCAAGTTCCATCGATTCATCGGCTTCAAATGTAATTTCTTTGTCGAGCAGAGAAAGCGCATATTGAAAACGCTCAAAGCGCTTTTGCATTGATAAGTTATAAACATCAAATGCAATTTGGTTATTGCCAGCCTTGAGTTGATCATCAAGTTGTGTCGACCACGTATGAAAGGAATCAATATCGCTCTGAGTAAAGATATTGCGGTTGTAGTCGAGCAGTTCGAGATAACGATTGAAGATAGCTTGCGAGAAATCGTCATTCAAGTTGAAGTGTTTGTAATGAGAACGAGTAAAACGGGAAGTCACACGCTTACTCGCCGTTTCATGCTGCATTTCTGGGGCAAGAAGAGGTAAATCTTCTTTGCTAAGAGTGGCTTCTAAGGCCTGAACGGATGACGCTGCTAGCCATAGGCCAGCAGCGATCAACGTTAATTTTGAACGGCATTTCATGCGTAGGAATTTCTCCTTTATGCGCGCAAGTGCTCCGCTTTCACAACCATTTGTAGGCCGTTGACAAGTTGAACGCGCACATCTTCCTTATTAACTTCAACAATGGTCGCAGCCATGTTTCCTTTACCCATGTTTACGTTCACTTGTTTGCCAGTGATCATTTCATCAGCATTTAAAGCGCGCGTCTCGACAGGTTTTTCAGCTTTTGGCGCTTTCGCTTGAGGACGACGAGCTTGTGCTTGAGGCTTTTTCGCTTTTGGCTGCTTCGCTTTTGCCTCTTCGCGTGCTTTTTGTCCTTGCTCTTTACGACGAGCCTGTACTCGAGCTTTACTTTCTGCCAATGCGGCTTGTGCGTGCTCTACATGTTCTTCTTCTAACTCTCCACATGGGTTGCCATCAAGGTCAACACGAGTTGCACCTAGTTTAACACCATGTAGATAACGCCATGACGACGTGTATTGTCTTAACGCAGCACGCAGCTGTGTTTTACTTACTTTTGAGTCTTCGTTTAGGCGTTCAGCAAGATCTTGAAAAATACCAATTTTCAAAGGCTTTGCTTCACCTTCTAAAGTAAAGCACTTAGGGAAACATTCAGCAATGTACGCAATAACTTCTTTGCTGTTTTTTAACTTTTCAGTGTTTTCCATGAGGATTCCTGGTTTATGCGGTCTTTCCGCGAGGCATTAAGATAAATATGTTCGGTATTATAGTGACCTAAATGCGAAAAACCACAGGCAATGACCAATTTATGCCTTGTTAGCGTGTGAATTGAGCAGCTTTTCTATCTCAATCATTAATTCTGCCATCCCTTTCTCATCAATTTCAGAAAAACGGCCAATTGTTGGGCTATCGATATCCAATACTCCCACCACTTGACCATTGATAGAAAATGGCACCACCAACTCAGAATTGCTCGCAGCATCGCAAGCAATGTGACCAGCAAACTCATGGACATCATAAACACGTTGTATACGGTTAGTCGCCGCCGCAGTACCACACACACCTTTTCCTAAGGGGATGCGTACACAAGCTGGTTTTCCTTGAAAGGGACCGAGAACCAGTTGCTCTTCTTTTATTAGGTAAAAACCCACCCAGTTAAGATTTTCAAGCTCCATGTTAAATAAGGCGCTCAAATTGGCAAGATTAGCGATTAAATCCGTTTCAGATTCAACCAGTGCCACCGCCTGCTTGGTAAGACGGCGGTATTCTTCTATGTTCATATAAACTCAACGACCTTTTGAAAACGGAAGACATCTATTTTTGAACAGCGTACAATTTCTCACACGATAAATAGGATGCATTCTCATCATAATGACTAATTCCAATGACACTATTAGCCGCTCTTGGGTAATAAAACAAGTAAAAAAACATCGACCTACACTTCTATTTGCCAATGCGATCGCGGTTATTGCAACGCTGGTTAGTGTCCCTATTCCACTATTAATGCCATTAATGGTCGACGAAGTTCTGCTGAATAAACCCGCTTCTGGTTTGGCGATGATGAATACTATTCTACCGACGTCGATGCAAAACCCAACAGGCTATATTGCGCTCACGTTATTGCTAGTGGTCTTGATGCGTAGCGTCAGCCAAGCGCTCAACATACTTCAAAGCCGTCAATTTACTCTGGTGTCCAAAACCATCACCTACCAAATGCGCTGCAAAATGATTGATAAATTAGGACGGATAAGCATCAGGCAGTACGAAACCAAAGGCAGTGGTGGTATTAATGCTCACTTAATCACCGACATCGAAACCATTGATCAATTCATAGGTAGCACACTCAGTAAATTTATCATCAGCCTACTGACCGTGTTAGGCACAGCGGGTGTTCTACTCTGGCTACTGACCGTGTTAGGCACAGCGGGTGTTCTACTCTGGCTTGAGTGGCGTTTAGGGCTGTTTATTTTATTGGTCAACCCGATTGTGATTTACTTTTCACGTAAACTCGGAAGCAAAGTCAAACATCTGAAAAAGCGAGAAAACCAAGCGTATGAACGCTTTCAAAATCGGCTAGTCGAAACATTAGATGGCATTTATCAATTGCGTGCCGCTAATAAAGAGCGAGAGTTTCTCAATGAACTCAAACAGCAAGCCAACCAAGTCCGAGAGAATGCAGACAAATATGCATGGCAATCAGAGGCTGCAGGGCGCGTCTCATTTCTCCTGTTTTTACTTGGTTTTGAGCTATTTAGAGCGGTCGCGATGCTGATGGTGGTCTTTAGCGACTTGACCATAGGGCAAATTTTCGCCGTTTTCGGTTATTTGTGGTTTATGTTAGGCCCAGTGCAAGAACTGCTGAGTATTCAATTTTCTTGGTACAGTGCAAAGGCGGCCTTCCATCGCATTAATGATCTGCTTGCACTGGAGGAAGAGCCTCGCCCTATTTGCAAAATTAACCCATTCACAGATAACCGCCAGGTCGATGTTGAGGTTTCTCACGTTAATTTTGCCTACGATAGTGAAAAGAGTGTGCTCAACGATCTCTCGCTCACGATTCCGGCGGGTAAAAAAGTTGCGTTGGTTGGCGCAAGTGGTGGTGGGAAATCCACGTTGATCCAACTGTTAATTGGTGTGTATCAACCCAATTCCGGGCAGATCCGTTTTAATGGTGCGACCACTGAAGAGATAAGTTTTGATATTATTCGCGATAACATTGCCGTGGTATTACAACAACCTATACTATTCAACGACACCTTAAGGCATAATTTGACCCTCGGCGGTCAATATGCAGAAGAGGAATTATGGCAAGCGCTGCATATTGCACAACTGGATGATGTGACTGCGAATCTCAGTGACGGTTTAGAAACGCTAGTTGGCCGAAATGGTATTCGCTTGTCGGGCGGACAACGTCAACGTTTAGCCATCGCTCGGATGGTACTGAGCAATCCTAAATTTGTTATTTTGGATGAAGCAACATCCGCGTTAGATACGGTAACTGAAGCGGCATTGCACAATGCTCTGACTGGATTTTTGAAAGGTCGAACTACTTTAATTGTTGCGCACCGCCTTTCGGCAGTGAAACAAGCCGATATAATTTACGTGCTGGAAGATGGTCAAGTTAGCCAAATGGGTACGCATCGAGAATTAGTCGAGCAAGATGGGTTATATCAGACCCTTTATGGAAATCTCCAATCGTACGTTTAGTGATTGGGTAACAATAAATTAGGATGATTGTTTGTCTCAACATTCAGCGCTTATTCAACATCCACAATCACCTAACGGCGTGAGGTTGTGTCACGGCTGTGAATTGGCCGTTGATCTCGTCGAGGTTGAGCATGGAAAAAGTGCCTATTGTCCACGCTGCGGTACCCAACTGTACCGCGGTGGATCTCCCTCTTTATCTGGGGATTTAGCCGTCGCCATCACTTGCTTGTTACTGTTTATCCCCTCTCATTTTTTTGAATTCATCAGTATTCGCTTGGTTGGGGTGATGATCCCCGCCACCTTGCCATCCGGTGTCTTTGCGCTGGCTGAAGAGGGCTTTGGAGCGCTCGCTTTATTGGTGCTATTTTGCAGCTCTATTGCGCCACTTTTAGTGTGTGGTTCCGTAGTGACCGCTCATCTCGCCTTGCGTTATCGATGGTTTCATCTACTGCGTGGCTCACTGATCATTATTCAGCGATTAAAAGCGTGGGTAATGCTCGATGTTTTTTTAGTCAGCGTGGCGGTATCTTGTTTTAAACTTCAAGATTATTCCGACATTTTTATCGGTGTGGGGTTGTATGGTTTAGTCTTGCTGCAACTGGCAACCGTATTGCTAGCGACTCGAGTTAGCGTAAGGCGCTATTGGCAAGCGTGGCAGCCAGAGAATCAATATGCCTTCGAGCGTAAAGAGGTGCATTGCCACCATTGCCATCTTTCACAACCAGAAAATACGCACTGCGTGCGTTGCGCGCAAAGATTATATCACCGGAAACCCAACTCGATACAACGAACTTGGGCCTATTTAATTGCAGCAAGTGTCGCTATTTTCCCCGCGAACCTGATTCCAATATCGATTTTAATTACCAACGGACAGCGATTAGAAGACACCATTTTCTCTGGTGTTGCGTCACTGATTAATAGTGGTATGGTCGGAATTGCAATCATCATTTTTGTGGCCAGTATAATCGTGCCTATTGTAAAAATATTCGGCCTGACCTATCTATTACTGGCGATTAAATTTAAGCGAACGGTTTACCACCGTCAGAGAATGAACATTTATTTCGCGATTAAATGGATCGGCAAATGGTCGGTAATGGATCTGTTTGTCATCTCAATTATGTTGACACTGGTTGATCGCGGTCAAATTCTCGACTTCACTCCCGGTTATGGAGCCGTTGCCTTTGGCTTGGTGGTTGTACTCACCATGCTCGCCACGGAAAGTATGGACCCAAGACTCATCTGGGATAATTACCCAGAAATCGCAGACCAAAACGAGCCTTCACATGAGTAAACAAATTTCAAGCCAGCCCTCATACACTCCCGATGTTAAGCGAAACAGGGGCATCTCACCTTTGTGGATACTGCCCATACTCACCATGGCGCTCGCAGGTTGGTTAGTCGTTAAAGCCATTCACGATGCTGGCGAACGAATCCAGATCTATTTTTCGGACGCACAAGGCTTAGTCGCAGGGCGAACAACAATTCGCTACCAAGGGCTCGAAGTCGGCATGGTAAGAGATATTAAACTGTCCGAAGGATTAGAAAACATCTATGTGGAAGCCGATATTTATCCAGAAGCTACTCAGTTACTCAATGACAATACCCGATTTTGGTTAGTGAAGCCAACGGCCAGTTTATCTGGCGTTTCAGGCCTAGATGCGTTGGTTTCAGGAAACTATATTGCGATTCAACCGGGTAACGAAAATAGTTCAGCTGAACACGATAAAGTGTTTAGTGCTTTAGATGGTGCACCTTCTGATCTACTGCCTAATCAAGGGCTTATCATTTCTCTAAAGGCTCGCGATCTCGGAGGTATTTCTGTTGGCTCACAAATCGTCTATAAAAAAATTCCGATTGGTGAAGTGTTTAACTACAAACTCGATGACGATGCAAAGTCGGTACTCATTCAAGCCTCGATAAAAGACGAGTATCGCCACATTATTACCAATGAAAGCCGTTTTTGGAATGTCAGCGGTGTTGGTGCAAGCATTGGCTTTGAAGGTGTTGACGTCCGCTTAGAAAGTTTAAGTGCATTAATCGGTGGTTCAATTGCCGTCGATTCACCGGACGGTGGAGAGCCTGTTGAACAAAATACCCAATTTAGTCTCTATCGCGATTTAAAAACCGCAGGGCGTGGTATCCCTGTGAAAATCACCCTACCCGATCAGCATAATATTAACCAAACCGGTGCCCCCATCATTTACCGAGGAATAGAAGTCGGCCAAATCACGGAATTGCAGCTCAGTAAAAGTCACCAACAGATCATCGCCTCTGCCGCTATCCAACCGGCTTTTAGCGATATGCTCAATTCGGGAAGCCGTTTTGTGTTGGAAGAGGCCAAAGTCTCACTCTCTGGAGTTGAGAACATCGGTAATTTGATCAAAGGGAATTACTTGACACTCATTCCTGGCAAGGGCGAAAAGGCCAGAAGTTTCACTGCAATTCGCCAATTTGAATTTAATCAGTCACAAGCAAAATCGATTGCTATCAAACTTACAACGGAAAGCTCATATGGCTTAGATGTGGGCAGCCAGATTTTGTATCGAGGCATCGCGGTAGGTTCAGTAATTGACGTAAAGTTGCAGCAAGACCGTGTTGTGCTCAATACGCTGATTGATGAAGAGTACTCATCACTCATACGCTCACAGAATCGTTTTTACATTACAGGCTCGGCCACCGCAGAGCTCACCGAATCAGGCCTTAATGTTTCGATCCCTCCTGCCAAACAACTGCTCGCCGGCTCAATCAGTTTCATCAGCGAAGGCGCTGAAAATGCGAGTAATGAATACCCGCTATATCAAAGTAAATCCTTAGCTGAGCTTGCAAAATATAATCAAAGCGGCTCACAGACACTGACTCTTTTTGCCGACGAGCTTCCTCCCATCAATCCGGGCAGCCCGCTCCTATACCGTAACCTTCAAGTAGGCAGTGTTTTTGGCTTTAAGCTCACTAAAGAAGGTGTGAAAATCGAGGTCAAAATAGAGAATCAATATCGCCATCTGATTACGAATCAAACTGTTTTTTGGAACCGTTCTGGCGTCGAAATTAATGCAACACTTGCAGGCGTAAAAGTCAAAGCCGCTCCTTTAAAAACTTTAATTCAAGGAGGCATTGCATTTGATTCGTTGCAAGGTATTGATAACAAAGATCAGAATTTGTGGAAGCTCTATGACAGCTACGATCAAGCACGTAAGGCGGGCCAAGAAATCATCTTAACGGCCGATTCATCCTTTGGCGTTACGCTAGGAACATCCATCAAATATAACAATATCACTGTGGGAGAGGTTGTTTCTGTAACACCCGATTTCAAGACAAACCAAGTTACACTCCAAGCGAGAATTGAGCCTAGCTACGCATTAGGCATTGCCAGAAATGGCTCTCACTTTTGGGTAGCGAAAACTAAGATTGGCTTCAATGGTGTTGAAAATCTGCAAAACTTACTCAGTTCCAGCATTGAGGTCCAACCTGGGTTTGGCGATGTGCAGTATCAATTTGAACTAGAAAAACAGCCACAACAAGCACTCGGTATTGAATTCACCTTACAAAGTGAAACACGAGGATCAGTGGCTGAAGACAGCCCTGTTCTCTACCGTGAAATGGAAGTAGGCAAAGTAACCCATGTTGCTCTAGGAGACTTTGCAGACCGCGTCATGTTTACCATTGAAATCCAAAAAGAGTTCGCTTATCTGGTTCGCAGCAATAGCGTATTTTGGAACACTTCTGGCGTCGATGTATCCATCGGTTTATCTGGTGCAAATATAAAAGCAGGCACGTTAGATAGCATCATGAAAGGCGGAATTACATTTGCCACTCCAGAGCAAAAACAGCTCCAACCTATCGCTAAACAAGGCCAAGCATTTTACTTATATCCTGAAGCCAAACCAGAATGGCGCCAATGGCGAACAGCCATACCAAAACCTTAAAGGGTTAACCTTGATTCTTATAAAATGCAGCTGATCGGCTGCATTTTTTATTATTTTGATCTCATCACGATTCTTATATAATCCGGCCTCAACTCCCAGACGAGATACTGCTTTGCACGCCAATATAACCCTACCTGAACCTTTTCTTGCGACAATTGAAGCGATACTGCCCACACATCTAACGATGAGTGATTTTATTGCAGCTTGCCAGCGTCCTCTGCGTAAAAGTATCCGAGTCAACACGCTAAAAATCTCTGTTGATAGCTTTTGTCAACGCGCCGTAGAAAAAGGATGGGCTTTATCACCAGTGCCTTGGTGTAACACGGGTTTTTGGATTGAAGCCGATGAGTCTGTCGTGCCTTTGGGTAACACAGCCGAACATATGGCAGGGCTTTTTTACATTCAAGAAGCCAGTTCTATGATGCCGGTGTCCGCTCTTTTCACTGGCGATGAATCGTTCAATTCAGTACTCGACATGGCGGCGGCTCCGGGTTCAAAAACAACGCAAATTGCGGCGTGTATGGAAAATGAAGGCGTATTAGTCGCCAACGAATTTTCAGCCAGCCGTGTTAAAGTGCTGCATGCTAATATCGAACGCTGCGGTGTACGTAACAGTGCACTGAGCAATTTTGATGGTCGAGTCTTTGGCGGTTGGTTACCGGAACAATTTGATGCGGTGTTAATAGATGCGCCATGCTCAGGAGAAGGTACCATCCGTAAAGATCCTGATGCGATGAAAAACTGGAGCAAAGAATCTGTATTGTCGATTTCCACAACACAAAAAGATTTGATTGAAAGTGCGTTTCAAGCTTTAAAGCCCGGCGGTGTGATGGTCTACTCAACCTGTACATTGAGCACAGAAGAGAACCAACAAGTGTGCTTGCATCTAAAAGAAAAATATCCACAATCAGTTGAATTTGTTTCCCTTAGCTCATTGTTTGAAGATGCAAAAGCAGCTATTACAGACGAAGGGTTTTTGCATATATTCCCTCAAACTTATGATTGTGAAGGTTTTTTTGTTGCGAAAATCCGTAAACTTAGCTCTGTACCCCACCCTGAAGTCAACAAACGCTTAGGTCAATTTCCTTTTGCGAAAGCCAACCTTAAACTCACACAAGAGATCACGGATCAACTCATGAAAACGTTTGAAGTTGCGATCCCCGATGATACCAGTGTCTGGCTACGTGATAATGATGTATGGTTATTTCCAAACGCACTGGAACCTATGCTCGGCAAATTCCGCTTCTCTCGCATGGGGATAAAAATCGCTGAAACACATAAAAAAGGTTATCGCTGGCAACATCAAGTCGCTACATCATTAGCGACTGGTAACGAATCAAACTGCATCACACTATCGATTGAAGAAGCGCGAGATTGGTACATGGGCAGAGATGTCAGACCAGCACTACAAACTGGCACTGGCGAAGTGCTGGTTAAACTCGGTAACGATGTGATTGGCCTAGGGAAATGGGTAGGAAACCGCATAAAAAATGGTTTACCAAGAGAACTCGTTAAAGATAAAAATTTGTTTTAACACGCCCAAAAATAGGACAAAAATCTAGAAAACACGCGCACTTCTAGCGATAACAACTATACTTACAGGGAAGCATAAGTACGACTATTTTAATGATTAGCGTAGGCTCAAATGAGCCATTCCCCTAGGCCCAAAAACGGAAAAGTTTTGGGCCTTTTTTTATCGTCAAGGAAAATAGATTGCAACAGGAGGTGAACGCCTCAGCTATACAAGATGAATTCCATCTTCCCCAATGGTAATTTTTCCCTGCTTGTACAAACCACCAATGCTCTTCTTAAAGGTTCCCTTACTGGTACGGAACATCGAAAAAATAGCTTCTGGTGTCGATTTATCACTTAATGGAAGAAAACCACCCTTTTTCTCAAGTAACTCTATGATCTTAGTGCTTAGCTCATCCATTTTTGCTACGCCAATTTTTTGCAGAGCTAGGTCAATTTTTCCATCTTCACGGATATTTTTGATGTAGCCTTTTAAGGTCTTACCAATAAACAACTTACCAAACACATCTGATGGGAAAATCATCCCCCAATGCTCGCCATTGATGATGGCCTTGTATCCGAGTTCTGAGTGTTCTGCAATTAATAGATCAACTTGCTGATTCTGCGTATAGTTTGCAGGGGTTTTGTCCAGCCACTTGTTGAATTTAGTTGTGCCTACGATGCGGCCGGAAGCCTTATCAGTGTAGACATACACTAAAATCATTTGTCCTTCTTTAAAACGAGCACGCTGTTCGCTGTAAGGCACCAATAAATCTTTACCCTTCAGACCCCAATCAACAAAAACACCAGTGCTATTCACACCCTGAACTTTCATCAATCCCCACTCGCCTACTTTTGCAATCGGTTTTTCAGTCGTCGCGGCAAGTTGATTGTCTGAATCGAAATACAAAAATACGTCTATTTTCTGCCCCAATTCAACCCCATCTGGGGTAAATCGTTTAGGCAGTAAAGTGGTTCCAAAATCTTCAGCATCCAAAAACACGCCGAAATCAGCAATCTTTACGACTTCTAAACTGTTTATTTGACCAACGTTAATCATTTACTATGTCTCACCTCAATTTTGCAGAGATTATACGTGATCTCTGTTATCCTTTCCTGCATTCAAGGGAAAAATAAGCATTTTTTCAGGAGCTTTCTTTGGTTAATGTCGATAAGCAAGATACCATCACGCTTAAAATTTCACATGCCATGTCTCAGAGCAAAGAACTTGATCTAGACATTTACCTATTCATTCCCGGTGATTTAGGTCTAACACCCGAAATACTTCCTGAATCTGACTTTTACTATAGCTTCATCCATCAAGAGCGTGCGTATTACAGTGATAAAACGTTACTGCCCTTAGTACACAGCCGGCTTGCACAACGAGGCCATCTCTCTTCTACTCAGTATCGAGTCAGTTTGAGTTTATTTGCTTATCAGTATGTTATCGCTCTAGATAAAGCTGTAGTACAACTCAATACGACGAGTGACACCGTCACATCAGATGAAGTTGATAGTGTCATTGAACTCTCTTTAGATATTTTGAAAAGATTGCGCCGCAGCATTCCTTATGAAGAGAGCTTAAAACGCTATTACGCCAATATTGATAACTATTTATCTTGGTATACTGAGCAAAAGTTTCTTTCCCTAGTCGCACACATGAACCGCGATGGTGAATATAAAACCATCAAAGAGCGTCTAATTACACTGGTTGAGAAAGAACAGGCACATCGTAAACTTAACAATTACAACTCGGCAAAGGCAGGGGAAGACATCACTCGGCTGAGTAACAAGATGCGCCTACTACGCCGTTTAATCGAGCATCCCATTGTGCTTAATGAACACGTCACTTCTTTAGGTAATAACATGAAGCGTGCCGTAAAAGGCATCGCGACTGGGCTTGTAATGCTGTTTGTCACCGTCATCGCCATTACAGCTCGCGACTATTGGGGGGAAATCACCGCCTCTTTTATCATCGCTATGTCGTTTGTTTATGCATTACGCGAGATCTTTAAAGATGACTTACGCGATATGCTGTGGCGCTGGATCCGTAAAGGAAAACCTAAATGGAAGCGTCGTTACATAGACCCAACGACCGGAAAATCTGTAGGTTACAAAATTGAATGGCTTGATTATACCAACCTGAGTAAATTACCAGACAGAATCAAAACAATTCGAAAGAAACGCATTGTTCAAAGGGAGGAACAGGTACTTCACTATCGCTCAGAAACGGCCATGTCAACTTCACGCTTCATGAGTGGCTATGAGGAAACACGCGAAACTTTACACATTGATCTACGCCCTATTACCCGTTTGATGGACAAAGGCTCTAATCGCATTTATCAGTTAAGTGGTGGTCAAGTGAGTCGAGAAACCGTAGAAAAACGGCACTTGCTCAACTTGATTATCAAAGAAGATAACCATAAAGAAGAGCCCCGCTACTACCGTTGGAAAATTGTTTTAAATAGAAATAAGATTGTCGACATTGAACCGATAGAATTAAGTGAGTAGTCTCTAATTCAGCCTTATTTACCAATACGCTTTAACGATAAAGTAAGATGAAACTCCGCCATAGGCTCGTCACCATGCAATGAAGGACAGGTTGCAATGATCTTTACTGTCTGATTGACTCGCTCTCCGGTCGCGATAGTTTCATCAAGCATACTGTCTATTAGCTGGCCATCATGGCAATGAAAATGAACATCCGCCTCCGGCCTTTTTAAAAACTCCGCACTAACCGCTTTAAACGCCAACGATACTTTGGAGCCACGCTGTTGTGCTTTATGCATTGCCATAAAACCGCCCGCTACGTCTGCACCAACGGCTAACACACCAAAATACATACTATTTAAATGATTTTTATTGCGACGTTTAAGTGGAATTCGAATTTCTACAGAGTGTTCGTTTAGCACTAAAATCTTTGGCCTGCAGGACCAAATCAATGGCACTTTTAAAAAACCAAACAGATTTAAGTAAAGATTCGCTTTTGTTAATGGGGAGAGCATGAGGCTTGACCTTTTTAATATGGTTGTCGGACCAGTTCAAGGTATACGCTGTGAAATGTCAATAAGTTGTTACAAAAAGTTAGGGTTGAGCGCAGCTATTCTGCGCCCAAATCAGATCATTACATTTTTACCACAACATCAGCCTGAACACTTTCAGCTAAGTGCTCCTGCAGCTTTGGATAACTTGCTAGTGCTTGGGTGACGACCAAAATCGGCTTATTCGCATGACGTGCCGCTTTTGATGCTAAATCGAGCAACGTGATGACCGCCTCACTCTCTGGATTAAACAAATGGGAAAGTTCGGGGTTCTCTTTATCAATGCCTAAGGTGTATTGTGTTAAGTTATCGATGTTGATGACCACACCATCAAAATAGTGCATCAAACGCTCTGCCAACAATGCCGCTGATGGAACATCGCAAGAATAAAGCACTTTCAAACCATCTAAACTCCGAGGTAAAGACTGCTCTGCCAGTCGGTCAATGATCGTAGCCGCATCACTTAATGTTCGAACAAATGGCACCACAATTTCGATGTTCAATCCTTGCTTGCGCAATGCCTTGATCACAGCGCATTCATAACTAAACGCTTTTGCATACTGGTTGGAAGAAAAACGCGATACGCCACGCACTCCCATCGCTGGGTTAATTTCATCCGTTTCAACACTTCCACCGATCAACGCTTTATAAGTGTAACTATCTGCATCACTCAAACAGACACGAATCGTAGTGTGATTTTTTTGAACCGCTGCCACGACTCTATCAACAATGGTTGACGTAAAATGCTCCGCCACCGCTTTGTCATCAAGAATGGATTGCAAAGAGCCTTGCTCAAGTTCAGTTAGATTCGCAAAATGTTGCTCAATCGAAGGATGATAAAACAACGAATCTAAAATAATGTCGGACAGCGATACATACAAATGCTGGGCATTTCCACTTGATTCAATTGCCGCTGGAAGGGCATCACCTAAGATCAACTGAGGGTGGATCGTATCATGTTGTGCCAAACTCATTCATTACTCCCTACATTTTTAATTATCTTGCTCAGGAAAATACCCATAGCCGAGTATTAATTCAAGTAAAAGTAAATATTTATGACAAATTTATGAATAAAATTTCATCTTGCAGATGATAAGCAATAAGTTTTCCGTTTTGGAGTTTATTCCTATTGCCAATTCCGTTATCTTTACCGCTTCGCAATAAGAGTACAGGCTTTACCATGCCATTAAAAACAGATGAATTAAGAACTCAAGCCTTGGGCCCAATGCCGACTCCGGCAGAGCTTGGAAATGCGCATCCGATCACAGACGACGTAGCAGAGCGCATCGCAAACTCACGCCGTCAAATTGAAAATATTCTGACTGGTCACGATGATCGCTTGTTAGTCATTGTCGGTCCGTGTTCAGTACACGACACTGAAGCCGCAATGGATTACGCTCAACGTTTGAGTGCGATCCAAGACCAATATAAAAATGAACTGTTTATCGTCATGCGTACCTATTTCGAGAAACCACGCACCGTTGTGGGCTGGAAAGGTTTGATTACGGATCCCAATCTGGATGGTTCATATGCACTGGAAACAGGGCTCAATAAAGCACGGAAATTATTATTAGATATCAACAAGCTAGGCCTTGCTACTGCGACTGAATTTTTAGACATGATTACCGGGCAATACATCGCAGATCTCATCACGTGGGGAGCTATTGGTGCGCGTACTACGGAATCTCAGATACACCGAGAAATGGCGTCTGCACTGTCGTGCCCTGTCGGTTTTAAAAATGGCACGAATGGCAACATCAAAATTGCTATTGATGCCATTCGAGCGGCCCAAGCATCACATTACTTTTACTCACCGGATAAAAATGGCCGTATGACCGTTTATCGTACCAGTGGTAACCCCTTTGGCCATGTTATTTTACGCGGTGGTGATACAGGGACAAACTATGACGCTGACTCCGTATCTGCAGCCTGCGAGCAACTGATCGAATTCGGCTTAGCCCCGCGCCTCATCGTAGATTTTAGCCACGCGAATTGCCAAAAGCAGCATAGAAAACAGATAGATGTAACGGCCGACATCTGCACACAAATACGTACAGGTAAGGATTTCGTTGCTGGTATTATGGCTGAAAGCTTCATTATCGAAGGTAATCAGCCAATGCATGACTTAAATAACCTCACCTATGGTCAATCGATTACCGATCCATGCTTAGGATGGGATGACACAGCAACTATGCTGGATATGCTGGCACAAGCGATCACTGACCGCCGTAACTTAAAATAAATACTAAGCAATAGATAAGGAAACACCATGCCTTCTTTTGATATCGTTTCAGAAGTCGATACTGTTGAACTTCGTAATGCTGTCGATAATGCAAACCGAGAGCTTTCTACTCGTTTTGATTTTCGTAATGTAGAAGCTGGATTTGAACTCAAAGATGAAGTTGTAAAACTGTCTGCAGAAGATGATTTTCAATTGGGTCAAATGATGGATATTTTACGTGGCAACCTCGCGAAACGAGGTGTTGATGCCAAAGCGATGGAAGCGAAAGATTCTGTACATTCCGGCAAGCGCTGGTTTAAAGATGTCCAATTTAAACAAGGACTGGACCCGTTAACCTCAAAGAAAGTGGTAAAAGCCATTAAGGATGCCAAGCTCAAAGTCCAAGCATCCATTCAAGGTGAAAAAGTAAGAGTAACGGGTAAAAAGAGAGATGATTTACAATCAGTGATCGCTCTAATGCGTGAATCGGATATGGGCCAGCCATTCCAGTATGACAATTTCCGAGACTAACAGCACCACGAATAAAATATCAAAGCCACCTCACTAGGTGGCTTTTCAATCACTGATAACTATCATTTACAATGAATCGATTCCTTCCTTCTGACTTCGCTTGGTATAACGCTTGGTCTGCACTCTCCATTGCACTCTGCCACGACAACGCCAACTTAGACACCGACTTCTCAGCAATTGCTCCAATGGAAACAGTTACAGGAACCCGCTGCCCTGCCCAGTAAAATGATGTTTGTTCGACTTGAGCACGAATTCTCTCCAAGACTTCTTTAATATGAGCTTCTGGTGTACTAATGATCATCACAAACTCTTCACCTCCCCACCTCATAAGTAGATCTTCAGGTCGAAGCTGCTGTTTCAGAATGGTAGATAATGCCCTTAACACTTCATCCCCCGCCTCATGACCATACTGATCATTTATTTTTTTGAAATAGTCGACATCAATTATGGCTAATAAATGTGGTTTATTATTAGTTGTTTCTTCCTGATAAGAAAACCAAGTATCAAGATATCTTCGGTTATACAAATCCGTGAGTGGGTCATGTGTAGATTCAACTTCTAACTTTGCATGATCCTGCTGTAAAGTTGAGTGTTTGATTTTAAATTTTTTATACTTTCGATAACTAATTAAAGATACAAAGCTAATAATAATAAATAACAAAAAATACAACCATTCCCTAAATTCCTGAGCTTGTATCTGTAGCTTCTGTATATCGTTCTTAGCACTTAATAGCAATAATTCTTGTTCGTCGAGTTTTCTGTCAAATTGATTTTTTAGACTCAATGCCTCTTTTTCTCTAGACTGAAGGATAAGTTTTTTTTCTAATGTTGCCATTTTCTTATATTCAAACAATGCTTCATCATATCGACCTTTCTGCTCATAAATTCTTGAAAGAATATCAGTAGCATATATTATTCTTGGCACATTATTGTGATCTGTATAAATTCCTACCGCTTCTTTGGCGCTCAAGATGGCCAATTCTAACTGAGTTTTTGCAAGATAGACTTCCGCTAAACTCTCTTGACAGTATGCGGTAAATAAGGGATTAGACTCTTCCCTAGCAAGAGATAAACATCGAATCATAATATCTAAGGCATCTTCTGTCTCACCTTGATTTAATAAATTATCGGCTAAGTTAACCATAGTCTTAAACTGCAACTGTTTAGAACCTGTTTTCATCGCTCTATCAAAAGCAAGTTCAACATTGCGCTGCTGAGATTCTTCACGTCCTAACGCTGTATCTATCACACTGGCATTAGTATATAAAATAGCTTCGGTGAGTGAGTTAGAGAAATTATGATTCTGGTATACTTTCAAAGATCTCTTACTATATATATCAGCGTTTTTCCAATCCTCCGTATGAATATACACAGTCGATATATTGTTTAGAATTATGCACATTTGTATAGCATATTTATTCCTATCAAATAATTGATAAGCAATTTGATAATATTTTAAGGCTTTCTTTAAGTTGGTTTGATCAAATGAAATATTACCCAATAAATTATAAACTCGCCCTTTCAACCCATTATATCCAATACGCTCAACCATCTCTAGAACATCATTGAGTAAGGATTCAGATTGAATTAATTGTTGTGATGAATATAATTCCTGTGCTTCATAAAAATAAGCCTCCGCAATAATCCAGTCTATATTGTATTGACGACCAATAGCCAATGCTTCCTCAGTAACTAGAGGAGTAATTCCCGCAAATTGTATTAAATTATTTTGTGAAAATATATAGAGAGCTTTTGCCTGAGGTGACCACCACTGTCGCCAATCCGTAAAAGAGCTTTTGATAACTTCAGGACGCTCAAAAGAATCATAATATAAATTGAGAAATGAGGCATCGCTTTTATTAATATTACAGCTCAAATAATCATCTGCACAGAACTCAGCTTCTTGCAACTTTGAGTGACATTGTAACGACATAAAAATAGAAACCAAACTCACAATGCTAACCACAAGGAAGGATTTGAACGAACGTGGCATCGATTTATACATAGTACATAAGCTCTTCAGTTTTGAGTCATCTTCGTTTTATCAGGCTCGGTCTGCAACATAATCCGATAAAACAATAACCTATGGCACTATTTTTACAACATTAAGTCTTTCCCCACAAGCAAAGCGTACTCTGCTCTGTTTCTAGGTAACAAAATACATATTCTTTTGCGATCAGACTTTGCTTGCTCAAGCTTTTCTGCAAGTTGCGCGGCATTCTTAAAACTTTCCCTTTCAGCATCACGGCGAACAAGATCAATCAATTCAAAAGGAGAATGTTGTTCATAAAAAACCACCTCTGCCCTTTGCATGTAACGTAGCGCTTTGATCGGCAGCATTTCAACATCATCGCCACAGCTTATCCATGTACATTGTGCTGATTCTTCTATAGGCACTAAGAGAGCTTGTTGGTATAAACGCTCTAATTCTTCACGGCTTACTGCATTTTCTGTTTTGGAATCACTTAAAAAGGCTTCCCAAAACTTTCTTCTAGCACTGACAGAATTGAGTGATTGTTTAATTGAATTTCTCTTGGAGGCAGCGAAATCAGCAAGCAACGAGAGATTTTGCGGAAGAACTGCTTCCAATGTTTCTCGGATATTTCTCACCAACACTGGTGATGCACCACCACTGGATATTGCGATCTGAATTCGCCCACGGTTGACTATCGATGGCGTGATAAAATCACAGTATGGTTGATCATCGACAACATTGACCAAAACACCTGTCTTTCTTGCATCTTTATGCACTTGGTGGTTAAGCGACGGATTATCCGTTGTGGCCCATACCTGCCAGTATTCTTTCGTTAATAGTTCTGATGAATAAAAATTTTGAACCCATTGGCAACGATTCTGCTCTACCAGTTCCAAAAGATAACGTTCAATCTTAGGTGATACGACGGTGACTTGAGCCCCAGCTCGAATCAATGCTTCTACTTTTCGACAGGCGACTTCGCCCCCACCCACAACCAGCACTGGTTTGCCCAATAAATTCAAAAACAGAGGAAAATACTGCATTTCATTCCATGAATAATCTAGATAACTATTCGCTTGATGCTACCAAAAATAGGGCATCTGCGACACTAATTAAATGCAGCCAAATAATTATCAACCAAATTTTCGCCATTAGACAGTTGAAAATCCTGACAACACACTAATGACACAATTGTTAATTTTACGTTAAAAGAGAAATATACTGCTTCTATTCTGTTGCCCCACTATTGAACATGGTTGCACTATTTACAATCTTGCAACATTTGTTCATTCTAGCTGCAGCTTAGGTTTGTGAATCTAATCAAAAATCTTTCAAATTACTAATTTGAGAAAATACAAATCATTACCTACGCTTATAAACGGTTGATTTGTAAATGTGCGATTGCATGCAAATACAACTTGGAAAGCTACACAACAACATTTTTAGTACGTTGTATCAGGTGTCACCTGGTTTAACATGGATCATACAGGAAGGATACAAATGGCGAATAAACTCACTGTTCTTGCTTCTGTTGTAGCAGCTTCTACTGCCATGATGGCGACGACAGCTTCAGCAGCAGATAGCACTTTAGATAAAGTACTTTCGCAAGGTTTTATTACTTGTGGTGTGAGCACTGGTCTACCAGGCTTTTCCAACCCGAACTCAAAAGGGGAATGGGAAGGCATTGATGTTGAATATTGCCAGGCACTTGCCGCAGCAGTTCTTGGTGACAAATCGAAAGTAAAATATGTTCCACTCACAGCAAAAGAACGGTTTACCGCCCTACAATCAGGTGAAATCGATGTTCTTTCGCGCAATACAACCTGGACGCTCCAACGCGACGCAGCACTCGGCCTTAATTTTGTCGGCGTAAACTATTATGACGGTCAAGGGTTCATGGTGAAAAAAGACCTAGGAGTGAAAAGTGCAAAAGAGCTTGATGGGGCATCGGTTTGTGTCCAATCCGGTACAACTACTGAGCTGAACTTGGCGGACTACTTCCGCAACACGGGCATGAAATACAAACCTGTGGTATTCGATACAGCAGCGCAAACCTCAAAAGGTTTTGACGCGGGCCGTTGCGATGCTCTAACAACCGACCAATCTGGTTTGTATGCGCTACGTTTGAACTTAACTGATCCTAACGTCGCGGTTGTATTACCTGAAATCATTTCTAAAGAACCACTTGGGCCCGTTGTTCGTCAAGATGATGACAAGTGGTTTAACGTGGCGAAATGGACTCTCAATGCGATGGTTAACGCAGAAGAGTACGGTATTACCTCAAAAAATGCAGATGAAATGCTTAAATCTAGCGATCCTAATATCAAACGCATACTTGGCCTGGATGGTCCTAAAGGTAAAGGTTTGGGCATTCGCGATGATTGGGGATACCAAATTGTAAAACAAGTCGGTAACTATGGTGAAAGTTTTGAACGCACTGTAGGTAAAGGTTCTCCACTACAAATCGCACGAGGTGCAAATGCGTTGTGGAATGCTGGCGGCTTTATGTACGCTCCACCACTTCGTTAATAGTCACACAATCCCAAATAGGCGGTTTTAACCGCCTTTTTGGAAAAATGGATTTGAGGTTATAGTTGTATGAAACCTACTAAAACTATTGCGGCTAGCTCAGGAGCTCCCTCGGCTAAAAGCGCAAATTTGTTCTACAATCCTACTTTTCGTTCAGTCGCCTTTCAAATTATTGCTGTTCTCGTTCTGGTTTTTTTCTTTTACACCATTGTGACCAATGCACTTTCTAACTTAAGTTCTCGAGGCATTGCCACGGGGTTTGACTTCCTAGATCAAGAAGCTGGCTTTGGGATTGGCCTTACTTTGATCGAATACAATGAAACCTTTAGTTATGGGCGAACTTTTATCATAGGTTTACTCAATACCGCGCTAGTTTCTTTTTTAGGCGTTGTATTTGCCACCCTTTTAGGTTTCTTTATCGGTATTGCTCGTCTCTCTTCCAACTGGTTAGTCAGTCGACTTGCTGCTGTGTATATAGAAATCTTCCGTAATATTCCTTTATTACTGCAAATTTTCTTTTGGTATTTTGCCGTGTTACAGGCTCTACCATCGCCTAGGCAAAGCATGCAGTTAGGGGATTCTATTTTTCTCAATGTACGTGGTCTGTTCTTCCCCGCTCCCATTTTCGAAAGTGGCAGCACATTTATCTTTATTGCCTTTCTTGCTGGCTTACTAACCACCTTAATTATTGGCATTTGGGCTCGAAACAAACAGCGTTTAACAGGTCAGCAGACGCCTATGGGTAGAATTGCGGCTATCTTGTGCATTCTACTTCCTGTCATTGTGTACTTTGCTATGGGCCGTCCAGTGTCAGCAGAGTATCCACAACTGCAAGGGTTCAACTTCCAAGGTGGCATCAGTATTATCCCTGAGTTAGCCGCACTGCTGATTGCACTAAGTATTTATACGGCCGCATTTATTGCCGAAATTGTCCGTTCTGGCATTAATGCGGTGAGCCATGGTCAATCCGAAGCAGCAATGTCATTAGGATTATCTCGTTCAAAAACATTAAAACTCGTGGTCATTCCTCAAGCGCTGCGCATCATCATTCCGCCACTCACCAGCCAATATCTGAACTTAACCAAAAACTCATCATTAGCGATGGCGATTGGCTACCCTGATTTGGTTTCTGTTTTTGCCGGCACAACGCTCAATCAAACGGGTCAAGCGATTGAAATTATTGCGATGACTATGGGTGTTTACCTCACTCTCAGTTTGACGACATCGGCATTAATGAATATCTATAACCGTAAAGTTGCTTTGGTGGAGAGATAAGATGAAAGTACATCAGTTTCAACCTAACTTGCCACCGCCAGCCAATACCGTTGGCTTCATTGGGTGGCTGCGCAAAAATCTTTTTAATAACGCACTCAATTCCATCGTTACACTGATCTTAGGGTATTTCGCCTTCTGGCTTGTTTGGCATACTGTCGATTGGGCGATTATTAATGCAGATTGGGTAGGTACACAACGTAGTGATTGCACTCGTGAGGGGGCGTGTTGGGTGTTTATTAGCGTACGCTGGGATCAGTTTATGTATGGATTTTATCCAGAAGCTGAGCTATGGCGACCTCGCCTCTTCTATTTCACTCTTGCTATTTTTAGTGCGTTGCTCGCCTATGAAAATACACCGAAAAAAACGTGGATTTGGTTGTTTTTTGTCAACATCTACCCATTTCTTATCGCGGCGTTACTCTATGGAGGCTTTTTCGGCCTAGAAGTGGTTGAAACGCATAAGTGGGGAGGCTTATTAGTTACGCTGATTATTGCCTTAGTTGGGATTGTTGTTTCGTTACCGATTGGCGTTGTACTGGCGTTGGGCCGACGTTCCGAGATGCCCATTATTCGCAGCCTATGTACCGTTTACATCGAGGTTTGGAGAGGTGTGCCACTGATTACAGTTTTGTTTATGGCATCCGTTATGCTGCCTCTGTTCCTCTCACAAGGCTCGGAAACGGATAAATTGGTTAGAGCATTGATTGGGGTGGTCATGTTCAGTTCGGCTTATATGGCAGAAGTGGTTCGTGGTGGTTTACAAGCGATACCTAAAGGTCAATACGAAGCCGCCGATGCGTTAGGTTTAAGTTACTGGAAAAAAGTCGGTTTGATTATTTTGCCGCAAGCACTGAAGATCACGATCCCATCTATCGTTAATACCTTCATTGGCCTATTTAAAGATACCAGCTTAGTACTCATTATCGGGATGTTTGACGTGCTCGGTATTGGACAAGCTGCCAATACCGATCCGGATTGGTTAGGCTTTTCTACTGAAAGTTATATATTTGTCGCGTTAGTGTTCTGGGTGTTCTGCTTTTCTATGTCTAGATATTCGATATGGCTTGAAAACAAACTCCATACTGGTCACAAACGATAACTACAAATCAAGGACGTATTATGACGCAGCAACGCAACCTCGCACCTTCTGAAGAAATCATGATTCAGATTAATGATATGAATAAATGGTACGGTGAATTTCATGTACTAAAGAATATCAATCTTACCGTTAAAAAAGGCGAAAAGATCGTTATTTGTGGCCCTTCAGGCTCAGGAAAATCGACCATGATTCGCTGTATTAACCGCTTGGAAGAGCACCAAAAAGGACAAATCGTCGTCGCGGGAAACGAACTGACGGAAGATCTTAAAAATATCGAAGCCGTGCGACGCGAGGTCGGTATGTGCTTCCAACATTTCAATCTTTTTCCACATTTAACCGTGTTAGAAAACTGTACACTCGCTCCAATTTGGGTAAAAAAGATGCCTAAAGGAGAAGCTGAAGCGGTTGCGATGAAGTACTTGGAACGCGTAAAGATTCCTGATCAAGCAGACAAATATCCCGGTCAACTTTCTGGCGGTCAGCAGCAACGAGTTGCGATTGCACGCTCATTGTGCATGAACCCACAGATTATGTTATTTGATGAACCAACATCTGCACTTGACCCGGAAATGGTACGGGAAGTATTAGATGTTATGGTTGAACTCGCAGGAGAAGGCATGACGATGCTTTGTGTTACCCATGAGATGGGCTTTGCTAAAGAAGTGGCCGATCGCGTTATTTTCATGGATGCTGGTGAGATCATTGAAGAAAATAACCCTGTTGAATTTTTTGAAAATCCTCAATCCGATAGAACGCGCAATTTTCTCTCTCAAATTCTCCATCATTAATAGATTAACGACCAACAAAGAGAGAGGTGAACATCACCTCTCTTTTTGTTTATGAGCATAGACACATGGTGTTACACATTCTTTAACATCTAAGTGACTATTTTTATTAAAATTTGTACAAGACAAATACGACACAGGGCTTGATTTTTAGCTCATTCAGCCCCATAAATGTACATACAAACATAAACCCTTACGAGGAAGATTATGAACAGCCCAATGTTTACTCGCTCAGCTAGCTTAGAGAGCACACTACAAACCAATAAAGTGTTGAAGAATACTTACTTCTTGCTTTCAATGACTCTTATCACTAGTGCTATTGCTGCGATGGCAACAATGGCAATGCAAATTTCACCATTCATGGCACTCGCTATGCAGTTGGGAGCAATTGGTATCCTGTTCTTCGTGATGCCTAAAGCCATTAATTCCTCTTCTGGTATAGTGTGGACATTTGTGTTCACCACATTAATGGGTGGTGCTCTGGGTCCTATGCTTAATCACTATGCTGCAATCCCGAATGGCTCTAGCATTATTGCTCAGGCACTCGGCCTTACTGGCCTTGTTTTTATGGGCTTATCAGCTTATACCATTACGACTAAAAAAGACTTTTCGTTCATAAGAAGTTTTTTAATGGCAGGCCTAATTATTGTCATCGTTGCAGCAATTATTAATATTTTTGTTGGCTCTACCGTTGGCCAACTTGCGATCAGCAGCATCGCGGCGCTCGTGTTTTCTGGTTTTATCCTATTTGACACAAGCCGTATCGTACGAGGTGAAGAGACAAACTACATTAGTGCTACCATCTCAATGTATCTAAATATTCTGAACTTGTTCACAAGCTTATTGGCTATTTTAGGCATTATGAACGACGACTAATTTACGTCGACATTTTGTCCAAACGAGCCCGCAAGCCACAGCTTGCGGGCTTTTTGCTTTCTAAACAGTTGAGATCACACATTCACTACGCTACCCTAAACGCGGATTTTTAATCGAGTAATAAAGATGTTTGAATACAATGGTAAAACCGTCGAAACTGATGCTCAGGGTTACCTCCTAGACCATACCCAATGGGAAGAAGGAATGATCCAGACACTGGCCAGTCAGGAAGATATCGAGTTAACAGACGCTCATCTAGAAGTCATTTGGTTCGTGCGCCACTTTTATGAAGAGTTTAATACTTCACCCGCAGTGCGTATGTTAGTCAAAGCGATGGAAAAAGCGCATGGTCCGGAAAAAGGCAATAGTAAATATCTGTTCAAACTCTTTAAAAAAGGCCCTGCCAAACAAGCAACTAAACTTGCTGGGTTACCAAAACCTGCCAAATGCTTGTAGTGCGAAACTAAGCTCCAAGCAACTTAACCATACAAAGCACAAAGCGGTGCTACTTTTAAAGTATTTCGAATCCGCTATATTTTTCAGTATAAGAAAGAAGTGATTCACGCGACACCGACATTACTTTCGCCGTTTTGGGGCCTTGTTGAAGCCACTGATAAAACTGCTCCAAATTTTCACTATTCCCAATGGCGATGACTTCAACCTCGCCGTTATGTAAATTTTTAGCATAGCCTGTTAAGCCTAGCTTTAGTCCTTGATGAGCGGTGTGATAACGAAAACCAACCCCTTGGACCCTGCCTGTCACGATAAACTTGTCGCACTGTTGAGCCATTTGGATCTCTCTCTATGTTTAAATACTCAATCATTTATCTACTAAAATGCGTCGTTCACTATAATGAAAGAAATGACAATGGGTTAATTTGATGTACATCCCATAGACACTCTCTCCAAACAATTTCCTTTATTTACGTATGACGCTCGCTCTTTGTTTGCTTTCCATTACCTTTTCTATGAAAATACGCCCCCATTTTGAATATTCATCGAGTAATGTATGACAGCTGCAATCTATCTAGTCAAAGGCCGTGAAAAATCTTTGCGCCGTAAACATCCATGGGTCTTTTCCCGAGGGATCAGCAAGGTAGAAGGTGAGCCTAGCCTTGGAGAGACCGTCGACGTTTATACTCATGATAATCAGTGGTTAGCAAAAGCAGCCTATTCCCCTACTTCTCAAATTCGAGCTCGCGTTTGGAGCTTTGAGAAGCAGGAGATCAATGTCGATTTTTTTGTGAAACGGCTCGAAGATGCACTGTTAGTTCGCCAGGAGATTATTGAACGAGATGGTCTTACAGGCTTTAGGCTGATTGCAGCAGAATCAGATGGGTTGCCCGGTATTACTATCGATAAGTATCAAGATTATCTAGTATGCCAACTGCTTAGCGCAGGGGCTGAATACCATAAAACAAATATTGTTAAAGCGCTGACAATCGTTTTCCCAGAGTGCCATGTTTACGAACGTTCAGATGTTGCCGTTCGTAAAAAAGAAGGTTTGGAAGAGCGCATGGGCGTGCTGCATGGCGATGAGCCGCCAAAATCAGTCATTATCGAAGAAAATGGCGTAAAAATTAGCGTCGATATTGTTGGTGGACACAAAACAGGCTTTTACCTAGACCAACGTGACAGCCGCCAGAAATCAATAAAATATGTGAAGGATAAAGATGTCCTTAACTGTTTTTGTTATACCGGAGGCTTCGGTTTGTATGCTCTTAAAGGCGGTGCCAAACGTGTAATTAATGCCGACGTCTCACAACCTGCATTAGATACCGCCAAATACAATGCAGAGATCAATCAATTCGATATCTCCAAAAAACGCGCTGTATTTTTAAATGCCGATGTTTTCAAATTATTGCGAGAATACCGTGATCAAGGAACGCTGTTTGATGTGGTGATTATGGATCCACCTAAGTTCGTATCGAGTAAAAATAACCTGATCTCCGGTGCAAACGGTTATAAAGACATCAATATGTTGGCAATGCAAATTTTAAAACCGGGTGGCACTTTACTCACCTATTCATGCTCTGGCCTTATGGGCACCGATCTCTTCCAAAAAATCATTGCAGATGCGGCGCTCGATGCAGGTCGTAGCGTTAAATTTGTTGAAAGGTTCGAGCAAGCCGCTGACCACTTAACAGATTCAGCCTACCCTGAAGGGTTTTATCTAAAAGGGTTCGCCTGTAAGGTGTTGTAAGCCGTATTTTATAGGCAGCAAGAAAAACCGGAGCTCTAATAAAGCTCCGGTTGTCGTTATTTTAGTCCTTTAAATGGTTTAGATTATCCATCAAGCTACTGGTGATATCCGCAGCTGACGCACCATCAAAGTCCACGGTCAATGTTTGACCCGACTTGACAATCGTTAGGTGCGATTCATGTTCATTTCCTGTAACACGGATAGATACATCGTCCGCAACACCTTGATGATCTACACCACCCAGTCCATCAAGCAATGCTGTGATCTCATCTTTGGTCATGTCTTCAAACAAATCGGAAAAATCTAACGAATCCCCTTCCGAACGATGGAAGTCAGTAACGCGGTCAGTCGCGGTTTCCATCTCAACCCATTTGAATATGTCTGCACCACTATCACCCGTTAAGATATCACTACCAAGGCCGCCAATAAGGGTGTCGTTACCTTCACCACCTCTCAAACCATCGTTGTGAGAACCACCATCAATATAATCATCACCAGTATGACCAAAAAGGATATCAGAGCCAGATTGACCAAATATTCGATCATTGCCACTACCGCCATTAACGACGTCAGCATTACGGCTTGATACATCGTTCGATAATAACAAACCATCATTATCTAACATTGAATCAGTGCCAGAAAGATTGCCTGTCATTACGTGATGATTGGCAATCTCAGACGCAGAAAGTTCCAAATCATCATCACTACTGTAACCATGAGATCCCGTCATTCCTGCATAAATGACGTCATTTCCAGAGCCCGTCTCAATATGATCGTTCCCCGATCCACCACTAACAGTTTGGTTTTGAGAGCCATTATTATAACCTTGCCCGACGTGAATATGGTTTTCATTGCCATGAACATCACGTACTGTACCTAACAAATTACCCCCAAAAGCAACATCGAATCTATCTGGGTGCTGTGAGTTTTCACCATTTCTAATAACTATCATGTCATTTAAATCATTGCCTTCAACCGTCAATGGTAAACCTACGGGTACACCATTTTTATCTACAGCGTTGACCGAAATCGTTAAAGTACTATTGGCAGCATCACCATCATTATCTCTCACAGTATAACTAAAAACTTCCTGTGCGTTGAGGGGGATCTTAGAGGCATCCTCAGTCACTTGATAAGTATAGCTACCATCAGCCATCAGAATCAGCTCGCCATACAAACCAATAACCTTAGTGCCAACACCGGTATTAATACTGCTTGATGTTTCTCCATTCACACACCCTATGACCGTCAATGACCCATCGGCACCGTGCAAATCGTTATGCATTACATTACCTAAAGCACTTGGCAAATGGTAACCACTTCCTTCAACAATCTTTGCCACCAAGTCAAACTGGTTGGATGCATTTTCGTCTGTCTTTATCGAGTTGATAACATTACCGTTTTTATCAACAAAACCTAAGACTTCAACTGTATACATCTTACCTTCAAATTCAAAAGTCACAGATTGACTTTCAATAGTAATGATATCCCTTGGATCAGACTGATTATTTGGTGTTTCGTTATGGGCAAAATTCACCGTAATCGTCACAGGCGTTACTCGACCATAAGCATCGGTTACTGAAAACGTTACATCTAGTGTTGCCCCCGTAATCGAATCATAGATAGGGTAGTTATAGTGAGTAAAGGTTCCTAGTTGGACTAGCTCATTGAGAGCTATGTTTCCAGCCAGTCCACTATCGTTATCAATAAAACCATACCCTGATTGCCCATACCCTGCACTCGTTCCCCAGCGTACTTGGTCTAAATCAGGGTCAGCATCGCTCGAGTCATAAATATTGATATTTGCACCACCTGTAATATTGCTCCACTCAGCAGAAACACCGTTAAAATTAAATGAATCAGCCAAGACATTGATTGAAGCAACATCCATATTAGCGATAGGGGCATCATCCTCAATAACAATGGTGATTGTACTTGTGTTCGAAATACCACTTGAATTTTGTGCTTCAATGGGGATATCAATCACAAGTTCATCTTCTCCACCATTATTCGTGTGGTCGAATACAGCATGCAACTGACTAGTCACCTTGCCTTGGTTATCTACGGTAATTTCGACCACTTTATTGTCAGCAACCGTTCCAATCAGTCTCTGTTTATCCGAAGATAAGTTCCAGGTAATAGCTACACCATTAGAAGTGTAAGTACCAACCGGAATCCCCATAGAAAGCTCAGAGGTGTTCGCAATATTAAGCTGCCCTTCCACTGAGGTCTGGTTAGTCGTGTCTTGTGAACCAGTGATAGATGCGTCATCCGCAATCCCGCCTTGTAATCCTTCTTCAGAAACATTGAGCGTCAATTCACCAATAACCGGTGGAGACACAGGCTTGACCGCAAAACCAAGCACAGCACTGTCACCATCGGCATCAGTAACTTTCACTTGGAAATCAATATCTCCATCACCTGACGGCGATTGTATATTTTGATACTGGTAAAACTCCCATTTTCCCGTTGTCGGTGTAAACTCGAGTTTGAAGACTAAATGCCCTTCTGCATCTTTACCAGTAAGAGTATTTGCTCCTACTAATCCAACAGTAATGTCAGAGCCAGTAACCGTTTTGAGTGTCGCAGATTCATCCAGGCCAACTAATTGCAGTGCCCCTCGACCATCGGCCCCCCATTGCGGTTCAACGACACCAGAACCATAAGCAATTGGCTGCGGCGCATCCGAACCAAGAAACTCGATATTTTTAACGGTAAAGTCACTATTATCTTTATGATTGAACGAGTGACCATTATCAGTAGCTTTGATAACCATCGTATCAAAACCACCCTGTTGCACAGAAAAGTCTTTAGCGTAATCTCCACGGTTTTCATCAGAGGTAAAACTTTGAGTTGCAATCAGCTTTCCATCTCGCCAAAACTCAACAATCCCGCTTTCGCCTTCACCGCCAAACATTTTGCTGAACTCAATTTTCGCACCATAAGCTACCGTGTTAGGATCGAGTTTAATAACCAACTCTTCGGATGCAGAACTGCCATCTGAAAACTTACGAAAATCAACTTCATTAGCAAGGTTATGGTACGGAGAATCCTTACTACTAACGCCGATACCTTCGCTGTCACCATTAATATTTGCACTAACTAACGTGGATGATAAAGCTGAAGAGAATCCTTTTGCAGTAATAGTAAATTGACCACCGTCAATAGTAGTCCTATTACCGCGGTAACTTGTTAGATCAAACTGGCCAGTTAACACATCAGGGATGTCAGTTGCTGTAGCAGCAACTGGATCCATCGCATGGTCGCTAGGTGCATCGTCTTCAATGATGATAGATAATTTGCTTTCCGTTGTGGCTTGCCCATCTGAAACAAATACGCCGAGATCTAAACTCAGTGTATCTTCTTGGGAGCCATCTGGATGGTCGACAGGGCTGAGTAAAGTGACCGTATAGTTCCACTCGCCCTTGCCACTTGCATTAGGAGCAGTAAGTTCGATTTCAATAACGGATTTAGAATCACTCCCAGATGTAGAACCTATCAGCTTGTGATTTTGAGCATCCCATTCCCAAACGACTTCCATACCTCCCGACGTGATGCCCTCCGGGCCCGAAAGAGTGATCCCTACGGAGTCACTATCTACATCATCAATTGTGATGGTGCCAGATGCCTTAATTGCGTCGCTTGCATCTGAGGATCCAATATCATCTTGAAGTCCACCAGATAAGCCTTCCTCGGAGAGAGGAGCAATGCTTGAGATTGCGATGATCGCCGCGTCGTTGGTGCCCGTGATGGTCACGGTCACGGTGTGCTCTGTGCCGTCTTCCGATTTCACCGTGAAGGTTTCAGTCAGAGTCTGGTTCTCGTTCAACGCGTCGACCTTCTCGTTGCTGTTATCCAGCACGTAGGTCCACTTGCCGTTCGCATCCACACTGAACGTGCCGTACTGGCCCGGCGCATCGGTTTGCGCCTGGAACTCGTTGTCGGTGTTGTCCACGTCTTTTGAGGTCAAGGTGCCCGTCGCGGTGTTATCCGCCGCGTCTTCGGTCACGCTGCCGCTCACCGCGCCTTGGATGTCTGCCTTATCGTTCGCACCATTGATGGTGATGGTCACTTGTTGCTCTGTGCCGTCTTCCGATTTCACCGTGAAGGTTTCAGTCAGAGTCTGGTTCTCGTTCAACGCGTCGACCTTCTCGTTGCTGTTATCCAGCACGTAGGTCCACTTGCCGTTCGCATCCACACTGAACGTGCCGTACTGGCCCGGCGCATCGGTTTGCGCCTGGAACTCGTTGTCGGTGTTGTCCACGTCTTTTGAGGTCAAGGTGCCCGTCGCGGTGTTATCCGCCGCGTCTTCGGTCACGCTGCCGCTCACCGCGCCTTGGATGTCTGCCTTATCGTTCGCACCATTGATGGTGATGGTCACTTGTTGCTCTGTGCCGTCTTCCGATTTCACCGTGAAGGTTTCAGTCAGAGTCTGGTTCTCGTTCAACGCGTCGACCTTCTCGTTGCTGTTATCCAGCACGTAGGTCCACTTGCCGTTCGCATCCACACTGAACGTGCCGTACTGGCCCGGCGCATCGGTTTGCGCCTGGAACTCGTTGTCGGTGTTGTCCACGTCTTTTGAGGTCAAGGTGCCCGTCGCGGTGTTATCCGCCGCGTCTTCGGTCACGCTGCCGCTCACCGCGCCTTGGATGTCTGCCTTATCGTTCGCACCATTGATGGTGATGGTCACTTGTTGCTCTGTGCCGTCTTCCGATTTCACCGTGAAGGTTTCAGTCAGAGTCTGGTTCTCGTTCAACGCGTCGACCTTCTCGTTGCTGTTATCCAGCACGTAGGTCCACTTGCCGTTCGCATCCACACTGAACGTGCCGTACTGGCCCGGCGCATCGGTTTGCGCCTGGAACTCGTTGTCGGTGTTGTCCACGTCTTTTGAGGTCAAGGTGCCCGTCGCGGTGTTATCCGCCGCGTCTTCGGTCACGCTGCCGCTCACCGCGCCTTGGATGTCTGCCTTATCGTTCGCACCATTGATGGTGATGGTCACTTGTTGCTCTGTGCCGTCTTCCGATTTCACCGTGAAGGTTTCAGTCAGAGTCTGGTTCTCGTTCAACGCGTCGACCTTCTCGTTGCTGTTATCCAGCACGTAGGTCCACTTGCCGTTCGCATCCACACTGAACGTGCCGTACTGGCCCGGCGCATCGGTTTGCGCCTGGAACTCGTTGTCGGTGTTGTCCACGTCTTTTGAGGTCAAGGTGCCCGTCGCGGTGTTATCCGCCGCGTCTTCGGTCACGCTGCCGCTCACCGCGCCTTGGATGTCTGCCTTATCGTTCGCACCATTGATGGTGATGGTCACTTGTTGCTCTGTGCCGTCTTCCGATTTCACCGTGAAGGTTTCAGTCAGAGTCTGGTTCTCGTTCAACGCGTCGACCTTCTCGTTGCTGTTATCCAGCACGTAGGTCCACTTGCCGTTCGCATCCACACTGAACGTGCCGTACTGGCCCGGCGCATCGGTTTGCGCCTGGAACTCGTTGTCGG
>NZ_CAWNMR010000005.1:0-94522 GCF_963875615.1 Vibrio sp. V09_P4A23P171
CCATTGATGGTGATGGTCACTTGTTGCTCTGTGCCGTCTTCCGATTTCACCGTGAAGGTTTCAGTCAGAGTCTGGTTCTCGTTCAACGCGTCGACCTTCTCGTTGCTGTTATCCAGCACGTAGGTCCACTTGCCGTTCGCATCCACACTGAACGTGCCGTACTGGCCCGGCGCATCGGTTTGCGCCTGGAACTCGTTGTCGGTGTTGTCCACGTCTTTTGAGGTCAAGGTGCCCGTCGCGGTGTTATCCGCCGCGTCTTCGGTCACGCTGCCGCTATCATCGCCTGTGATTTTCGCGCCGTCGTTCGCACCATTGATGCCCGTCACAATTGACCCTAAAGCACTTTGAGAATAGCTTTCTAATAGCGTTAAACTCTGTGTTTCAGAGAGGCCTAGCGCGGTGAGTGCTGACGTGGAGAATTCTGTTGCGGCTATGGTTTCCGAAGCGTCGCGAGCGATGCTGACTGAGCCCGTCGGGCTTGAACCGTTCGATTCACCCGCTGCAGTTGCAAGATCTTCGCCTAGCTGTGTTGGGTCTTGGCCTTGCTCTAATGCTGCGAAAATTTCATTGATGTCATTAGTTATATCTACGTTGCGACCATCGGCGTTAACTCTTGATATTTGTACATCATTATTATTGCCTACATCGTCTTGGGTAGCGTTACTGGCACTGATGATTATTTCACCAGGCAAGGTTTTTTCTCCTGGCTGAAGCACCCGTACATTGCCATTTGCATCCACAACGATCATCTGACCGAAAGTTAATGTTGTACCTAAAGAAAAAGAACCAAGTTCCATATAATGCCTCTAATAACTTCCGAATTCACAACGATGCGACTGTTTACATTCCTACATCTTTGCTACGTAATTTGTCATTTCTAATGGTAATAAATTAGCATTTAACACCTGTAATACAAAGGAAAAACCATTTTTACACCTTCTTATGTGACGTAGGTGGAGACTTAAGTCACACATTTATAGTTTGAATCAATATCACACTAAAGATGTACTTTATTATAAGAACAATCAACAATGTTTAATAAATGTTAATTGATGATTTGGTGTATGATTCTTTGCTAAAATCACGAATGTAATGAATATGTTGCTGTTTACTGATGAGAATTTAATGTTATTTTGTTGCGTTTTTCCATCAAGCGTCTCGATAATGCAACAGCTAATGCCGTACTATTGCGGCTTAAAAGAAGTAGAAGTCCCTAGAGGAGTGCCCAAGTGAATTGGATGAACATGAAAACGTTGAGCTACGCCATCGCACTCAGCTTCCCGATCTCTGTATATAGCCAGACTCTTGAGCAAGCGGTGTCAATAACGCTTGCAACCAATCCAAATATTAAAAGTGCATATAACGAATATGTGAGTAAGCGCTATAATAGCGAAGCCTCTTCTGGTGCTTACCTTCCAAGGATCGATCTCGATGCTGGTATTGGCTACGAAGCGGTTGATTTAGCCTCTGGTACTGAAAATGAACTTACTCGTAAAGAAGCCACCATTACCTTAACCCAACTGATTTGGGATGGTTCTTCGACTTTAAACGATATTGATCGTACTTCGGCTGATGCCGAATCGGTTCGTTTCCAACTCTTAGCTGACGCTCAAGATATCGCATTAGAGGTCACTAAGGTGTATCTCGATGCAACGAAAGCGTTTGAAATACTGACACTTTCTGAAAGCAACCTCTCAGTACATAAGAAAATATATCGTGATATACAAAAGCGTGTGGAATCAGGCATTGGTTCAACCGCTGATCTTTCTCAGGTTGAAGCTCGTTTAGCTAAAGCCCATGGCAATCTTTTAGCTGCACAGAATAATCTGTTTGATATACATACCCAGTTTAAACGGTTGGTAGGTCAACCTCCTCAAGATTTAATTTTCCCTAGAGCAGACCATTCTGCTTTGCCTTTTACCGTTGATGACGCTTTAGAAAAGGCCTACCAAGATCACCCGGTCATCAAAGTAGCGCAAGCCGATGTTGATTCTGCAAAGTTTCAATATAAACAAACTCAGGGAACAAATTACCCAACATTATCTTTCGAAGCTGCACAAACATGGCGTGATGATGCCGGTGGGATAGAAGGTAGCAGCGATGAATTCTCGGCCATGATTAGGATGCGTTACAACCTGTACAATGGTGGTTCAGATTCTGCGCGCACCGACAGTGCTGCCTACCAAATGAACAAAGCGAAAGATTTAAGAGATCGGACTTATCGTAGTGTTGAAGAGGGGTTGCGTTTATCTTGGAGCGCTCTCGATTTGACATTACAACAGAAAGAATTTTTAGCCGATCATGTTGATTCTGCTTCAGATACGGTTATTGCTTATGAAAAACAATATAAGCTCGGCAAGCGAACACTATTGGATGTGTTGAATACTGAAAATGAGCTTTTCGAAGCAAGAAAAGGTTATCTCGATGCCAAATACGATGAACAGTATGCAAAATACCGTGTTATGAATGCAACTGGGTCATTGTTGAGTTCGTTGAGAGTGGATACACCCAAAGAGTGGCATGATGCGGTGGAGTACTAACATGTTGAAATACTTATGGCCAATGATAGCGAGCTTACTCTTTATCACCTCGACGGCTTCATCTGCTAGAGATGATTATCCATATATTGATATGCCACTCGCTGATCAAATAGACGATTTACGTGACGATGATTTTGACGGCGTGATTAATGCCAGAGATTTGTGCCCCGAAACACCATTGAAGTCAGAGATCGATAATGATGGTTGTGGCACTTTCATTAAAACCGAAGAGCAACTCCAGCTTAGAATTCTGTTTGCGAATGATTCAGCAATAGTCAACCCTGTGTTTCTAAGTCAAATACGGTCAATGGCCAATTTTCTCAAGCAATACCCTTCAGCTTCGATTGAATTACAAGGTTATGCCAGTAAGGTTGGGAATCCAGGTTATAACTTAGAGTTATCGAAAAACCGAGCTTATAATGTCGAGAAGGCGCTTGTTAGTTACGGCATTAGCCATACTCGTGTCCGTATTGTTGGTTTTGGTGATACTGAACTGACAGAAAATGGTGATGATGATATTAGCCATGCGATGAATAGAAAAGTTGTCGCCACTGTCGTCGGCCACAAAGGTTCGGTGAAAGAAGAGTGGACCATTTTCACCAAACGCGAGCGTTGAAATCGATATTTATCGAGGATTGGGGCGTTTTCGCCCCTTTTTTCTGTCTAAAATTGTAATGAGTTTACTAGCACAAAATGCTATCCTTGCGCGTCATCACCTTATGAGATAAAGATAATGAGCAAATTAACTGCTGACCTTCAAGCAAACTTAGAATTGTTTATTGAACAAACAAAAGAGACCCAACTAGTATGGGGCTTAAAAAATGAAGATGGTTGGCTGGCATGCGACTCGACAGAATTTGAAAGTAGTGAAGTTATGCCCTTTTGGTCAACCAAAGAAGATGCACAAACTCACAACGTTGAAGAGTGGTCTGACTTCGAAGTGTTAGAAATCCCTCTCGATATTTTCGTAGAAGATTGGTTGATTACCCTTGATGAAGATGGTGTATTAATTGGCACCAACTGGAATGCAAGCTTAGAAGGTAAAGAAGTAGAACCTGCAGATTTGGCCAAAATGTATCTTTAGTACCTTGAACTATTTAGTACCTTGAGCTAAATAATGGGTGTTCTATTTGCACGCTATTCCATTCGCAAACACTAGAACACCCGTTTAAATTTCACTTGATCTATACGTTGATTATTAGATACATCATAAAGTTACAGATTGCTTTTGGTGAAGCGCATTCATCACCAACGCTTTGTTTACTAAATAATCGTTTAAACCCGCTTTACGTAGCTCACATGATGGGCAATCGCCACAACCATCACCAATAATACCGTTATAACAAGTCAGTGTTTCGTGTCTTATGAGTTCGAGAGCATCATGTTGATCCGCCAATGCCCAAGTTTCTGCTTTGTTTAGCCACATTAAAGGAGTACGAATGTTGAATGGGCGATCCATCCCTTGCACCAAAGCACTGTTCATCGCTTTAACAAAGTCATTTCGGCAATCCGGATAACCAGAAAAATCGGTTTCACAAACACCGGTAATTACCTCATCTGCACCTATTTGATACGCGTAAATACCCGCAAGGGTCAAAAACAGAATGTTACGCCCCGGCACAAACGAGTTCGGTAACCCATTCTCTTGTAACTCGTTTGATACTGGAATATCGTCACGAGTGAGTGAACTGATCGCCAACTCATTGAGTAAGCTTACATCCATGACTTTATGTGCAGCTACACCTAACTTTTTCACTAAGGTGCTGGCAACCTCAATCTCGAGTTTATGGCGTTGGCCATAATCAAAGGTGATGGCGTGCACTTCATCAAACTCTTTTAATGCCTGAACCAAACAGGTTGTTGAATCTTGGCCACCACTAAATACCACAACGGCTTTTTTCATTTTCCTCTCCTCAGGCAATACTTAAATATTTATGCGTTTGAATCGATAAACGCCAGTTCCTCGCAATGCATGTTTCAATGCACAATTGGGTTGCCCGCTCTTTCTGACTAATAGGCTGTAAAGCAATCACTGTTGAATCAGGAACTTGCGCTCGCAGCAATAACGTATCTAGCTGTTCAATATCTTTAGCCGTTGCGACGGGGTGCTTGATCTCATTTGCTCTTAACAGAGCTGAATCGAGTACAGGCAGTTTGCCCTTCATTGCAATTTTTGGTGACACTGTCACCCATGTATTTACCGAGGTTTGAACCGGGAATGTGCCGCTGGTTTCAATTTGAATGTGACATCCCATTGCCTCAAATGCTTGCGCAAGTGGACGCAGATCATAAATACACGGTTCACCACCCGTAATTACAATATGTTTAGCATGATAACCCTGTGTTTTATAGATCGACACCATCTCTTCTGCACTGACTGAGCACCAAGTTGGGCTATCTTGGGTTTTGGCTAGCACGTCATTGATTGGGCGTTCATCTTGCGGCGTTGCATCCCACGTCTGCTTTGTATCGCACCAAGCGCATCCCACTGGGCATTCTTGCAAACGAATAAAAACCGCAGGAACGCCGGTATGCACGCCTTCACCTTGAATGGTCTCAAACATTTCATTAATTTTGTACAACGTAAACTCAGCCTAACTCAATATCAAAAAATGCAGGTCGCTGACCTTAATAGATGCCTTGCCTTAGGTCAAACTAAACCCATCACGTGCGTAAAAATTTGACTAAATCAGTGGCGATCACATCTCAACTTGCATAAGCTGCTGGCTTTCTTCTTCACTTAATTTAGGTAAGTCATGTATAAACTCATCGCTTTAGATATGGACGGTACTCTTCTCAATAGCCAAAAACAGATCACAGCCAGAACAAAACAGGCTATAGCCAAAGCTCGTGAAAAAGGAGTTAGAGTTGTGCTGGCGTCTGGACGTCCCATTGATGGCATGCGCGATAAGTTGCAAGAACTGCATTTAAACTCAAATGAGGATTTTGTCCTTTACTACAACGGCTCAATGGTTCAAAACATTGGCAGTGGTGAAATTATTCATCACAAAATTATCGATGGCCGCTCTGCAAAATTAGTCGCTAACCTTGCTAACCAACTTAACGTGAATACACACGCCTTTAGCCAAGTTCATGGTCTGATCACGCCTAAAATCAGTGAATATACCGAGCTTGAAGCAAGAATCAACGGACTGCCGATCACGGAAATGGATTTTGAACAGCTTGAAGATGATCATCCCATCATCAAAGCAATGATTGTGGCAGAGCCGAGCTTGCTACAAAAAGCCATTGAACAACTTCCTCCGGAACTCTATCAGCAGTTTACTATTGTACAAAGTGCACCATTTTTTCTGGAATTCCTAAACACACAGAGTAATAAAGGCGTCGGTGTCAAAGCGATTGCTGAGCACTTGGGGATCGAGGCTAAACACATTATTTGTATGGGAGATGCTGAAAATGATCATCACATGCTGCAATACGCAGGACTTGGAATTGCAATGGCAAATGCGATGGAACAAACGAAGCAGCTAGCCGACTATATTACACTCAGTAACGACGACGATGGTGTGGCAGTTGCTATAGAAAAATTTGTACTCGGTGAGTCTCACAAATAGGCATTAAAGACGCCTCAGTCGAGGCGTCTTTAATCGGGATGTGGACTAAACAACCAGGTTAAGCACGGCATTTTCTCATGAACCATGCAAAGATGAGCATGAGTAGTGGCAAGCGGAGCGTCTCAACCATTAAAGAGAAAATACTGCTGTATGAAACGAGCGTGGCACCAAATAACACCACTTGATTGAGTGCTAATAACAAAATGATCAGCAGCCACATTCGTTGAAAAGTGATGTGTAGTGGTTCAGTGCTCTTTGTCATAACTAAAGCCGATGCCGTCAGCAAAATGGCTAACCAAGCGGTGAAACTAGGCAAGGGCCAGATCATAACCAGCAGTGCAACCGTGATCGTTAAACCCCACCATACCCCACGCGAACCCAGCAGTGTTCTGACGTCGGTATAAGATTGTTCATCTAAACGAACAATATGCCACGCAACCAGAGCGCCCAACAATCCACCTATCACCATATCGCTGATGAAGGCTTCCCCAATATAGAATTTGGCCAACATTAATAGCCCCATCAACACGATAAAACCCACAAACATTCGGTTGAAATCGAGATGATCAAAAGCTCGCAATAGTGATATCCCTACACCAAACCAAACTGCAATCGGTAAACTTGGAAAACCGTACCCGTAACTTTGGCAAAGTTCCAACAGTGGTATATAGGCATGAGGTCTTGGTAATGCAAATCCTTGCTGAGCCACCAATGACAATAATGAACTCACGGTAACCACAAAAAATATCTTATAAACAGACTCTTTACCCAGATAACAGGCAATCACTGGAAACAAAACTATCAGCAATAAAGGATCCGTCAGTTTGGTGATCCATACTGCGATTTGATAAATCGACGAACTCAGCGTATACGGCCATTCCGCGACCGTATTCTGCAATTTCATCATCCAGCCTAATTCGATTTGGTGAAACCGAGGCGCAGCAGAAACCAGATTCTCTACATAAATCACGGGTTGGCTATCCGCTTCTTGATACATGGTTTTGATCCGATCCCATTGCTCAGGGTAACGATACTGACTTGCATCAATACGATACGGATCGATCAGCATTGCGCTAGCAACCTCGACACCATAATGAGGAGCAAACCAAATAGGCAACTCATGTCCATTACGGCTATTTTTTGACTTAAAAGCAATCACATCGGAATCACTGCGACAGCTGTAAACGACAGCCGTATCCGTATACCCCAACGTGCGCCCTACCGTTACAACAAGGCCCGTTTCTTCCCATGTTTCTCTTTGCGCGGCCAATTCTGGAGATTCACCGGGAGATATCGTCCCTCCTGGCAATGAAATCTGCTTGGTGATCACCTCGTTAACGAGCACGATCTTATGATCGGCTTTAACTAGGCATAGGGCACCACGAATATTATCTGGTAGCGTTACCGGTTGTTGAGCAACACCAACACTTGACCAGAACAACGACAGCAAACAGACACTCAACAATGAAAACTGTTTTAACACATTAAAAATCCATGATTATTATTATCGAATTACTTGCTATCGATTGACTTTCTTAACCAATGTATATGCGATGAAAAACCAGAACGTTGATAAAAAGACTGCGCTCCTTGGTTAAAATCCCACACTTCGACAAAGACTTGGGTAATACCGTACTCTTTTAATGTCTGTTCCATTTTTTGAAACAGCTGCTGTGCGATATGCTGCTGACGATATTGTGGCTCAACGTAAAGCTCATCAATACTGCCCATTGGTACCGCTTTGCTCACGCTTGAAATTAACTCGCAAAAGTGACCCGATATAAATCCCACAATTTGACTGTCTATTTTGGCAACGTAAACCAAACATTCCGGATCATCTAAATAACGAGCAATACTTTTTTCTTGTTCAATCTCTTCTGCTGTTTTGAAATGCTCAGGGCAAGCAAGGTGATGCTCATGATGAAGGTCATACATCAACTGATTCAGTTGCGGTAAATCACGATCACAAGCAGGAGTTATGATAACTAACGACATATTTCGCGCTCTGAATGAATAAAGCTTTGGCCGTGATTCTATAAGATAGTGATTAAAAAATATATCTTCATGCGTAGTGTTTTTGGTCGATTGAGCGCTAATCTCGTCTTAGAACTAAGACAGATGAACTAAGAGAAACAAATAAAATGCGGATTGCAAATTGGCAATAAAAACGCCTCATTCATCTGAGGCGCCTCAATTAATCGTCAACTATAGGTAGCCGCTAGTGATGGAGCGCTTTTTCTAACTCACTCAAGCTCATTGGGTCATCAATTGTTGAAGGGACAGCATACTCTTCGCCATCGGCAATTTGTCGAATGACTCGACGCAGAATTTTACCAGAGCGCGTTTTGGGTAAACGATCAACAATTAACGCATGCTTAAAGCACGCTACCGCACCAATTTCACTGCGCACTTTGTTAACAAGTTCTTGTTCCAACTCGCGCTCATCCACCTTAACGCCATCTTTGAGTACCACCAACCCTAGCGGCAACTGCCCTTTCAGCTCGTCATACACTCCGACTACAGCACATTCGGCAACCGCAGGATGAGCACCGACGATTTCTTCCATCTCCCCCGTAGATAAACGATGGCCTGCAACGTTTATCACATCATCAATTCGCCCCATGATGAAGAGATAACCCTCTTCATCTAAATAGCCACCATCACCAGAAACATAGTAACCGTCAAATTGAGCAAGGTAACCGGACTCAAATCGTTCGTGATCACGCCATACCGTCGCTAAACAACTTGGTGGTAAGGGGCGTTTCAACGCCACAAACCCTTGTTGATTGGCGGGCATCACTTCACCTAGCTCATTGAGAATCTCGACCTGATAACCGGGAATCGGTTTCGTTGCTGACCCCGCTTTAATTGGCATTGACTCAAGCCCTATCGGATTTCCAGCAATCGCCCAACCGGTTTCGGTTTGCCACCAATGGTCAACTACTGGCTTTTGAGTGTGCTGTTCTACCCATTCAAGTGTCGGCGGGTCAAGACGTTCTCCGGCCATAAAAATAGTGGTTAAAGTGGATAAATCATAATGTTTGAGTAGATCGCCATTGGGATCTTCTTTTTTGATGGCGCGAAAGGCGGTAGGCGCAGAAAAAAGTACGTCCACCTTATACTCTTGGCACACTCGCCAAAATGCAGCCGGATCGGGTGTGCGTACCGGTTTACCTTCATACAAAATAGTGGTGCAACCGTGAATCAAGGGCGCATAAACAATGTAAGAGTGACCGACTACCCACCCCACGTCCGACGCAGCCCAAAAAACACCTTGTTGAGGCATATTGTAGATGGTTGACATGGAGTACTTCATCGCGACTGCATGACCACCGTTGTCGCGCACCACCCCTTTGGGTTTGCCTGTCGTACCTGATGTGTAAAGAATATAAAGCGGATCGGTCGCCAAAACCGGCACACAATCATGCGACGGTGCTTCTTTAACGGCTCGATTCCACTCTAGATCTCGCTCATTATTTAAGTCAGCCACATGCTCCGAGCGTTGTAACACCACCACTTTTTCCGGCTTCCATTTGCTGTCTAAAATGGCACGGTCAACTAAGGGTTTGTAGGGTAAAATCTTATTGATTTCGATACCGCAAGATGCCGTCATAATCACTTTCGGTTCAGCATCTTCAATACGTACCGCTAATTCATTGGGTGCAAAACCGCCAAAAACGACAGAGTGAATCGCGCCAAGCCGTGCACAAGCGAGCATCGCCATCACTGCTTCCGGGATCATTGGCATATAAATGATCACCCGATCGCCTTTAGCAACACCTTGCATTGCCAGCATTCCCGCCACTTTCGCTACCTGATCTCGTAATTGTGTATAGCTGTATTGACGCTTTCTTCCGGTCACTGGGGAATCATAAATCAGCGCGGTTTGTTCACCTCGCCCCTCTTCACAATGATAATCTAGCGCCAACCAACAGGTATTGAGTACACCATCGGTAAACCAGCGTTCAATGCCATGCTCATCTTTTTGTAAGATAGTTTGGGGAAACTCAAACCACTCAATCTGCCGAGCTTGAGCCTGCCAAAATGATTCAGGTTCAGATTGAGCCCATTGATATTCCTTTAAATATGCCGACATAACATTTCCCTTAACATGATTTGAGGCTTAACGATGGACTCGCACCCAACCTTCCATTAACACCCGCGCGCTGCGGCTCATACTGGCTTTCTCTATTCCCCAATGACCCTCTCGTAAAACGGCTTTAGCACCCACTTTCAGCGTACCGGATGGATGACCAAAAGTGACCGATTCTTTTGCTCCACCGCCCGCCAACATATTCACTAACGTCCCAGGGACACTGGCCGCTGAAGCGATGGCCACGGCGGCCGTTCCCATCATCGCATGATGCAGTTTTCCCATAGACAGCGCGCGCACCACAATATCGACATCGTTCGCCGATACCGCTTTACCACTGGATGACAAATAGGATTGCGCTTTTGCTACAAACGCTACTTTAGGCGTATGTTGGCGCAGTTGGGCTTGTTCAATATGCTCAATCAAACCCATTTTCACAGCGCCATAAGCGCGAATTGCTTCAAACATCGCCAAGGCATGATCATCATTGTTGATCGCCTCTTGCAGCTCAGTACCTTGATAACCGATGTCGTGAGCATCGATAAAAATCGTCGGAATGCCCGCATTAATGAGCGTTGCATTCAAGGTTCCCATGCCAGGGATTTGCAGTTGGTCGAGCACATTTCCGGTTGGGAACATCACACCGCTATCATCGGCAGGATCGAGAAAATCAACCGCAATTTCAGCAGCGGGAAAAGTCACCCCATCGAGTTCGAAATCACCACACTCTTGCACTTCACCCTGCTCAATTGGCACATGGATGAGAATGGTTTTGCCAATGTTGGCTTGCCAAACGCGAACCGTCACTACACCGTTATTAGGGATCCGTTCTGGGTCGATAAAACCGCTGTGAATCGCAAATGGCCCTACCGCCGCAGAAAGGTTACCGCAGTTGCCGCTCCAGTCTACGAACGCTTTGTCTATCGAAACTTGGCCGAACAAATAATCCACATCGTGATCGGCTTGCTCACTTTTGGATAGAATCACGGCTTTGCTGGTGCTAGAACTTGCGCCGCCCATGCCATCAATTTGTTTGCCATAAGGATCGGGGCTACCAATGACACGCAACAGCAGTTGATCTCGCGCCTCTCCCGCTTGCTGAGCCTCTTTGGGTAAATCTTCAAGCCGAAAAAACACGCCCTTACTGGTGCCGCCGCGCATATACATCGCCGGAATTTTTAATGAGTTACTCACCTGATACTCCTTTATCCTTAGCGTCATTGAGCCAGAAAATCTTGCGCAAAACGCTGCAATACGCCACCGGCCTGATACACACTGACTTCATCAGCCGTGTCTAAACGACAAGTCACCGTAACCTTCTGCTGTTCGCCCTTATTTGCGCCTTGCGTACGCGTGATCACCAAGGTTAAGTCGACGCCCGGCTTAATATCTCCCACCACATCATAAAGCTCAGTACCATCGAGTTGCAGTGTGTGGCGGTCTGTTCCCGTTTTAAATTGCAGTGGCAGAACACCCATCCCGACTAAATTCGTGCGATGGATCCGTTCAAACCCCTCGGCAACAATGGCTTCAACTCCCGCCAAACGTACACCTTTCGCCGCCCAATCACGTGACGAACCTTGCCCATAATCGGCCCCAGCAATAATGATCAATGGCTGCTTACGATCCATATAAGTCTCTATCACTTCCCACATGCGGGTAACCAAGCCTTCAGGTTCAATACGCGCTAATGAACCTTGCTTTACTTTGCCCTCCTCTTGCACCATCTCATTGAACAGTTTGGGGTTAGCAAAAGTGGCGCGTTGCGCGGTCAGATGGTCACCACGATGCGTGGCATAGGAGTTAAAATCTTGCTCCGGAACGCCCATTTTGAGCAAATATTCCCCAGCAGCACTGGTCGCTAAAATTGCGTTCGATGGCGATAAATGATCCGTAGTGATGTTGTCACCTAAAATCGCCAAAGGTCGCATGGCTGACAACCGACGTTCACCCGCTAACGCACCTTCCCAATAAGGCGGACGACGGATATAAGTGCTCATGGGGCGCCAATCATAAAGTGGCTTTTGTTTGGCCATGTGCTCATCTAATTTAAACATCTGAATGTAGATTTGTTTGAACTGTTCGGGCTTAACATGGCGCGCCACCACATCATCGATCTCTTCATCGGTTGGCCATAAGTCATTGAGGTAAATCGGCTTGCCTTGCGAATCTATTCCCAACGCGTCTTTTTCAATATCAAAACGAATCGTACCCGCAAGTGCATACGCCACCACCAATGGCGGAGAGGCAAGAAAAGCCTGTTTCGCATAGGGATGAATGCGGCCATCAAAGTTTCGGTTACCTGATAGCACAGCCGTAGTATAGAGATCGCGTTCAATGATTTGCTGCTCAATCATAGGATCAAGCGCGCCACTCATACCATTACAGGTGGTGCATGCATAAGCGACGATGCCAAAACCGAGCTGTTCTAGCTCAGGCAGCAGGCCAGCTTCCTCTAAATAAAGTTTGGCTACTTTTGAGCCCGGTGCAAAGGAGGTTTTGACCCAAGGTTTGCGAACCAAACCCAATTGATTAGCCTTTTTCGCCAGCAACGCGGCGGCCATGACATTGCGCGGATTACTGGTATTGGTGCACGAAGTAATGGCGGCGATGATCACTGCGCCATCAGGTAATTCGCCTTCTTTGGTTTGCCACGCCCCCGCAATACCGCGCTCGGTCAGTTCGCTTGTCGGCAAACGGCGATGAGGATTTGAAGGCCCGGCTAAATTGCGCTGTACACTTGAGAGATCAAACTCCAGCACCCGTTCGTATTGCGCTTCAATCAAATCATCGGCCCATAAGCCCGTTTGCTTAGCGTACTGTTCAACCAAGGCTACTTGCTGTGCGTCTCGACCCGTGAGTTTGAGATAGTTGATGGTTTGCTCATCAATATAGAACATGCCTGCGGTTGCACCATATTCAGGTGTCATATTGGAAAGCGTTGCGCGATCGCCAATCGTCAATGCGCGAGCGCCTTCTCCGAAAAACTCTAGATAACAAGACACCACGCGCTGATTTCGCAAGAACTCCGTAATGGCAAGCACAATGTCGGTCGCGGTGATCCCCGCTTGGCGTTGACCGGTTAGTTTAACGCCGACAATATCGGGCAGACGCATCATCGAAGGGCGACCTAACATCACTGTTTCGGCTTCTAACCCACCGACGCCAATCGCCAGCACGCCTAATGAATCGACATGAGGAGTATGGCTGTCAGTACCGACACAAGTATCTGGAAATGCTAAGCCGTTTTTCACTTGGATGACGGGCGACATTTTTTCTAAGTTAATCTGGTGCATGATGCCATTACCCGCCGGAATAACGCTGACATTTTCAAAGGCGGTTTTGCACCATTCGATGAAGTGAAAGCGATCTTCATTGCGGCGATCTTCAATCGCACGGTTTTTTTCAAACGCGTCAGCTTCGAAGCCAGCATGTTCAACCGCGAGTGAGTGATCGACAATCAGTTGCGTTTCCACCACAGGGTTTACTTTGGATGGATCACCGCCTTGCTGAGCAATCGCGTCTCTTAACCCCGCCAAGTCCACTAAAGCGGTTTGTCCTAAAATGTCGTGGCACACCACACGCGCCGGATACCACGGGAAGTCGAGATCGCGCTTACGCTCAATCAGCTGTTTCAGCGAATCAACCAATGTGTGCGGCTCACAGCGGCGGACTAAGTTTTCCGCCAGTATCCGTGAGGTATAAGGCAGCCGATCATACGCTCCGGCTTGGATATCATTGACCGCTTCTCGTGCATCAAAATACTCCAGCGCGGTCACTGGTAATACTTTTTTGTATTGGCTGTTGATCGTTTGATGACTCATCAATTCCACCCATAAAACTGTCTATTCGAAACATTGTCTATTCAAAACATCGTCTAGCGAGCTAGGTTTTACCTGCCATCAAACCATACACCAAAGGAGCATGGCTTGATTTCATCCCATTAACGCTGCTCTATTGGTATCCACTCTTGATGTTCAGGACCGTCATAATCGGCACTTGGGCGAATAATTCGGTTATTAGCGCGCTGCTCAAACACATGAGCGGCCCAGCCGGTTAATCGACTCATCACAAAAATAGGGGTAAATAATGGCGTAGGAATACCCATAAAATGGTAGGCCGAAGCGTGGAAGAAATCCGCATTACAAAATAGGTCTTTCTCACGTTTCATCACCGCTTCAACACGTTCTGATACCGCGTACAAATGCGTATCACCCACCGCTTCAGATAACGCTTTTGACCAACGTTTGATCAATGCGTTACGCGGGTCACTTTCACGATAAATAGCATGACCAAAACCCATTATTTTGTCTTTATTAGCCAACATTTGCAGAATATTGGCCTCAGCTTCGTCCGGTGTTTGCCAGCGTTCGATCATCGCCATCGCCGCTTCATTGGCTCCACCATGCAACGGGCCACGCAGTGTGCCAATCGCCCCGGTTACGCAAGAGTGAATATCTGACAGCGTAGAAGCACAGACGCGCGCGGCAAACGTTGATGCATTAAACTCGTGCTCTGCGTACAGAATCAATGAGCAATGCATCACCTGCTTATGCAGCTCGCTCGGTGCTTTTCCTGTCAGCATTTTTAAGAAGTAGCCACCAATGCATGCTTCGCTTTGATCTTCAGTGTCAATCCGGATGCCTTGGTGGCTGAAACGATACCAATAACAGATAATAGCGGGGAAAAGTGCCAACATCCGTTCGGTCGCACTCAACTGCTCAGCAAAACTGTGCTCGGTTTCAAGGTTGCCTAAAACTGAACAGCCGGTGCGCATTACGTCCATTGGATGTGTACTGGCTGGTAGAAGCTCTAGCGCGGCTTTTAACGGCTGCGGTAAACCTCGTAATCCCATTAAGCGGGTTTTGTACTGGTCAAGTTCACTTTGATTAGGTAAATGGCCAATCAATAACAGATGAGCGACCTCTTCAAACTGTGCATGGTTGGCAAGATCGGTGATGTCATAACCTCGATAAGTTAGACCCGTCCCAGTTTTTCCGACAGTACATAAAGCGGTGACTCCCGCGCTTTGACCGCGCAGACCTGCGCCGCCCAGTGGTGCGTTTGACATGTTGAACTCCTTTTCCTTTGTTTTTATTATTCCTTTGATGAAAAAAGCTCGTCGAGCTTATCTTCGTAATCGTGGTAATTGAGATAGTCATACAGCTCGCTACGGGTTTGCATGCTATCGAGCAAAGCTTGTTGGTTGCCCTGCTCTAATAAATGACGATAGACATTCTCAGCCGCTTTATTCATCGCACGAAACGCACTCAATGGGTAAAGCACCATATCCACTTTCACTTGAGCAAGTTCTGCACATGGGTAGAGCGGCGTCTGCCCAAACTCAGTAATGTTGGCTAAAATCGGTACTGACTTACCACAAGCTGCGCTTAACGCGGTGGAGAAACGATCGTACTGCTCAAGAGTGGTCATCGCTTCGGGGAAAATCATATCGGCTCCGGCCTGCACGCAAGCAATGGCACGTTCAATGGCGCTATCAATGCCTTCCACCGCTAACGCATCGGTGCGCGCCATGATCACAAACTCTGGGTTCACTCGTGCATCTACCGCGGCTTTTACGCGATCAACCATCTCTTGCTGGCTGACGATCGCTTTATTAGGGCGGTGCCCGCAGCGTTTCTGCGCAACTTGATCTTCCATATGCACGGCAGCAGCGCCCGCTTTTTCCATCGCTTTGATAGTGCGAGCAATGCTAAATGCGCCGCCAAAACCGGTATCAATATCCACCAGCAAAGGCAAATCACACGCATTGGTGATGCGCTCAACATCCACCAGCACATCATTTAATGTGGTGATACCTAAATCGGGCAAACCATACGAAGCGTTAGCGATGCCACCACCCGACAGATAAATGGCTTGGTGGCCTAAACGTTTGGCCATCATTGCGCAATAGGGATTGATCGTGCCGACAATCTGCAGTGGATCATTTTGTTGAACAGCGAGTCTAAATTTCGCCCCCTGACTTAAGCTCATGAGATTCTCCTAATCAGTCGCTTGGTTATCGCCCTTATTCAAGGCCGCTCTATGCGTGGTTCTTGGTTTGCTTCATTGCAGGCATGATTATTTTCTACCCACAGCCCTGTGGCTTACTCTTTTACTATCTGCTGTTCAATCAAGATTCGACTGCCCGAAATATGGCGCCGCATCAACATCTCAGCCAGTTCTTCATCGCCGTTTTTGATCGCTTGTAGAATGTATTTGTGCTCATCCAACGCCTCCTTCGGGCGTGAATGTGAGCGTGGCGATTGATAACGATACATGCGCAGTAAGTGATAGAGCTCATCACACAATAAAGTCACTAATTTATGATTACGGCTGGCTTTGATGATGCGGTAATGAAAGTCAAAATCACCGTGTTGATGGAAATAGGAAGCCCCTTCGACTTGCTCAATATGATTCGAATGTGTCGACAATAATGCCTCTAGCCCTTGTAATTCAGAGGACGAAATGTTGCGCGCCGCTAACCTTGCCGCCATACCCTCTAACGCTTCGCGTACTGCATAAAGCTCTACCAACTTACCGGGTGACAACTCAATGACTCGCGCGCCCACATGTGAAACACGTTCGATCAACCCCAAGCCTTCCACACGCATTATCGCTTCACGCAGTGGCCCACGGCTGACTTGAAAACGTTTGGCGAGTTCGGGTTCTGAAATCTTGCTGCCCGGTGCTATACGCCCTTCAACAATCGCCTCAATCAGATACTCCGTAAGGTTTTCCGATTTGGTGTTCTCTTTTTCTCGTTCAACAGCGTGTGATTTTGTATCAGTACTGTTTAGTGTTAGTGCACTATTCATCTTGTTATCGCTCACAGGTTGGATTCATGCTGAGACGCAAAGCACTCACACACTTATATGTGTTAACAATTATTAAAATTTATTGTTAAAATAGACCATAAAACCATCAATAATCAATAAAATTGTCGACACATTAGACTAATGTATAAGAAACTTAATGATTAAATTTGAACCAGAAGAAGATAAAACTCTGTGAGCTTGAAAAGAGAAAAGTGTCGATTTCGCAGATAGAATAAGCAGTGCAACCCATTACCGATGACACGGCCGTCACTTATGAATCTTTGCAAGAGAATCACGCACTCTCCTTTTGGTTACGCTCTCGCCTGCTCGTTGCTCTTATCTGGATGCATTGCTTACAACAGTAAACCGAAAAATCCGCGCAGCTACCCACTACTGAGTGAGGCGATCTATTCTGAAGATGATCTTTCATTGGCAGACAACCCAAATATTATTCGCACGGCAATAGAGCAGAATCAATCGGTTACGATCAATGACCTCAACGCGCTAACAAGCCAGTTACCTATTGTTTTTCCTGAATTAAATTTACACCTTGAGCAAGAACACTCATTTGATGCTCGCTTATTTCAAAGCGCAGTACAGCAACTTGTTGCTCAATTTGCTTGTGAATTGTACAGCAGCCAGCAAATGCCCGATTCGGTTCAAATGTGTGCAAACGATGGCCGTGTAACACCGAACAACTTAGGTTATTTGCCTTTCCAGCAAGGCAAGTATTCGGGTGAGCGCTTAACGGTTCATCGACATTCTCTACCGCAAGGTTCTCAATCGCAAAGTGTAGCTGTTGATCTCTATCTTAAAAGCACATCGGAGCGACCACTGAGTTCAATATGGGGCTCGACGCATACTTTAGGGCGGTTCCATGGATCGCACTTTTCATCGGACAGTGTGGTACTCACCGTCTACTTCGAAGGGCATGTGTTAGATGAGCGTCATCAATGGCAAGCCCAATATCCCGAACCTTTGATCTTTTTCTTACTGCTGCCCAGTATCACGACCTTACTTCAACAAGGTAATGACACCTCAGCTGCGCAATTTGCAATGAATAACACCCGATTACTGCTCGTAGATAGTGAGACAAGACGCTAGCGAAGACTCGTCACACAACGCAGTAAAATAACGCCGTGAACTTTATGAACAAAAACGTTTTTATGCCCTATATTGTTTTTATCTACGCATTAGAGACAAACCTGTAACAGGTTATTAACTTAAAGTATCTGCATTAGATCATTGATGCAGTCATGATAACAACGATAAGCACCCTATCTCCGCCTGCAGCATTCAGTCACAAACGCTCCAAGGTAAAGATGAAGATGCGCCCTACATAAGGAACGTGAATATGTTTAAGCAGTTCAAACCAACCCTCACTGCATCCATACTGGCTGCAACCTTTTCTGTTAGCAGCTTCGCCGCTGATATTGAGAAACTTCACATTTTAGTACCCGGTGGCGCGGGGGGGGGTTGGGACATGACGGCTCGTGGTACAGGTGATGTACTGATGAAAACCGACATTGTCGGCAATGTGTCTTACCAAAACTTATCCGGTGGCGGTGGTGGTAAAGCGATTGCACACTTAATTGAAACCGCAGACCGCCAAGAAGATACCTTGATGGTCAACTCTACACCGATTGTTGTTCGTTCTTTATCCGGTGTTTTTCCACAATCCTTCCGCGATTTAACACCGATTGCCGCCACCGTTTCTGATTATGGCGCTATCGTTGCTGCAGGCGATTCAAAATACAAAACGTGGGAAGATGCGGTTGCCGATTTCAAAGACAACCCGCGGAAAGTGAAAGTCGCTGGCGGTTCTGCTCGTGGCAGTATGGATCACTTAGTCGCCGCAGCCGCTTTCAAAGGGCAAGGGTTGGATCCAAAAGAAGTTCGCTACATCGCCTATGACGCGGGTGGCAAAGCCATGGCGGCACTGCTTTCTGGTGAAACACAACTGCTTTCAACAGGCTTAGGTGAAGTGCTTGAAATGTCCAAGTCTGGCCAAGTGAAAATTTTGGCGATCACCGCCCCTAAACGTTTGGAATCTGCCCCGAATATTCCAACATTAACTGACTATGGCAACCCAACAGTCTTTGCTAACTGGCGCGGCTTCTTCGCAGCCCCTGGGATCAGCCAAGAGAAGATTGATCAGTGGAACGCAGCATTAGCGAAAATGTACACCACCGATGAATGGAAAATCGTCCGCGACCGTAATGGTTGGATCGATAACTATCAAGCGGATAAAGAGTTTTACGCCTTCTTAGAAGCCCAAGAGAAAGAGATGGGTGATCTGATGCGTGAGCTCGGTTTCCTGAAGTAAGGTCGCTAAGGGGACAGTTCCTTGCCTTGTCCCCGCTAGCAACACTTTTGCCGTGTGCAGTTATGCTCAATACTCTTTTGTTTATCAAGCAAAGATGGATAGGAAAACCTCCATACACCTATCCCTTTGCCCTTAGTTAATCAATTCATTAACTCGCTGCTACACGGCTCTTTTCTCCCCTATTTTTACCATGGAGTTGGATATGTCGGATCTGCCAACCAAATTTTTCAGCAAAGAATATTTACTGTGCCGCGATCGCGTTGGCGCGTTGATCTTCCTTGTTCTTAGCCTTTGCTACGGCTATCAAACGACTCAAATACCGATGTTTCCCGGTGATGAATATGAACCGTTTAACGCCCAAACCTTGCCGACTCTGCTGACTTACGCTGGAATTGGCCTCTCTTTGTTGATGCTGGTGTTAGGGCAGCCCGATAAACAAAGCGGCGCGGTATTGCACTTCAACTGGAAATTGTTGATTGGTTTTTTAGTGTTGATGGCGCTGTACGGACTTGGTCTAACCTATTTAGGCTTCGTACTGGCCACCAGTTTCTTTCTACTCGCTGGCTTTTATATTTTGGGTGAAAGACGCAAATCAGTGTTATTTGGTGCTTCTTTTCCCTTTGTCATCGCGTTTTATCTGCTGCTTACTCAAGGTTTGGACATCTACCTTGAGCCCGGCGTTATTTTCACACTCTGGTAGGAACTGATTATGTTAGATGGAATTTTACAAGGGCTTTCTACCGCCATGATGCCAATGAACATCTTCATGGTGATTGTGGGCTGTTTCGTCGGTACTTTTATCGGCATGTTACCCGGGCTTGGCCCGATTTCGGCCATCGCGTTGATGATACCGATCACCTATGGCCTTGAACCATCTTCAGGTTTGATTTTAATGGCCGGCGTTTATTACGGCGCTATTTTTGGCGGCTCCACTTCCTCCATTTTGATTAATGCTCCCGGATGCTCGGCAACCGTGGTCACCGCGTTTGACGGCTACCCCATGGCGCAAAAAGGCCAAGCTGGTAAAGCGTTAGCCATCGCCGCTTACGCCTCTTTTACAGGCGGAACCTTGTCAGCGATTATGCTCTTGGTCGCAGCGCCTGCACTGGCCAGCGTGTCACTGAGTTTTCAATCCTCTGACTATTTTGCGTTGATGCTACTCGGTCTATCGGCGGTCGCCGCCTTTGCTGGAAAAGGACAAGTCCTTAAAGCATGGATGATGGTTGTTCTTGGCTTGATGCTCTCTACCGTTGGTATTGATAAAGGCGTAGGCGTTGAACGTTTTACCTTTGGCTTAACTGATTTAATGGACGGTTTTAGCTTCCTCTTGCTGGCGATGGCGACATTCGCTTTAGGCGAGACATTAATGGGTATTTTAAAACCAGAAAACGACACGCGTACAGATGAACAGAATAAAATCAGCAACTTGGGCAGTATGAAAATCACTAAAGCAGAATTTAAAGAAGCGGCTCCCGTTTCAATTCGTGCTTCCATTTTAGGTTTTTTCACCGGCGTGTTGCCCGGCGCTGGCGCAACCATCGCCGCATTTTTGAGTTATGGTATGGAGCGCAGCTTAGCGCCCAAAGATAAAAAAGAAGAGTTCGGTAAAGGGTCTTTGCGTGGGCTTGTTGCACCAGAGTCAGCCAATAACGCCGCCTCTAGCGGATCTTTTGTTCCGCTGTTGACACTCGGCATTCCCGGCTCTGGCACCACAGCGATCATGCTTGGAGCCCTGCTCTCTTACGGCATTCAACCTGGCCCTCGTTTATTTGTTGATCACCCTGATGTCTTTTGGTCTGTCATCATCTCAATGTATCTCGGTAATATTGTACTTATCATCCTTAACTTACCGCTTATTCCTTATATTTCAAGGCTATTGGCGGTACCGAGAACCGTATTGCTGCCGATGATTTTGTTCTTCTCAATCACCGGTGTTTATTTGGTTTCGTTTAACACTATGGATGTTTACGTAATGTTGATCGTCGCGATGGGGGCGATTGCTCTACGGTTAGCCAACTTCCCGCTGGCACCACTGCTGCTTGGCTTTATTTTGGGTGGATTAATGGAAGAGAACCTTCGCCGCGCGTTGATGATCAGCGATGGGGAGTTAAGCTTCTTATGGGAACGTCCGATCACTTTCGTGTTTACCGTGCTTGCAGTTGTGATGTTGACTAGCCCACTTGTGGTGATGCTGGCGAACAAACTTCGCTCTTCACCGACCAAAGCCGTTGAATAACAAGAGATTGTATCAATAGAAACTCATCCAACCATACAAAGACCTAGCGAAAATGCTGGGTCTTTGCTTTACTATGCACTTCAAATTTTTCCAATGTCAGCGATTGTCATGTCGTTCATCGTACCTATCTAGGAGCCTCCATGACGGATAGACACTCTTTAATCATCGTTGAAGATGATCTAAAACTCAGAGAAATGTTAACAGAATACTTTGAAAGTCAAGATATTAGCGTCATTGCCCTTGCTGAAGGTGCCAAAGCGAGCGCGGTCATTTTAGAGCAACAACCAGATATCGTGTTACTGGATTTAATGCTACCCGGTGAAGATGGGCTGACAATTTGTAGACAGATCCGTCCTATGTACAACGGTAAGATATTGATGCTGACCGCCAGTGATGACGATTTTGATCACGTTGCAGCACTGGAAATTGGTGCCGATGATTTTGTGACAAAGCCGATTAAACCACGCGTCTTGCTTGCAAGAATGCGTATGCTACTGCGCAGAGTCGACAACGAGCCAATTCAAACCGCGAAAACCGTGCTTGAATTTGGGGCCTTGTCTCTCAATCAATCTCGACATCTGTGTGAAATGAATGGTGAGGCCGTAGCGATGACCGACAGCGAATTCGACTTGCTGTGGCTACTGGCATCAACACCAGATCAAGTCCTATCACGGGATGTATTAACCAAAGCGTTACGCGGGATTGAATACGATGGGCTTGATAGAACCGTCGATAACAAGATTGTCATTTTGCGTAAAAAACTCGGTGATGATTCTTCCACACCGAAACGCATTATTACGGTCCGAGGGAAAGGATACCTTTTTGTACCAGACACGTGGTAATGACCACGTATTTTAGAAGAAACCTGTATGCGTCGTATCTACGTTGAATCTTTTGTTGGTTTATTGCTCTTTTTTTTAGCGACACTCATTACCATTGAACTGGTCGTTTACCAGCTTGGTACTGACTACGATTACGTACTTGAAGATTATCAAGCTGAAGCATTTCATGACTTGGTCACTCGTATTTATCAGCATGAAGGTGAAGCCAACACCTTAAATGTACTAAAAGAATATGCCGATAAAACACGACAACTGATAGAGACGCATACTGAAAAGACCTTACCCTCGGATGTGCGAGCGTTTTTCTTTACCACCGCCCCCAATGCCTACACCTACTACGATGATGATCGTTTTTTATGGTTGCGCCTTACGTCCACCTCACCAATTTACAGCTTTAAACCCGATGAAGAATCACCACTGAGGCAAGCCATTTTCTTCGCAGATAATCTCTCACTTTTGCTGCTTGTCGTCGGCTTTGCACTGTACTGTGTGTTGCTGATCTGGTTCATCAGTCGGCGAGTGCGTGAATTGGAAAAAGTGACCTTAGCCTTTGCCGCTGGTGATCTGACCGCTCGCGCCTCCATCAAAAGCGGCGATAAAGTCGGCTCTTTAAACAAAAGCTTTAACTACATGGCGAGCAAAATTTCCGCTTTGGTGCTCAGCAATAAAGCGCTGAGTAATGCCGTAGCTCATGAGTTACGCACCCCTATCTTTCGGATCCAATGGCAAGCAGAAATGTTGGCCGATGAATCTCTGACACCAAAACAAGCGGCGAAAGTCGCCAGTATCATCGAAGATACCGAAGAGATGGAAACGATGGTCGATGAACTTCTTTACTACGCGAAAGTTGAAAGGCCAGAAAACGAACTCAATATGCAGACAATTCAGCTCAATTACTGGCTAGAACCGATACTAGATAAATGGCGCAGCAACAGCATAGTCGAGATCCAGTTGCTACCATTAGCACAAGTCGCCACTTTACAGGTCGATCCATACCTTCTCAAAAGAGCTCTGGATAATTTATTAGGTAATGCTCAGAAATACGCCAAAAGCAAAATAGCCGTTGAAACCTCCGTGATCAACGCAGGTCAAGCAGTGCAAATTGATATCCATGATGATGGAGAAGGGATTGACCCGCAGCACTGGCCATTCATTTTTGATGCTTTTTACAGCGCGGATCTCTCACGTGGAGCGCGACAATCAGGCTTCGGATTAGGCTTGGCCATCGTCAAACAGATCGTTTTACGCCACAACGGCCAAGTATCGGTGGCTAAAAGTGTGTTCGGAGGCGCTTGCTTTACTCTTGTACTACCCGTGGTGGGCGTTTAATATCGGGCCACTTAAGAGAATCAGTGAACTGACGTCATTGATTCTCTTTTTTAACATGAAGGTGCGGGGCGAAGGCTATTTTGCGTCTACACGTAATTCACTCATGCCCATTGTCATAGTTATTCATTATTAGGTTGTTCATTTTATGAAACCAGGTCGTACGGGTATAAAGCGTCTGTTTTATGCCACAGGTTATTCAATACAAGGGCTGAAAGCCGCGTGGCTAAACAAAGCCGCTATTCGACAAGAAACTGTCACTTCAATTTTGTTGATTACCATTACTTTCTTTTTGCCTGTCACTAAAATTGAGCAAATCATGATGATTGGTTGCTTAGTCTTAGTTGTGATTGTGGAGTTGATGAATTCCGCCGTAGAAGCCGTGGTTGACCGCGTCGGTAGCGAATGGCACGAACTCAGTGGCCGCGCCAAAGACATCGGTTCAGCTGCCGTACTGATCGCGTTGATATTTTCAGCATTCACATGGATGTTTATTCTGTGGCCTTATTACTTTTAGCGTATCATTTTGGTGCGCGTTAATGGCTCATTGCTTTATAACGGCCAACCAGTTGTAAAAAAGCCAGCAGAATCATAGAACAAACGACTGCTGGCTATGTCGATTTAGGAATGGTTTGGATAATCTGTATATCCCTTAGTACCTCCACCAAATAAGCAACTTGGATCAAATGCCGATAATGTACGGTTCATTTTCAAACGCTCGACTAAGTCTGGATTCGCAATAAAGGGACGCCCAAATGCGACTAAGTCAGCGTAGCCATTTTCCAAGATTTGGTTTGCTCGCTCAACGTCATATCGGCCTGCAACAATAATGGTATTGGTGAACAGCTCACGTAAATGTCGGCGAAAATCTTCAGGGATTTGTGGAGCATCATCCCAATCAGCTTCTGACAAATGCAGATACGCAATACCGAGTTTCTGTAATTGCTCCGCCGCTTGTAAAATCGTTGGGACGATATCTGGGCAGTTCATATCTTTAAATGTGATGTAAGGCGCCAAGCGAACTCCAACTTTGTCAGCGCCAACCTTATCAATGATTGCACTCACAACTTCCATAAGAAAACGTAAGCGGTTTTCTCTGCTGCCACCATATTGATCAGTGCGATGATTCGAATTGGTTCGCAAAAACTGATCAATCAAATAGCCATTACCACCATGAATTTCGACGCCATCAAAGCCAGCCGCAATCGCATTGTGTGCAGCATTAGCAAAATCGCGTACCACTTGGTTAATCTCTTGCAATGTCATTGCTCTTGGTTCAACGCATTCCATCATCTCACCGGCACTCCCCGGCTGTGCAATCCAGACTTTGGTATCGACTGGAGCAATAGCTGAAGGAGCCATCGGCTTTTGACCTTGTTGAAAAACAGGATGCGATACTCGCCCTACATGCCATAGCTGATTCACTATTTTTCCTCCGCGATCATGCACGGCTTGAGTGACCTGCTGCCAACCCACTATTTGTTCTGGCGTGTATATGCCAGGAGTAAATGAGTATCCTTGGCTATCGTCTGATATTTGTGTTGCTTCAGTAATAATCAGACCAGCACTCGCTCGCTGAGCATAATATTGCGCCATGATGTCGTTGGGAACATTACCCGGTTGACTTGTCCGAGCACGCGTCATCGGGGCCATTACCAGCCGGTTATTCAAAGAAAGTGGACCGATTTGTATCGGGGAAAATAAGCTACTCATCATTCAATCGCTCTGTATTGGGTTGTTATCCATAGGCTATAACAAAAGAATCACTAAATAATCTAGCTATAATTAAAAAGAGTATTTAGGATTACTTAACAATAACTGCGATATAGAATCTTAATGAACAAATTATTGAACATGGAGGTCTTTGTTGCCATTGTTGAGCAACAAGGGTTGGCGGCCGCCGCAAAAGCCATCAATATGTCCGCCGCTTCAGTCACACTAAAACTGCAAGAGCTTGAACGCCACTATGGCGTGAAATTGCTGCAAAGAACCACACGTAAAATTGCATTGACGGAAGCCGGCGAACGTTTCTATCCATTATGTTTACAAACCTTAGCCAACATCACTGAAGTCGAGTCTTCGCTATTCGCCGAGAAAACACACTTGGAAGGCAATATAAAAATTTCAGCACCCAAAGATCTCGGGCGACAACATTTGCTGCCACTGCTCGACTCCTTCTTAGCAAGACATCCTAAAATTGTGCCTCAGATTACCTTTAGTGACAGTGTGTTAGGGATATATGAAACAAAACTTGATTTGGTATTGCGTTACGGCACACTCAAAGATAGTCAATTGGTTTCCAGAAAATTAGCAACAAGTCGCCGCGTTCTTTGTGCCTCACCCGCATATTTAGCGTGTCATGGTCAACCGACGCACCCAGAGGATCTCAAACAGCATGCTTGCTTGGGTATGCTACGCAAAAGTGAATCATTAACGCGTTGGTCTTTTCTTAAAGGAGATGTCGTTCAAGATATTCTGATCAAACCATCACGTTTGTCTAATGATGGCGAAGTGATTCGTCAGTGGGCACTCGAAGGCGCAGGTATTGCACTCAAATCACAACTCGATATTCAACCCGACCTCAATGCTGGGAAACTCGTTCTTCTCTTGGAAGATTATCGGCAAAGTTTTAGTTCACACGATTTGGCCACAGGATCGGACTTGCATCTGCTCTATCCCAATCGTGATCACCAACCGTCACGTATCAAAATATTGATCGAGGAGATTGTGCGCTATTTTGAAAAACGTACGCTTCCTAATGAGAAATAGTAAAAGAGCGCCGATAAAAGCGCTCTTTGTTTATTTTATTTCGACAATTTTCGGCGATTAAATGTCGAAAATTGTATTTTTGCTCTTAGGCGGTTATTTCTTATTCGCGTACTTCATTGAGTCCAACGCGACAGCGAAAATAATAATGCCGCCTTTAATGATGTACTGCCAGTAAGGGCTCACGCCAATGTAGGTCATACCATAGTTGATCACAGTGAAGATAAGCACACCCGTGACCACACCCGCAATACTTCCGACACCGCCAGCAAATGACACGCCACCCACAACACAGGCTGCAATCGCATCCAACTCGTACAGGAAGCCAAGGTTATTGGTCGCACTGCCGATACGGCCAGCTTCCAACATACCGCCAAACGCATAGAACACACCCGATAAAGCATACACTTTCAGTAGCGTCAGTGGCACATTAACACCAGAAACTTTTGCGGCTTCTGGGTTACCGCCGACCGCGAAAATGTTCTTACCAAAAACGGTCTTATTCCACAAAATCCATGTAAAGATAATCGCGATAATGGCGTAGAAGGTTATGTACGAAAACCTAAAATCCCCGAATCGAATAAAACCTTGAGTGAATGAAGAGAAACGCTCATCAAAACCTGCAATTGGAGATGCACCCACCGAATCGTAGTAGAGAGAGTTAATCCCGTAGACGATGATCATGGTGCCTAATGTGGCGATAAACGGCGTTACTTTTAAATAAGCAACAATCACACCGTTCACTAAGCCGATGATCGCGCCGATCGCGCACACACAAAGAATCACAGCCACAATCGGCACGTCACCAATGCTGGGGAATACTTTGTTGACGTTATCAATTGATTGTAAAAGTGTTGCCGAAATTACAGCGGCTAAACCCACTTGACGTCCAGCAGAAAGGTCGGTTCCTTGCGTTACAATCAGCCCCGCCACACCCAATGCAATAATAACGCGCACTGAAGATTGCGTTAATATATTACTAAAGTTGCGTAAACTTAAAAATGATGGCTCCTGAATAATAATAATTGCCAGAAGAATAAATAGAACCGCATAGATCGCACCTTCCTTTAGGTGCTTCATTGCAAATGTTTTAACTGAATCCATAATAATTTCCCTAGAGGTAACGAGAGGCCAGCTCTAATATTTCATTCTGTGAAGTGTCTTTAGTATTAACGATTCCCGCAGCTCGGCCATTACTCATCACCAATATTCTATCGGTAATGCCTAACAACTCTGGCATTTCGGAAGAGATAATAATAATCCCTTTATTCTTTTTCGCTAATTCCAATATCAATTGATAAATTTCAAACTTTGCTCCGACATCAATACCCCGAGTCGGCTCATCAAGCATTAATATTTCTGGCTGAGTTAACAACCAACGGCCAATAATGACTTTCTGCTGATTACCACCAGACAAAGAACCGATTGATGTTTCATGAGAAGGTGTTTTTACACTCATGGAGTCGATTACCCACTGTGTATCACTCCTCATTTTTTTATTACTCAGTAAACCTAATTTGGTTTTGTATTCATCCACATTGGCAACCAAAGAGTTAAAGGTAATATCTAAATTACTGTAAATGCCGGTTGAACGACGCTCTTCTGTCACCAACGCAAAACCACTATTGATCGCTTCATGTGCATCACGGTTTTTCATCTCTCGACCATGTAAGATAATGTGGCCGTTACTACGCTCACGAACCCCAAAAATGGTTTCCACAATATCAGTGCGTCTTGAACCGACGAGCCCAGCCACACCTAAGATTTCACCTTCTCTGAGATCAAACGAAATATCCTGAATAGAGGGTTGGTTCAGTGCTGTTAAATTTTTGATTTCGAGGATAATTTCTTTTGGCACATTGGTCTTTGTGGGAAAGCGCTGTGTTAATTCACGGCCAACCATCATCGAAATGATTTTGTCCATATCGAGCCCTTTCAACGGCCTCGTATCAACCCATTGCCCATCACGCAAGATGGTTATCTCATCACAAATAGTAAATATTTCTTCCATTTTGTGAGAGATGTACACCACGCCACAGCCTTTTTCTTTCAACTTGTTAATGATAGTAAAAAGATGCGATACCTCTTTTTCAGTCAAAGAGGACGTGGGTTCATCCATGATCACAATGCGCGCGTTATAAGAAAACGCTTTCGCTATTTCGACCATCTGCCTTTGTGATACCGATAATTTAGCCACTTTAATTTTCGGGTCTATATCAATATCGAGTTCATCAAAGATCTCTTTGGTATCGCGATACATTTTATCGTGATCGACAAAGAGTCCTTTCTTTGGGTAACGCCCTAGCCAAATATTATCCATTACAGAACATTGTAATACTTGGTTAAGCTCTTGGTGGACCATGGAAACACCCGCTTCCAAAGCTTGCTTAGACGATTGAAAATTCACATGTTCGCCTAAAAATATAATATCACCTTCGTTTTTATCATAAATTCCAAAAAGGCATTTTAATAGCGTCGACTTACCTGCACCATTCTCTCCCATTAACGCATGAATAGAGTGTGGTCGAACTTTCAAATTAACTTTATCTAATGCCTTAACCCCGGGAAACTCTTTACTCACTCCTGTCATTTCTAACAGAAATTCATGCTCTTGATTTACCATGGCATCACTTATTTATTCTTTGATTAATACCATTCAATATTAAATAAAATTTAATCAGCAATTATTTATTATTGATTGTATAAACACCCTATAAGTTAGGGAGTAAAGGGGGAATGACTTCCCCCTTGAACTTTAGGTTACTCGAGTGTCGATTTATCCACACCAACATAAGGAACACGAACAATCTTATTGGCCATTTCCCATTGAGTGCCTTCGGTTGCAGCTTTGCCGTTGGCTAAATTACGTGCAAGTTCAAATGTCGCTTTCGCTTGTGAATCTGCATCATTAAGCACAGTGCCTGCCATGTCGCCAGATTTAACTAATGCTAATGCTTCTGCTAACGCATCAACACCGAATACTGGTACTTTCGCACCCGCACCACGTAACGCTTCAATCGCACCCATCGCCATACCATCATTATTGGCAATCACGACTTCGATTTTGCTACCGTTGGGGCCAGATAACCAAGCATCCATTTTATCTTTCGCCATGGCGGTATCCCACATACCTGTATCCATGTGTAGCTCTTCTGTTTTGATGCCATTTTCGTTAATGGTTTTCACAGAATAAGAAGTACGAGCTTCCGCATCTGGGTGACCTGGTTCGCCTTTCAGCATTACATACTGCAGTACACCGTCACCGTTTTTATCCCAAGCAGGATTGGCTTTCCAGTGTTGCGCAATGAGATCGCCTTGGATGATGCCCGACTCTTTTGAATCTGTACCCACATAATAGGCTTTGTCATATGAAGCGAGCGCTTTAGCACTCGGTTCTTTGTTGTAAAAAACGATAGGAACATCATCCATTTTCGCTTTTTGAATAATACTTGGTGCAGCTGCAGGGTCGACAAGGTTGATCGCCAGTGCTTTCACGCCACGAGCCAACATGACATCCACTTGGTCATTTTGCATTGATTGGCTGTTTTGTGAGTCATTCATCAAAACCTTGGTGTTGCCGTCATTATTTGCCTGTTTTTCAATCGCTTGGCGAACAACTGACATAAAGTTATCATCGTACTTATAAACGGTCACACCGATCGTTGTGTCAGCCATGACTTGAGTGCCGAAACTCATACCAGCCGCAAGCATGGCTAAAGTAGTTAACTTTCTCATTGAACAAGTCCTATTTGTTAGTGTTGTTATTACGTTGTGTAGGGGGAGAAACGTTAACTCTGAGAAACAGCAGTGAAAACGTTTACCTTTCAAAGTATAGTAGTAAAACAAACAATTAATGTGAACCAGTTAAAATTTCAGTTTTGAAATCGCATTTTCATGCAGTTTCTTGTGAATAGTTTGATAACTATTGCAAAACTAAGTAATCATACGTAACGCAATGTAACATCGAGACCTATTTCTCTTTTTAAAAGTGCGATCCACCACGAAAGAGATCATACCTCTCAAAACACCAAGTGTTAACGTTTACACTTACGAGTTTCCAATATGCAATAGATTTAATTTTCATTTGACCGCTCACAAAGTGTAGGTGAGGCTTGTTACATACGCCTGCAATTTATTCGCGTATTTTTACGCCATATCGGGTCTCGATTTACCAAACAGCACCACGACTTTTAATTAATGAACTCTTAAATTGTCATTTTTATTATTGGCATATGCCAATAATAGGGTGTATTTTAAATACAAGAACCCGATAAACTTTAGGAGCCATGATGATTTATGCCATCCCTTGTGATCAAAACTCGCCTTTTAATCACTTTGCCAAAGCGCCTCAATTGATGATTGTGGACGATACCGCCGCCACTAGCCAGCGTATTGACGTTACGAAAACCGAGGGCAGTTGTGGCCACAAAAAACAGCTACTTGCACTGCTAAGAGAGAATAGAGTGGACGCTGTTATCGTCCGCAATATCGGACAAAATATGTTAGCAGCAATTTTAGAAAAGAAGATTGAGGTATATTACGCACCAAGAGGCAGCCAATTAACATCACTTCATCCAAACCATCTTCTGCCCGTCACCGACGTCTCTTTTGGCAAGCCTTCAGCCAATAAATCGAAGAAACGTTGTGCTAGTCAATGTGGATCGAAGAAAGTGGATAAACATAACAAACTGGCACCCAGAATGCTGTCACCAACTACCATAGAAGCGTTGAAGAAAGTGCTGAAAGTAAAAGCGATTGTCGAGGGAAAATAATGACTTATGTTATAACCTTTGCGTTTTTTATTGGCATTATTGTCTTGATGGCGATCGGTGTTTTGTTTCGCCGCCGCTCGCTGCAAGGCAGTTGTGGTGGGTTAGCAAATATCGATATTGAAAGAGAATGTAACTGCGTAGACGTTTGTGATGAGCATCAGAAGGTGTTGTATCAAATTCAAGAACCTGATCACGAGCGTTAGCGCTCAACCAACATCAACGCATGACCTTCCACCAAGCAAGTCGCGACTTTCGCTCTTGCTTGGTTAACGATATTACCAAAGGTTTGTCGCGATATGCCCATCTGCGTAGCCGCTTGTAATTGGCTAAGCCCCTCTTTATCAGCCAAACGCAACGCTTCAAGTTCTTCTAGCAGTAAATCTACTGTGTTCAATTCAGATAATTTGACACCGTTGGGTTTGAAGCATGCATACGCCACTTGACCACAAACACGACGAATTTTTTTGGGTCTTGCCATTTTCTTCTCCTAATCATTTAAAAACAGTTTGGTGAACTTATGAACATTCAGCCTCCCCTACAACATTGCCACTGCGCGGTGTGTTGTGCCCCGTTCTTTTCTGAAACGCACACACTGCAATTTAACCAAACAGAAACGGGGAGAGTATGCGCACAGATTGTAGCAACAGAAAAGATGCAAGGCTATCGAGGGGTCATGCAGGGTGGACTTATCAGCACCTTACATGATGCGGCCATGACACATTGTCTGTTTGCACAGTGCATTTATGCGATGACAGCAGAGCTAAACGTACGTTATCTGCACCCTATTCCACTGAATGTACCGTTGCAAGTCGAAGCGCATCTTATCAAACAAAAACGTCACATTTACTATCTGTGCAGCACCATTTTTTATGATGGGCTTCCCTATTCTACGGCCAGTGCAAAGTTTATGTGCAAAGCCGAGTAGCTTGAGTGCTACAGTCATTAGGGTGCTGGCTTAGCGTAAACTTCGGTTGAGTCACGCTTTCATCCTCCTTATACTCACTCATCATTTCTTTATTATCTTTCGTTATGAAAATTATCGCAGTAACTGCTTGTCCAACAGGCATCGCGCACACCTATATGGCCGCAGACGCACTCAAAAAAGAAGCGAATAAGCGTAATGTCTCAATTAAAGTCGAAACCCAAGGCGCAATGGGTGTCGAGAACCCACTGACAGTGGCAGATATTGTCAACGCGGATCTGATCCTCATCGCTTCAGATATCGACATTGAACAGCGTGAACGTTTTGTTGGTTGCAAAACGGTTCAGGTGTCCATTGAAGAAGTGTTGACGAACGTGCAATCTGTTTTAGATCGTTATTTGTAACCGCCGATGATCACAACGCGCATCACCTTTGTTTTAAAAGCAGGCGGTCTGGTCAGCTGGCAATTAAATGAATTGAAAGATCTCAACCGCCATTTTCGCTCGGTGGTGGTGCTGTTTAACATCACGCGTGACAACAAGGCAATGCTCAACCATACACTGCAAGTGTTAAGCCTTGGTTCAAACCCGGGAGATGTATGCCAAATTGCCATTGAAGGGCTCGACGCCGAGTTGGCCTGCATGGTGATGACAGAGTATTTACGCGAGCACACACTGCTTATTTCAACATCACACAAACAAAATGCCAAAGCGGAATTGGCGTTTGCCACCCACTCTGCTTTTCAACTGCCCTTTTCGCTACAGTGGCATTACGCCACATTAGGCCCTGAGCTTAGCAAATCAGAGGCACTCGACACGATTGCTAAGCAGATCATGCCCACGTATTGTCATGATATTTTGCATGCGCTGGAAAAAAGAGAAGCCATCTCCCCGACCATTATTGGCCGTGGAATAGCGCTCCCCCATGTCATTCACGCACGAGTTGCCCAGCCAACACTGGCGGTTCACTGGTTAGCAAACCCGCTATCATGGTCAGAAAAATCCGGCGATGTGTCGCTGATCATCACCTTATTACTGCCGACATCAGCGCCGCGAACCGTGATTAAACCGGTCACGCAGTTAACTCGTTGGTTGCTGGAAGAGGAACATCGTCAATGGCTACTTACGGCAAAAAGAGAAGAAACCCTTAAAGCCATTTTGCTGCACGTGATGGCTAAGCCGGACGACCCAATACAAAATGAATAGCTTTATTGCGACAGAGTTCGATATTCAGATGGAGTCATACCCGCTTTGCTTTTAAATACGCGGAAAAAATAATTCACATCTTGAAATCCACAGCGCGTGGCCACTTCGGCTAAACGAAAGGTGTATTTCTTCAACATAAATTTTGCCCGTTCAATTCTTACCCAAGTGATGTAATCAGCAAGAGTCATGTGTCCTTGTTGGCGAAACATGCGCGATAAATGGTTGGCAGAGATATTAAACCGCTGTGCGATGCTGTCACGGCAAATATTGCGATGAAAATTTTCTTGGATATAAATGCAGATACCTTGATATAAATCTTCACTGCGCTTTTTAGGAGAAGCGGTCGGTTGATCGAGCATTGTGGCGCTGTAACTCAACAGAGCCAGCAACAAATGTTCGTCCATTGGACTTTTCTGAGGCTCACGTGCTAATGCATTTAGCCCTTCGAGCATGTGATCAATCGCGTGCCCAGTACGCGTTGGGATACTGTGTTTCTGAACATCATAAAAACCACTCTCGCCTTTGTGTTTACTGACCAAACTAAACCCCATTTGACGACGGCCAAATAGCAAACTCAAGACCGAACAGCTCTCTTGCCAATCAGGTTTATTCCAGCAGTTCGGAGGTATATAAAGCGCATCACCAGATAAGATGTTGACCTTACTGATACCGTGTTCAATCTCTTCGATTTCGTTGCTATACACGCCGCTTAAAACCAATTCTAGACGAGGAAAATTGACTTGGTAACTGAACGCTGGCGGCGTTATTTTGTCCCCAGCAAACCATATTCGATTAAAACTTTCTCGCTCCGAGAGCAGCACTTCAATCACATTTTTAAATACTGGGATCACAAAATTCACCCTATACCCATCAATAAACGAGGCAACTATAATCCAACACCTCATGAATCACCAATCATTACGCATTCGATAACTCCGATCGAAAAAGCAAAATAATCAATTTATCCAATTGAATTAAAATAAAAAATTAATCATAAATTAAAATTATCACCCTAAAACCAAAATAAGAGCCTGATCACGTTTGCAGCCACAGGTTACAATAATCCAGTAAATGCCAGTTTCGTACACTACCACTGTTCACCCGAGGCGCTCACAATATCTCCAACAAAAAGCGCGGTGCGCAATAACAATATCCCCAAACAGTTTGAAGTTTCAGCCAACATGGCTCAGCTCTAAGTGCGAAGGGGATAAAAACCATATAGGGGACGAAACATGATCACTCAACTTATTAATGAGAACTTGATCCGGCTTGATTTGAAAGCAACATCAAAAGATGGCGTTTTCTCAGAGCTGGTCGATGTACTGTTAGAACAAGGACGCATCAGCGATAAATCGCAGTTTTTAGCCGATATCTATGCTCGTGAAGAGCTTGGTAACACTGGATTTGAAGATGGTGTCGCGCTGCCTCATGCCAAAAGTTCCGCCGTTATCTCGCCTGCAGTTGTGATAGGCATCAGCAAAAGTGGTATCGAATATGGCGCGGAAGATGGCTTGCCTTCTAAATTATTTTTCATGATAGCCTCACCTGATGGTGGTTCAAATCATCATATTGAAGTGCTGGCAGAGCTCTCTTCCAAGCTGATTGAAGAAGGGTTCATTGAACGTTTCTTAGACGCAAAAACAGAGCAAGCAGCGCTAGATTTGTTGCTACAAAAAACCGAAAAAGCAACCGATGTTGAAGCCAATAAAGGCTTTTTGATTGGCGTAACGGGCTGCCCAGCCGGTGTTGCACACACTTATCTTGCCGCTGAAGCGCTGGAAAAAGGGGCCGCCGCGATGGGTTATCAAATTAAAGTCGAAACCAACGGTTCGATTGGGGTGAAAAATAGCCCAACGGATGAAGAGATAGCCAAAGCTGATGCGATCATCGTGGCTTGCGACAAGCAAGTTGACATGGTGCGCTTTGCGGGTAAAAAACTGATTGAAACTGGCGTTAAAGCGCCGATTCGTGATGCAAAAGGGTTGATTGAAAAAGCCCTCAGCGCACCAAAATATCAAGCCGATGCCAGTACCAAGACTTTAGATGGGAAAGGCAAAGCGGCGCAAGCTCGCTCCGATTTATACCGCTATTTGATGAATGGTGTATCGCATATGATCCCATTCGTTGTTACTGGCGGTTTGTTGATTGCTTTAGCACTCGCTATTGGCGGCGAGCCAACCGAAGCTGGTATGGCCATTCCTGACGGCAGTATGTGGAACCAAGTGCTGAACGTCGGTGTGGTTGCTTTTACGTTGATGATCCCCATTCTTGCAGGTTACATCGCGTATGCGATCGCCGATCGCCCCGCTCTGACTCCTGGCTTAATTGGTGGTTGGATCGCTAACAACGGGTCATTCTACGGCGCAGATGCCGGTACAGGTTTTATCGGTGCCATTATTGCAGGCCTTTTAGTCGGTTATTTCATCAAATGGTTAACAAGCATCCATTTTCACAAGTTTATTCAACCACTTGTGCCAATCATGATTGCACCCATCGCAGGCTCACTCTTTATCTCTGGGCTCTTTATTTTTGTTATCGGCGCGCCGATTGCAAGCTTGATGGATGGCTTAACCGCACTACTTACGAGCATGAGCTCAGGTAACGTGATACTGCTCGGTATTGTGCTCGGCGGCATGGCTGGCTTTGATATGGGTGGCCCATTTAACAAAGTGGCATTCCTCTTCTCTGTTGGTATGATTGCCAGCGGTCAAACTCAATTTATGGGTGCAATGGCGTGTGCCATTCCAGTCGCGCCACTCGGTATGGCTTTAGCGACCGTTCTGGGCCGTAAACTGAACTTGTTTGAAGCCTCTGAAATTGAAGCAGGGAAAGCTTCCGGTGCAATGGGCTTGGTTGGTATCTCTGAAGGGGCGATTCCATTTGCCGCGCAAGATCCGATGTCAGTCATTCCAGCAAACATCTTGGGGTCGATGGTTGCAGCGGTTATGGCGTTCACTTTTGGCATTACAAACAGTGTTGCCCACGGCGGTCCTGTAGTAGCATTGCTCGGTGCCATGAATAAGCCTTTGCTAGCTTTGCTTTGCATGGCAACCGGTGCTGTAGTGACAGGTGTTGTTTGTATCACTCTGAAAAAAATGCGCCAAGCGAAATTACAACAAGCAACGGCTTAATGATCAAGCACTCTCCCCCGAGAGTGCTTGATGTTCATCAACGCTGAGCTTCTGACTTTATGTTGTACTCCCGCTTTAACTCGGGAGTTTTTTATTTCGCTTACTCTATGTACTGCTGCTTTGTTTTTATTTTGATTTTTTGTGAGATGTACTATGACCAATAACAAACAACCTTTCTTTTTGATGGACAATGTCATCCAAAACTATGCGTGGGGAAGCACGACTTCGATTCAGCACTTGTTTGATATTGCTAACCCAAACAACGCTCCACAAGCAGAAATTTGGATGGGAGCACACCCAAATGGATGCTCACAAATTCATGTGAATGGAGAACCTGTTTCGTTGCTTGAGATGATCAACCAAGATAAAACAGCGTTTCTTTCTGCTGCTACTGCAACAACCTTTGGTGAGTTACCTTATCTTTTCAAAGTACTTGCCGCAGCGAACGCCCTTTCGATTCAAGTTCACCCAAGTAAGCAAGAAGCGGAAATTGGCTTTGAGAAAGAAAACCAAGCGGGGATCCCACTCAATGCAGGACATCGCAACTATAAAGATCCTAACCACAAGCCGGAATTGGTTTACGCCCTTACCCTTTATCAAGCGATGAATGGGTTTCGCCCAATCACAGAGATTGTTGAACAATTTCAAACGCTGAATATCAATGCGATTTCAACCCTGGTCGATGCTTTTGCACACAACCCAACATCACAAGGTTTAAAAACCTTTTTTAGTGCATTGCTATCATTAACTGGCGAGCAAAAAGAACATGCGGTGAATGCATTATTGGCGTATGCCCATCATCATTCAGATGATGATCTTTTTGAGCTCATTTTAGAGCTGGCACAACAGTACCCCGGTGATATCGGTCTATTTTCTCCATTAATGCTCAATGTACTCACTTTAGCTCCGGGTGAGGCCATGTTTTTAGACGCCAGAACGCCACACGCCTACTTGAAAGGTACCGGGCTTGAAATCATGGCCAATTCAGACAACGTGTTGCGCGCTGGCCTAACACCCAAACACATGGATATTGAAGAGCTCGCATCATGCACGCTATTTGAAGAAAAACCCGCTTCAAGCCTGTTATTGAAACCAATCGAAGAAAATGGAGCATTATTGTTCCCTGTCCCAGTCCGCGATTTTAAGTTTGCGATTTACCTCAATGCCGCGCAAGTTAACGTGAAAATCAACAGTGCCGAAATTATCTTTGCCATTGATGCTGATGCGACCTTAACCCATGACAATGGTGAGTCTCTAACCGTGAAAAAAGGTCACTCAATCTTCATCCCCGCATACGCTGAACATTATCAACTGTCATCACTTGGACGTGTCGCACGCGCGTATAATTAACAGCCGACGTGATAAACAAAAAAGCCAGCATCTGTTCTGCTGGCTTTTTATTTGGGATTATTACGAAAATTTGCGCTAATCAATTTGTGGGCAGTTAGATATTCTGCGACTGCTTCCAAACCGCCAGTTCAACCCACATTTGTTCGAGTTGTTGCAACTCTTCTTCTGTGAGCAGTGCTAAGGTCGTTTGAGATTCAGATGTCGGACCGTCTTTGAGAGAGCGAATCTGCGCATAAAAATCCTTCTTTAATTGCGATATCACAGGGTCCACAACCGATTCCTATAAAAATACTAAAATTCTCAAAAATAATACCATTTTTCATAGACATGTCTTATGTCGTGTTAAGTTATGGAATAGTTATCACATTTCTAATATCTAAGCCTAAAGTATCAAAATTACAATTTAAAATTGTTCACTAGACTATCGAGTTGCTTAGAAACTTTTTTCAAATGTTCGCTACTGACAGTGAGCTCCTCAGCTACTGTTGTTGTTTCCATGGTGAGATGATTAATATCTTCAACGGTGCGGTTGATTTCACTGACCACACTTGATTGCTCTTCCGTTGCCGTCGCCACTTGAATGTTCTGATCACTAATATTCTCTATATAAAAGCGGATCTGTTTTAGCGAGCTATTGGCATTTTCAGCTTGTTCAACCACCAACAAACTCTGCTCTCGGCCTTGGGACATTGCCCCAACCGCCCGTTTCGATTCTTCCTGTAAGTTATTAATGACTCTTTGAATTTCTTCGGTTGATGCAGCAGAACGGCTTGCTAAATTTCGCACCTCATCGGCAACGACCGCAAAACCTCGACCTTGCTCTCCCGCTCGCGCCGCCTCAATCGCTGCGTTCAATGCAAGTAAGTTCGTTTGCTCGGAAATGCTACGAATAGTCTCAAGTATCGAGCTGATGTTAACCACTTGACCAGCTAAAGAGCCTACGACTTGTGCAGCTTGCTCTAATTCAGTGATCAAATCTGCAATTTGCACTTGTGCTTTCTCTACTACAGTGGTGCCATTTTCCGCCTGATGAGTGGCCTGTTTCGCAACGTCGGCAGCTTGAGCTGCGTTGTTTGCAATTTCGCCTACCGTTGCGCCTAACTCATGAATGGCAGTGGCCACTTGAACTGTTCTATCACGTTGCGAAGTGCAGTTGTTTTTGGTTAATAGTGCCCGAGCTGAAACTTGGTTAGCCGTATTCGCTAATTCATAAGAACTCGAAGCCACTTGCTTGATCGCTACATGTACTTTCTCAATGAAGTCGTTAAAACTGTCGCTAATTTTCGATAACTCATCTTGGCCACCTAAATCAATGCGAGCATCTAGCGCCATGTTTTCAGCTGCCAAAGCAATCGATTTTTGTAGGCTGGCCACTCGCGTTTTTAGGCCGATAACAATAAAGAATGAAGTGACAAACGAAATTAGCACGCCAATACCAATAATGATAAACATGTGATTTTGCCCTTGGGCATAACTCTTTTGGCTATTGACGTTCTGCTGTTTGGCCTGCTCTAGTAGCGAATCGAGGATCACATTGGCTTTTTTACGCAGTTCACCATAGGTAACCGCATATTGATCTCGGTATATGTTGCGCGCCGTATCTAGATCGCCCTTTTCAAATGCCGCCAACATAGGATTAAGTTGAGTACTGACCATTTTTTCAAAGTCAGTCAACAGCTGCTGAACTTGTCTACGCTGTTCTGGATCCACTTGTGACTGAACTGCGTGCTCGACAGACTGCCTCATTTCAGGGATATCTTCGTCACGTGTCTCTTTCACGCGTGTGAGGACACCCTTTTTATCTCTTAACGACGTCTCTTGAAGTAACATCATATCGATACCAACCCGCATACGGGGAATTCGAGAGGCAACTTCAGCCATTGAACGCATTGGCGCGGCCGTATTGAGATAGAGCTGTTCTGCCTGTCGTTGAATCGTCGACATGCTATTGAAGCTCGCCATTCCAACAATAATCAACGCAACGCAAGGTAATAACACCGCAAAAATTAATCGCGATTGTAAGGTAAACCGATTAGCAAACATCTTTTATATCCTTTTTAGTTGTAGCGCCATTATGTTATGGGGACAGATCTTAACCAATGAATGGTTTCTTATTTATTAAAAAGTTATCTTTTCTAGAACGTTTAAAATTAAATTAATGACTTTTATGACGTTAACTCAATAGCTAAGTATAGGCAATTTTAGGTTGAATGAGAGATGTGGAGTCAGCCGTATTTGTGGCACAGATGATCTTTTCAAAAAGACCACCACGATTTCAACGCTGAATGGAAATCCTTCACTTGTTGGATGGGCTGCTCGCTAGAAGTAAAAAGCCGAAGCAATCAATGCTCCGGCTTTTATTCTTTATCACCTTAGAATAAAGGTGGATACGTGAAACGATTACTCGTCTTCAGAATCGCTGCTCGGTTCTGAGTCAGTCTCTTCTGCGTCACTTTGTACTTCTAAAATTGCAACGCTCGCTTCACCTTCTGGCAATTCCTCACCTTCTGGTAACTCAACATCTTCAATTTCTTCAATTTCTTCAATACGTTGTAAACCTACGACGTTTTCATCTTCAGCGGTGCGAATCAAGGTCACACCTTGAGTATTGCGTCCCACTTGGCTCACTTCCGCGACGCGAGTACGAACGAGCGTACCGGCATCGGTGATCATCATGAACTCATCGCCTTCTTCAGTTTGCACTGCGCCGACAACTTGACCATTACGCTCAGACACCTTGATTGAAACAACGCCTTGAGTTGCACGACCTTTAGTTGGGTATTCCCCTAAGGTTGTACGTTTACCATAGCCGTTTTGTGTCACTGTTAAGATGTCGCCGTCATTTGAAGGAACAATCAGCGATACCACTTGGTCGCCTTCTGCTAGCTTCATACCACGAACACCGGACGCTGTGCGTCCCATGGCGCGAACACCTTTGAACTTAATTTCTGGCTGGCCATGTTCATCAAGAACAGGCTGACCGTTTTCATCCAATACTGGTGTTTCTTCTGATTCTTTAAAGCGAACCACTTTACCAAATTTAGAAAACAGCATAATTTCACTGTTGCCATCGGTAATGTCCACACCAATCAAAGAGTCATCTTCACGCAAGTTAACCGCGATCAAACCGTTAGAACGCACGTTGGCAAAGCTTGAAAGTGATGTTTTCTTCACTGTACCGTCACCGGTCGCCATAAAGATAAACTTATCATCACTAAACTCAGTGACTGGCAAAATCGCAGTAATACGTTCCCCTTCTTCCAGAGGAAGAATGTTAACGATAGGTTTACCACGCGCTGTACGGCTCGCTAGCGGTAATTGATAGACTTTCAAACGGTATGTCTTACCACGAGTCGAGAAGCAAAGAATATGGTCATGAGTATTCGCCACAAGAAGACGCTCAATGTAGTCTTCTTCTTTCATCTTCGTCGCGCTCTTACCTTTACCACCACGGCGTTGTGCTTCGTAATCGCTGAGGATCTGGTATTTCACATAACCTGCATGAGAAAGTGTAACGACCACATCTTCACGAGCAATCAGTTCTTCCATGTCGATATCGTGAGTTGCCGCGGTAATTTCAGTGCGTCGTGCGTCACCAAAAGCATCACGAACAGTTTCAAGCTCTTCGCGGATCACTTCCATCAAACGTTCAGTGCTAGCAAGGATATGCATCAGTTCAGCGATTTCTTCCAGAAGAGCTTTGTACTCATCAAGAATTTTTTCGTGCTCTAAACCTGTCAATCTGTGCAGACGAAGTTCAAGAATTGCTTGGGCTTGTTGCTCAGTTAAGAAATATTTGCCATCACGGATACCGTATTCTGGTTCAAGCCATTCAGGACGAGCGGCATCGGTTCCAGCACGTTCAAGCATTGACGCTACGTTGCCAAGATCCCAACCACGAGCAATCAAGCCTTCTTTTGCTTCTGCTGGCGTTGCCGCGCGGCGAATCAATTCGATGATTTCATCAATGTTGGCTAACGCGAGAGCCAGTGCTTCTAGAATGTGGGCACGATCACGAGCTTTACGCAGTTCAAAAATAGTACGACGCGTCACCACTTCACGGCGGTGATCAACAAAGCATTTCAACATTTCTTTCAAGTTGAATAGCTTAGGTTGACCATTATCCAGCGCAACCATGTTGATGCCGAATGTCGTTTGTAACTGTGTTTGAGCGTAAAGGTTGTTCAGTACCACTTCGCCAACCGCATCACGTTTACATTCGATAACAATACGCATACCGTCTTTATCAGACTCATCACGCAGTGCACTGATGCCTTCGACTTTTTTCTCTTTAACCAACTCAGCAATTTTTTCAATCAAGCGTGCTTTGTTCACTTGATAAGGGATTTCTCTGACGATAATGGTTTCTTTACCATTCTTCTCGACTTCGATATCCGCTTTAGAGCGCATGTAGACTTTACCGCGCCCTGTTTTATAAGCGTCGATAATTCCTTTGCGGCCACTGATTAATGCTGCTGTTGGGAAATCTGGGCCCGGAATGTAGTCCATCAACTCATCAATGGTGATGTCTTCATTATTTATATAGGCCAAGCAACCCTCAACCACTTCCGTTAGGTTATGGGGTGGAATGTTGGTTGCCATACCTACTGCAATACCGGATGAGCCATTCACCAGTAGGTTAGGAATTTTCGTAGGAAGAACCGCAGGGATCTGTTCTGTACCGTCATAGTTCGGTACATAATCGACCGTTTCTTTGTCGAGATCGGCAAGCAGTTCGTGGGCAATTTTTGACATGCGTACTTCGGTGTAACGCATTGCTGCCGCAGAGTCACCATCGATCGAGCCAAAGTTACCTTGGCCATCGACCAACATGTAACGCAATGAGAACGGCTGCGCCATACGAACAATCGTATCGTATACAGCACTATCACCATGCGGGTGATATTTACCAATCACATCGCCCACAACACGGGCAGATTTTTTATATGGTTTATTCCAATCGTTACCAAGCACATTCATCGCGAATAGAACGCGACGGTGTACTGGTTTTAGGCCATCACGCACATCTGGAAGAGCACGACCCACGATAACGGACATCGCGTAGTCTAGGTATGAACCTCTTAGCTCATCTTCAATGTTTACGGGCGTGATCTCTCTAGCTAGATCGCTCATAGAGCCATTATCCCTCTATCTTTTGATCGTATATTCGATACGTACAAGGCCGAAAAATATAACACATAATTCACTACTTCGGCATCCCTTTCCCTTTCCTTTTATCAGGTTGTGACCTTTGTTGTGTATCAAGTGCCGAGAAATTGCACATTCATTCCATACCCGGCTGATTAATGGCCAAATTTTAGCCAAAAATTAATGAAATAAAGATAACCTGTAGCCTGTGATAATCAACTGGTTATAATACCCCACACAACTAAAGATGCCTATTTTGACAGCAAGAGCGAATCTAACATGACTAAAGCACAAAACGTTGATCTTAATGAAATTAAAAAGTTTGAAGAGATGGCGTCACGCTGGTGGGATCTGGATGGTGAATTTAAGCCACTGCATCAAATTAACCCGTTAAGATTGAACTATGTGTTGGTCAATGCCAACGGCCTATTTGGCAAGAAGGTGCTCGATGTTGGATGTGGTGGCGGAATTTTAGCCGAAAGCATGGCGCGAGAAGGTGCGCAAGTGACTGGCTTAGACATGGGCAAAGAACCGCTTGAAGTCGCTCGTTTACATGCTTTAGAAACCGGAACAAAGCTCACTTATATTCAAAGTACGATTGAAGACCACGCCGCTGACAACCCACACACATATGATGTTGTCACCTGCATGGAAATGCTTGAGCATGTTCCAGACCCATTGTCCGTTGTTCAAGCCTGCTCTGCGTTGGTCAAACCCGGCGGTCATGTTTTCTTTTCTACGCTCAATCGTAATTTTAAGTCTTACCTGTTTGCCATCGTGGGCGCAGAAAAGTTGCTACGCATTGTTCCAGAAGGCACACATGATCATGAAAAATTCATCCGCCCATCGGAACTGATTAAGATGATTGATAAAACAAACCTGCAAGAGCAAGGAATAACAGGCCTACTTTATAACCCGTTAACCGATACTTACCGTTTAGGGCGCAATGTTGATGTCAATTACATCGTTCATACCCAGCTTTTTTAAAGTCAGTGGTCATCTAATATGCCATTATCGATAGCGTATTGCTCACGTTAAAAATTAAGCCGAATAGCGCATTTTTTCTCGGTTTCTAGGCTGTTTTTTGTGCTCTAGATTCCATTTTAACCACATCGAAAATCGCTCCCTTTTTTCCTCAAAGATCAAGAAGTTTTTTTTTGATTGTGGTTACATCTAAACCAAACTCAAAACGGTAATTTTCTACAATCAAATCGGCTCTTTGATCATCAGTAAGTGGGTACTAACTGTTTTTTTTATTTTTGCTAGTTATCCACAAGCTGTCCCAGATCTGTAACTTGAAATGAGCTTCAGATAGCACTATCTTGTAACTCGCAAAGCAAAGAACCCCTATATGTTGTGTTTGCACTACAATATATAGATAAATTCAGATCACAAAGCCGCGATGAAATTTACAACAATTCTACAAAAATACGGCCTTAATCAGTTTTGTTAGGGAAATGAAGCAGAATGAACCAAAAACTTACTGTCACCAAGCGTGATGGACGCAAAGAAACAATTGATCTTGAGAAAATCCACCGTGTAATCGCGTGGGCTGCGGAAGACCTGCACAATGTCTCTGTATCACAAGTAGAACTGAAAGCTCACATTCAGTTTTACGATGGTATTACCACCTCTGACATCCATGAGACTATCATCAAATCCGCTGCCGATTTGATTTCAGAAGAGACGCCAGATTACCAATATCTAGCGGCTCGTCTTTCGGTGTTCCATTTGCGTAAAAAAGCCTACGGACAATACGAGCCACCCACTTTGTACAACCATGTCTCTCGTTTGGTTGAAATGGGCAAATACGATAAGCACCTTATCGAAGATTATACTCGCGCAGAATTTGAAGAACTCGACACTTATATCGACCACGCACGTGACCTTAATTTTTCTTACGCCGCGGTAAAACAGCTTGAAGGTAAGTACTTCGTGCAAAACCGTGTGACGAAACAAATTTATGAGAGTGCCCAGTTCCTCTACATTTTGGTCGCCGCTTGCTTATTCGCGAAATATCCAAAAGAAAACCGTCTCGATTACATTAAGCGTTTTTACGACGCAACATCAATGTTCAAAATCTCGCTGCCAACGCCAATCATGTCGGGCGTGCGCACGCCTACCCGTCAATTTAGCTCATGTGTGTTGATTGAATGTGGTGACAGCTTAGATTCAATCAATGCCACAGCAAGCTCTATCGTACGTTATGTATCACAGCGTGCGGGGATTGGTATTAACGCGGGCCGCATTCGTGCATTAGGCTCGGAAATTCGCGGTGGTGAAGCATTCCACACGGGTTGTATTCCTTTTTATAAATATTTCCAAACCGCAGTGAAGTGCTGTTCTCAAGGTGGTGTTCGTGGTGGCGCAGCCACTGTCTTCTACCCTTTGTGGCACGGTGAAGTGCAGTCGCTACTGGTATTGAAAAATAACCGCGGCGTTGAAGAGAACCGTGTTCGTCATATGGACTATGGTGTTCAGCTCAATAAGTTGATGTATTCTCGCTTAGTTCAAGGCGGTAATATTACCCTATTCTCCCCTTCTGATGTGCCTGGATTGTATGACGCATTCTTCGAAAACCAAGACGAATTCGAACGTTTGTATGTTCAATATGAGAATGACACTTCGATTAAAAAAGAGACGGTGAAAGCGGTAGAACTGTTCTCCCTATTGATGCAAGAACGTGCCTCCACTGGCCGTATCTACATCCAGAACGTTGACCACTGCAATACGCACAGCCCGTTTGATGCGTCTGTAGCGCCTGTTCGCCAATCCAATCTCTGTTTGGAGATCGCACTGCCGACGAAACCGCTGTCTAACGTTGAAGATAATGAAGGTGAGATTGCGCTATGTACGCTTTCGGCATTCAACTTAGGTTCAATTCAATCTCTGGATGATTTCGAAGAGTTGTCTGATCTTGTGGTTCGTGCGCTAGATGCACTGTTGGATTATCAAGATTACCCACTGCCTGCCGCTTATAAGTCAACCATGAATCGCCGTACATTGGGTGTAGGCGTGATTAACTACGCTTACTATCTGGCGAAAAATGGCGTGAAATATTCGGACGGTAGTGCAAATGGTTTGACACACCGCACTTTTGAAGCGATGCAATATTACCTGTTGAAGGCTTCAGTCGCGTTAGCCAAAGAACAAGGCCGATGCCCTCTATTCCATGAAACAAATTATGCCAAAGGCTTGCTGCCTATCGACACCTATAAAAAAGATGTCGACCAAATTTGCGCAGAACCTTTGCATTATGATTGGGATGCGATGCGCGCAGAGATCATGGAATTTGGCTTACGTAACTCAACGTTAACAGCGTTAATGCCTTCAGAAACCTCTTCGCAAATTTCCAATGCCACCAACGGTATTGAGCCTCCTCGCGGTTATGTTTCAGTAAAAGCCTCAAAAGATGGCATCTTGAAACAAGTCGTGCCGGATTTCATTAATTTGAAAGAGAACTATGAGTTATTGTGGAATATTGGTTCTAACAACGGTTATCTGCACCTAGTCGGCATCATGCAGAAATTTGTTGACCAAGCGATTTCCGCTAATACCAACTACGACCCCAGCGCGTATGAAAGTGGCAAAGTGCCAATGAAACAGTTGCTGCAAGATCTGCTGACGGCATATAAATTTGGTGTGAAAACCTTGTACTATCACAACACTCGTGATGGCGCGAAGGATGATCAAAAAGACGCAGTACAGGCACAAGATGATGATTGTGCGGGCGGCGGTTGTAAGATCTAACTCTATTTCACTCAACGTATTCAATAATGCTCCCCACGCAGGGGAGCTTAAAAGGGATTGAGGCATTTATGGCTTACAGTACTTTTTCTCAAAAAAAGAATGATCAACTCAAAGAACCGATGTTTCTTGGCCAATCGGTTAACGTGGCTCGTTACGACCAGCAAAAGTTTGAAATTTTTGAAAAACTGATAGAAAAACAGCTCTCGTTCTTCTGGCGTCCAGAAGAAGTCGACGTATCGAGTGATCGCATTGATTACAACAAGCTTCCAGATCATGAAAAGCACATTTTCATCTCGAACTTAAAATATCAAACGCTACTGGATTCAATCCAAGGTCGCAGCCCTAACGTGGCACTGCTACCGCTGGTTTCGCTTCCTGAAGTGGAAACATGGATTGAAACCTGGTCATTTTCAGAAACGATCCACTCACGTTCATACACTCATATTATTCGTAATATTGTGAATGATCCGGGTATTGTGTTTGATGACATCGTCGAAAATGAACACATATTGAAACGCGCAAAAGACATTGCACACTATTACGATGATCTGATCCAACTGTCTAATGACTATCACCGTTTTGGTGAAGGAACACATCAGATTAATGGTGAGAGCGTCAAAATTAGCTTGGGTGACCTGAAACGCAAACTTTATCTTTGCTTGATGTCAGTCAATGCGTTGGAAGCGATTCGTTTCTATGTCAGCTTCGCCTGCTCATTTGCCTTTGCTGAGCGCGAATTGATGGAAGGTAACGCCAAAATTATCAAGTTGATTGCACGTGATGAAGCTTTGCACCTGACTGGTACACAGCATATGATCAACTTGCTGCGTAATGGACAAGACGATTTCGCTTTCTTACAAATCGCTGAAGAGTGCAAGCAAGAGTGTTTTGATTTGTTCAAAGCGGCTGCTGAACAAGAAAAAGAGTGGGCTGAATATCTGTTTAAAGATGGTTCGATGATTGGTTTAAACAAAGACATTCTGTGCCAATACGTTGAATACATCACCAACGTTCGTATGCAAGCGGTTGGTTTAGATATCGCCTACCCCGGCGCAACATCAAACCCAATTCCTTGGATTAATGCATGGTTGTCTTCAGACAACGTACAAGTTGCACCTCAAGAAGCAGAAATCAGCTCCTACCTTGTAGGCCAAATTGACAATGAAGTTCGTGCCAATGACTTCGAGGACTTTGAGCTGTAATGGCGACCATTAAAATCAACAAAGTTACAACCATAGAATCAAACTCTTCCAATACTTTATTGGAAAGTATGGAGAGTGCGGGGCTAGAGCCAGAGTACAACTGTCGCGATGGTCACTGCGGTGCCTGTCGCTGCACGCTCGTTAAAGGCGAAGTGGAATATGTTGGTTTTGCGATGGCTTACACGGAGCGCAACGAAATATTGCCCTGTATTTGTAAAGCCAAAAGCCACGTGGAACTTGCTGGTGTTAATTATCGACCCAAAGCAAGGCGAGCCTAATCTCGATCTGCCAATAGTGCACTGTTAACGCATCACACATTGGCGCGTTAAAAAGATAAAGCCAGAGCTATGCTCTGGCTTTATACATTCCTAGAAGAATGCCATCAGCCGTACCCATTGATACGGATTTGTTAGCGATTTCTCTGCCATCCCCATCAAACAATGAAAGTCTATATCCTTGATAGCTAGGCGTATCTAAGTCTGATGGAGCGTTGAGCCATAAAGAAACAACATCACTCATTTCATTACTCAATGCCTCACCTAAGATCACTTTTTGACTTGCAACTTTATACCAAACTAAAATTTTCGATTGGTTAAACATGTCAGCCTCCTGCTGAATTTCATCGAGCGGACTGACAGTGTACAGAGAAAAGGTGTGCAAAAAAGACCCAATTTTGAAACAATTTTATCTGATGCGTGAAATCATGAGCTTAGTCTTTAGACGAAATAATCATAAGCTAAGCACCTCACCGAACCTACGGAATAAGCTAAAAAATCATGCAGTTACCACCCGATACAATTTAAATACAAAGCATTTAATTATCAACAGCTTAGGTTTAAAAATACGCTAACACATTGAGTTAATTAGCCAATGGCGCTCGCAGGTAAAAACATCTCTTTGACGGAGATTAGTGCCCCATACTGAGCAAAAATAGGCTTATTCGATAAATAGCGGCGTAACATATCAGCCGCGATGGTCCCCATTAACTCCCTCTGCTCATCGGCGCTGTAACGACGCTTGAATTTGAGGATCTGTCCCCACTCTCCCTGCGGAGCCGATAAAGCTAGGCTAAATTGATCATCATTTAATACACCAGTCACGAGCGATAACGAAGTAGAACACTTTTCCTTCGTTGCGCCAGCAAGCGCTAATGACGCCGCGAGTGGATCTTGATCGCCTAAGCCCGATTCAACGTTGCGGCTCAAAATCCAGCAGTGACCGCTCAACGCTTCCACTTGCTCGTTACTTAACAACCAACTGGCGAGCCAACCTTTGGTCGCTTGTTCTGCAATAGAGATCGATAATCCTTTGTCTTGCATTAAATGACCGATATGCGTGAGCATAGGTTCATCGACACTCACAACATGTTGTTCCAAATGCTGGTAGATGATCTGTAGTAGTTTTACTCGGCGTTCTAAATCACTTTTCGGACCAAACAATTTCACCTCAATAAAAGGCAGATAAGAACGATACCCCAGCATATACCCTTCCGGTAAGACTAATTTATCCAACTTATCTGAAATGGCCGATTCCGATGAACCCAGAGTGAATAAACGGCTGCACTCTAATCCCGTTTGTTGTGGGTATGTTGCTAGCAAGTCGGGTAAAATCTGTTCAGAGACCATCAGCTTAAACTCTTTGGGTACTCCGGGGGTGAAATAACAAACACAATCATTAATCTGAACTTTAAAGCCGCAAGCCGTCCCTATTGGGTTATCAATGATGTCAGAGAACTCAGGTAACATCGCTTGTTTGAGGTTACTTTCTGGCATCACAACACCACGCTGCGCAAAAAATTCGTCCAGTTTTTGCTTCCACAGCACAGACAACACCAACTTTTGGTCCGCCGCTTGAGCCGCCGCCGCCGCACTTAAATCATCAGACGTTGGGCCGAGCCCACCATTCACGATCAATACATCATTATTGAAACTGAGCATCAGTAACTCTTCAACCAAGGCTTGCTGGCTATCGCCTACCGTTGACCGTTTTACTAACGAAAAACCGTGCTGGAAGAACTCACTGGATAACCAAGCAGCATTGGTATCGACAATATCGCCATGGAGCACTTCCTCACCCGTGCTTAACATTGCTATTTTCAACATATCATGGTGTCCTTTTGTGTACGCTTACAGGTGTGCTATCAATCAATACGGCAGAGAATAAAGTGCAATATATAACGCTTTGAATGCTATTTTTCTCATAAGTTTCCTTATTTACATAATTTGCTGTTTTCATCACCGCCGCTTTAATAGATAATTGTGATTCTGATCATTAAAAACAAAACTTTGGAGCCCTCCGTGTCAAAGAAAAGCATCATACCATTGATGTTATCGTTTTCGGCTTGTGCTAGTGCCACTGCATACGATTTCAACCAACACATTGAGTTTTCCTATACGGTCGACTGCAATCAAATTTCTTGTTTTAATGACGATCCGAATATTTACCAATCGAACTCTCCATTTTTAGCAAGCTTAGCAGAGTCGCAACCGCTAAACCTTGAAGAGCCCGCGCTACCTAAATATCTTACCGTGCAAGATACAAAAGACTGGGACTATCTCAAAGGCCAAACCTACACCATCTTAGGATTAAGCGTAGCAACCGTTGGTTTAATGACATTTTTGCCTGCATCCATTACCAAATGGGATGAAGAGGATCGCAGCATAAGCGGCATAGGCAGCAAATGGAAAGATAACGTATCATCCGGCCCCACTTGGGATAGAGATGAGCATTATCTCAACTACATTATGCACCCCTACTTTGGCGGCGTTTACTACACAGCCGCAAGACATGCTGGATTTAATGAGTTTGAATCTTTTCTTTACTCCGGTGTTATGTCGACTTTCTTTTGGGAATATGGCGTAGAATCGTTTGCCGAGATACCGTCATGGCAAGACTTATTTATTACGCCCTTTTTTGGTGCGGTTGTCGGTGAGCTGATGTTTGAAGCGGAACAAGATATTGTTACCACAGGTGGTGAAGTGTTGGGTTCATCGACTCTGGGTGATGTCACACTTTTCTTCCTCAACCCTGTTGGACATATCCATGGCTGGGTATCAAATGCTTGGGGAGGCGATGCCGAAGTAGAATTTAATGGCACGCCTTGGTTTGGCAACCAAGATGCCGCAAAGTTTGCTTTGGACTCAGGCGCTAGCTATGATTCGCAATTTTATGGCCTTAATCTCAAAGTCAGTTTCTAAAAAACAGGGCTAAACACAAGGCCAATGCCTAAAGCCAAGGCTATTTTTGTGGCCCAAGTATGAATACTGACAAGCAAGAGACTGCGTAAATGTAAAAAATTGACTCTCATCAAGTCTTATCTAAGATAGGCCTCTACACTGAAGTGAAAGGAATTCAAGATCAACGATTTATCTTTCGTTAGCTTGCTATGGGAGGCCTATTATGAACAGTACTTTTATCGTCAATTTCGTCGGCAGTGCAACACCAGCCACAATTAAACATCTTGCCGCTATCACTCATGAAAATGGTGGAAAATGGTTAATAAGTAAAGTGAACTTTATTGAAAACCAAGTAGCTGCCGTCATTAAAATAGAGTTACCGACCTCAAATGCTGTTATCGTTCAACAAGCATTTAGAGAACAACCCGATCTTCTGGTGCAGATTGTTGATTCTGACGTACATCAACACGAAAAAGAAACGATTTACCAACTGCGGATTGATGCAAACGACCGTGCAGGCATCGTCAACGAAATCACCCACCTTCTTGATAATCAAGGTATCAATATTTTAGATATGGATTGCCAACGCGTTTTTATTGCGGGTGGCGGTGGTGTCAGCTCAAGTTTATTTACCGCCAACCTAGCCATCAAGCTCCCAGCTGCGATACAAATTGAAGACGTAGCCGATGAGCTTGAAGCGCTCAGTGAAGATACGCGCGTGATATTAGAAGTGTAATCTCGTTTACGCCCCCGAAAAAAGGAAGCTGATGCTTCCTTTTTTATCGACCTCACTATCTATTAAGTAAGATTAAAGTTGTGATTCAGTTAACAAAATCAACTAATTGCATTCGCGAAATGACGACCATATTCCAATATTAGAGAGCGGGTAACCATAATTAATCTAAGCCTGCAAATCCTAGATGCCGAATAACTTGAAGACGCCGTCAGATGGATAAACGGATGATTACTAATGAGCATTAACAAACCTTGTGACTCTGGCAATCAACGTAACCAACATCACGGTAACCTCAAGTACAACAGGTAAACCAATATGCCCAGCAATAAGGTTGGGTTGTTTTAATGGTGGTAACGTCATGTTGAAGCTTGAAAATATTAAGGTCAGCTACAAGCTGACCGCTATTATCGCGGTTGCAATTGTTGGCTTATTGAGCTTACTGTTCATTGCAACTAGCGCGCTGAGAAGTAACTTAGTCGTAGAGCGTGAAGCGAGGTTGAACGCAGTTATCGATACTCTCCTCTCACAAATCTCACACCTTCAGAAAACACTCCCCGAAGACGAAGCTAAATCACAGGCGAAGATACTCATCAACAACACACGTTTTGACAGCAACAACTATCTTTTTGCTATCGATGAGTCTCGTTACACCATTGCCCATCCGATTCGCACTGATTTGGTTGGCAAACAGATGGGAAGCCCAGGAAAAGATACGCAAGGCGAGTTTTGGTTCACTATGGTTGAACTTGGCAAAAATGGTCAACAAGGCACATTGACATATCCTTGGCAGACTAACAGTGGAACACCCGCAGAGAAATTATCGGCAGTCCACGGGTTTGCGCCGTGGCATTGGATTATCGGCTCAGGTATGCTCATCAATGACATTGAAGAGGCAATCAACAAGCAGATCCTCAAGATGGGAGGAGCGACATTGGCAGTTGTGTTTGTGATGGCAACGCTTGGGGTGGTCATCAGCCGAGCCATCATTATGCCGTTAGAGTCAATTAAAGAAGTCATGAAAAAAGTGGCAAGCGGCGATTTAACCGCACAAGTCCCAGTAATGGGAGAAGATGAGATTGGCATTGTGGCATGTCGTATCAATGACAGTGTAAGCGCAGTGCGTTTAGCATTAATCGAGTCGGTCACCTCAGCAAACCTGCTTGCAGAGGCCGCCATTCGCATCGCTTCTTCTGCGGAAGAAACTAGCCAAGCGGTGACCAGCCAACGTGACCAATTAAGTCAGCTCGCAACCGCGATGAATGAAATGAGTGCGACAGTTGCCGATGTTGCAGGCCATGCAGAAGAGACAGCAAGAGACACATTGGATGCCAGCAAAGAAGCCGGCTTAGGCGATAAAGACGTACATTCCAGTGTGGACAGCATTAAAGCGCTCTCAAAAGAGCTGGAAGTGGCTACTGAGCAAGTGCACAAACTCAAAGAAGGCGTGATGCAAATCAGTGAAGTTACCACAGTGATCAGCGGCATTTCTGAACAAACCAATTTACTTGCACTAAATGCAGCGATTGAAGCCGCACGTGCTGGAGAACAAGGTAGAGGATTCGCAGTGGTCGCCGACGAGGTCAGAAATTTAGCTAGCCGTACCCATCATTCCACTGACCAAATCCAAACCACCATTAACCGCTTACAGCAACTGGCCGTTAGTACATCAAACGCGATGCAAAAAAGCCAAGATCTCGCTTATAACAGTGTGGAGCGGGCAGAAAATGCAGGCAGCGATCTTTCCTTGATCGTCAGTCATATTCAGCATGTGAGTGACAAAGCAATTCAAATCGCCACTGCGGCAGAAGAACAAAGTGCAGTGGCCGAAGAAATGAACCGTAACGTCAGTGGCATTAACGATTCAGCATTGGAGATGTCACAATCGGCAAACTATTTGGCAGAAGAGAGTGAAACCTTGGCCGCTCTTTCACGCCAATTAGACGAAAGAATGAAAAGCTTTAAACTCTAAGGTGTGATTTTACAAAAATAGGCCTCACCCACTGTATGGTGAGGCCTATTGTCATCAGTTTACCGACCATTGAGATAATGAACGTTTAAAGTCTTCATAGCCAAATTCATTCAGTTTCTGAAGCTCTCCTGTACTGCGTTGACAATACACGGAAGGCATTTTAAGGCCATTAAACCAATTCAATTTCACCATGGTATAGCCCGCGCTATCCATGATATGCAACCGCTGGCCAATCGATAATGGCTGTTCAAATGAAGCCACACAAAATTGATCACCCGCTAAGCAAGAGCACGAGCCAATGACATACTCATGTTCACCGTTCGCACTCGCTTCTAAGATAGCCGCAGGCTCTTTGTAAATCAGTGTGTCTAAACGATGCGCTTCAGTTGCCGAATCAACAATCGCTGTTTTCATGCCATTTTCAACGATATCGACGACAGTCACCACTAAATCAGCCGTTTTCGTGATGATCGCCTCACCCGGTTCAAGATAAAGCTGAACCTGATGCTTTTCTGAAAAGGCCTTAAGCGCTAATGCTAATTTTTCTAGCGGATAACCAGGCCAAGTGAAGAACACACCACCGCCTAGGCTGACCCAATCTAACTTATCCAGATATTGGCCAAAACGCTCAGAGATCGAATCTAATAACGCAATGAACGCATCAGCATCTTTGTTCTCACAGTTCATATGGAACATCACGCCATTGATAGTATCGAACACTGAGTTATCAATATGGTCTGTTTGAACACCTAAACGAGAAAACTGACGTGCGGGATTGGCAAGATCTTGCCCAGCGTAACTCACGCCGGGGTTTAAACGTAAACCCAATGACGCCTTGCCTTCAACTAAATGACGGTAAGCGGCCAACTGGGATTGCGAATTAAAAATCATTTTGTCGCAAATATCGGCCACTTCTTTAACATCAGCTTCACTGTAGCCAACGCTATAGGCGTGAGTTTCACCACCAAACGTTTCGTAACCTAATTTTACTTCAAATGGGCCACTGCTGGTGGTGCCATCTAAGTAAGGTTTGATGATGTCAAACACTCCCCAAGTAGAGAAGCATTTTAAAGCTAAGACGAGTTTGACGCCCGACATCTCTTTGAGCTGCCTCGCGATTTCTAGGTTCGCGATCAACTGTGATTCATCAATCATAAAATAGGGCGTTTGGAGTTCGCTTTTTTGCATCTATTTATCACTCTCAAATTGAAGAAAGCCGACACATCTGCATCGGCTTAACTATCGAAAACTCTTATTTTAGAATTTTAATCTCTGGTTGCCCGATATCGAGCTCTTGAACATGCCAATCCAAACCTAATTTAGGCATCGTTTCTAAAAACAGATCAGGGTCAAGCTGCTCTAAGTTAAACACGCCCGCTTGTGCCCAATGCCCTTGGAAATACTGCAATGCCGCAGTAATGGCAGGAACGCCCGTGGTGTAAGCGATGGCTTGGTGCTCTACATCATGGTATGCCACTTCATGGTCTGCATTATTGTAGATAAAGACACTGCGCTGTTTACCATCCTTCCAACCTTGCACCCAAGTACCAATACAAGTCAGGCCTTTGTAGCCAGGAGCCAAAGAGGTTGGGTCTGGCAGCATCGCTTTAAGCACTTGAAGTGGTTGAACCACAGTACCATCTTGCAGCGTCAATGGGTTTGGGCTCAATAAACCAATATCACGCATGCAATTGAAATAGTTGAGATAACGATCGCCAAAACCCATCCAAAATTCAATTCGTTTGGCCGGAATAAACTCTTTCATCGAACGTACTTCATCGTGCGACATGGAGTACACCTTGTGCTGGCCGCACTGAGGAAAATCAAATTCTAGCATTCGTGAATGGCAAGGAACACGCTGCCATTGCCCTTCTTCCCAATAGAAAGAGTCGCCTTGAATCTCTAACATATTTGTTTCTGGATCAAAGTTAGTCGCAAATTTCTTGCCGTGATCGCCTGCATTAATGTCCATCACATCAATACTGTCGATTTCGTCAAAGAGGTGCTTCACCGCATACGCGGCAAACACGCTAACCACGCCCGGATCAAAACCAGCACCGAGAATAGCGGTAATGCCTGCTTGCTTAAATTTTTCACGAAATGCCCATTGAGGATCATACGCTTCAGGCACTTGTTGACCTTCAGAGCAAAGGTCAACAGCAACCGATGTATCTAGATAGGAAACCTTGGCTTGATAACATGCTTCCATGATTGGCACGTTTACCCAAGGAGGGCCAGCGTTGATCACAAGATCAGGCTGGACTTCTTTAATTAATGCAACTAACGAGGCTACGTCATCCGCCTTGACGGTGCGTGCCTCAAGTTTTTTAGTTGGATCTTTAAGGTTATTTTTTCCTTTGATCGATTCAATGATCTTCTCGCACTTTTCAAGAGTACGAGAAGCAAGAACAATATCACCGAGTATGTCGTTGTTTTGGGCCGCCTTATGTGCGACAACCCAGCCAACGCCTCCCGCGCCAATTTGTAAAATAGACATGGTTGTTTGTATTCCTTTATGCCTTGGCTAGCTCAGAGGCTAGTACTTCAATCTTATTAAGTAATGCTTTGAAATCTGACAGTTGTAAGCATGGGTTTAAAATGGTGAATTTAAGCGCTGTTTTGCCATCCACAATCGTCTCGCCCAACACCGCGACACCACGTGTCAATGCTTCTAAACGCAACGCTTTGTTCAACTCGTCAAAATCTACCGCTTGTTTATCCACGGAACGGAATAACACGGTGGAGAGAGCAGGCTCAGCCAAGAGTTCAAAAGCATCGTGATGCTGAACTAAATCTGCCACTTGCAGTGTTTGTTCTAGCAGATGATCGTACATTTCACCCAAAGCCTTAGGGCCTACGTTTTGCATTGTCATAAACACTTTCAATGCATCAAAACGCTTGGTCGTAGAAATAGATTTATCCACCAAGTTTGGCAGTTCATCATGTTCACGGTTAAGGTAATCCGCATGATGCAGTAGATACTTGAAGTGACTTTTATCTTTGAGCAACACCGCGCCACAACTGATCGTTTGGAAGAACAATTTATGGAAGTCGACGCTGACCGAGTGCGCACGCTCAACGCCCTGCAAACGTGCTTTATGGCTACTTAGAACCAATGCGCCGCCGTATGCTCCATCCACATGCATCCATAGATCATGTTGCTGTGCTACATCCGCGATCGTCGACAGATCATCAATCGCACCGTGATCCGTTGTGCCTGCCGTTCCAACAATAGCAAAAGGAATAAGACCTTCCGCTTTCGCTTGTGCAACAACCGCTTCCAGTTTGGTGACATCCATTGTGCCGTTTGGATTCGCATCAACCGCCAAAATGGCTTTCTCGCCCAACCCCATCCAAGAGGCCGATTTTTGCACGGTGAAATGCGATTTTTTCGAGCACACAATACGCAGCTTATCGGCATACTCAGGTAAGCCCAGCTTTTGAATAGAATGACCACTTAATTTATCGGCAATCCAGTCACGAGCTAACATTAAACCCATTTGGTTACTTTGCGTGCCACCACTGGTGAAAATACCATCCGACTGAGCGCCGAGTTCGTATTTCTCACACATCCAATCAATCACTTTCTGTTCAACATAGGTAGCAGAAGACGATTGATCCCATGAGTCCATAGACTGGTTTAATGCACCAATCATCGCTTCAGCCACTACTGATGGCATCAAGGGTGGCGTGTGCAGGTGAGCAATACAATCTGGGTGTTGAACGATAATGGAATTTTTGGCTACCAGATCTGCCATTTCAGAGATCACATCCTTCAATGGCGCATTTTTGTTATCCAAATCTACTGCGTAAATCGCTTCTTCAAGCTGCTTTGGATCCAAACCTGAATAAGGCGCTTTGGCTTGTTCAAAAACAGCTTTCATCGCAGAAGTGGCATGGTTCATCACATCGGCAAATTCATTGCTGCCCATTTCACCAGTTTGGATAAAATGCTTCTTCCACGCTTGATTTTCTGGCTCTGGATCTTTCTCGCCGCCACCTGCGGCTAAAATCGCCGCTTCAAGAGTGCGCAGGGCAAAATCGATCTGCTCGAATGAGATGATAATCGGTGGTAAGAAACGAATAACGGATCCTTCACGGCCACCTTTTTCAACCATCAACCCACGCTCAAGTGCTGCGCGTTGGATAGCGAGTGTTAATTGACCATCGGCCATTGGCTCGCCAAATTTGTTCATTTCACCGTTTGGTTTACGAATCTCGAGGCCGAGCATCAAACCTTTGCCACGAACTTCCGCAATACAATTCACGCGGCGTTGAATCGCTTCAAGACCTTGGCGTAGGTACTGACCCGCGACATTAGCGTGTTCAACGAGGTTATCACGTAAAATAATTTCTAACGCTTTCGCACCAGAAACCATGGCCAATTGGTTACCACGGAACGTGCCTGTGTGCTCACCCGGTTTCCAAGTATCGATCTCTTTCTTGAACACAAGAATAGACATTGGTAGACCGCCACCAATAGCTTTAGATAGGCAAAGAATATCAGGACAAATGCCAGACTCTTCAAATGCAAAGCGGTAACCCGATTTACCCACGCCACACTGAATTTCATCGAAAATTAATAAAATACCGTGTTCATCGCAGATACGGCGTAGTTCACGCAGCCAGAATGCTGGAGCGGGAATAACGCCACCTTCACCTTGAACAGGTTCAACAATAATGGCCGCCGGTTTCATGATGCCTGCTTCGTCATCGTTCAGCAGACGTTCGATGTAGCGAATGCTCGCTTTGGCACCTTCATCGCCCCCTAAACCAAACGGGCAGCGCAAGTTGTATGGGAATGGCATAAAATGCACATCCGACATTAACCCTGTGCGACGAGCTTTGGTATTCAGGTTGCCCATCATACCCATCGTACCGTTGGTCATGCCGTGGTAAGCACCGCGAAACGCAAACATGGTGTTACGACCCGTTGTCTGCTTCACCAGCTTGATAGCCGCTTCAACGGCATCCGCACCAGAAGGTCCACAAAATTGAATCGCGGAATTTTTTGCAAACTCTTCAGGCAAAAATGCTTTTACTTGCTTGATGAATTTGTCTTTAGCGTGCGTTGTCATATCCAATGTCTGATATGGCAGACCTGAATCTAACTGCTCTTTCAGTGCTTGATTGATCTCAGGATGGTTATACCCAAGCGCCAACGTTCCCGCGCCCGCTAAGCAGTCGAGGAAAATTTGTCCGCGCGTATCTTCTACTAACGCACCATAAGCTTGCTTGATGGCAATCGGTAGACGGCGTGGGTATGAACGAACTTCAGATTCATGCTCAATTTGATCGAGTAGAATTTGGTCCGGTGTGAGATCATAAATACCTTCAACAACAGGTACCTGAGATGAAAAAATGTTTGCGATAGTGTTATCGACTTCAAAGGCTGTGCTCATTTCCCTTCCCCTTGAATGTGAAAATTTCCGCCTATTTCCTTGGTTTGGTTTGAATATAAGGAAATATGACATAGCAATAAGCTCCGTATTAGCCAAAAGGCAAAAACGGAAATTGGTTCATCGTCTTCGATGAAAGATTACTAAATCAGAGAATCAAGGTTCGGTGATAGAACTGTCTTCAAGCACAGGGCATAGAGGAAGTACAAAGCTGATTAACGTCAGTGTGTTAAGTGATGATGAGTTCAATGTTGGGTTTCCCATTCACATGCAGCTCCCGCTGCAAGAGTATCCCGTCTATCAACAAAAGGACTTGCTGATACCTACCCTACGTAATGTCACAATCAGCCTGAATGGTCATTACGCGTGTCCCCCAGAAGCTACTGTCCGAGATTGGTGCGAAAAATATCAAAAAATAATTACGCTGGCAATAATTTTCAATAAATCGATAAAAACTTAAATTTTCTATTGATTAAGAATATTGATAAATCAAATGGTTAGTTTATAAAATGAATCAGCCCTCGAATTACGAAGGGCTGATTATATTCTTATGCGTTTTTTGGCAAAGATAAACGAAGCAATATATAGCCTACAATCGCGGCAGTGGTCGAGCCCATTAATATACCGAGCCGTGCAAACGTATCAAATTCAGCATTGGTCGGTCCAAAAGCCAATGACGAGATAAAAATCGACATTGTAAAGCCAATACCACATAGCACTGACACGGCAAAAATATGCTTGAAATTGATCCCTTCAGGCAATTTAGCGACACCGAGTTTCACCGCAGCCCAACTGAAGGTAAAAATACCCAATGGCTTACCAATAAATAGGCCAAGAGCCACGCCCAAAGGCAACATTGACGTGAGGCTAGATACGGAGATCCCTTCCAGTGAAATCCCGGCATTGGCAAATGCGAACAATGGCAGAATACCAAAAGCGACATACGGGTGTAGCGCATGCTCAAGATGTTTTAGCGGAGAATATTCGCCTTTATCACCTTTCAGCGGAATAGCAAAACCAATCACTACACCAGCCAAGGTGGCATGAACACCAGATTTAAGTACGGCAAACCATAAAATCGCACCGACAATTAAGTAAAGGCTGATTTTGGTAACATGCTTGTTGTTTAGTATAAAAAGCACACCAGTCATTAAGAAACCGACGGTTAACGCAATGGTAGAAAGATCACCGCTATAAAATAGCGCAATAATGACCACAACCCCTAAGTCATCAATAATCGCAAGCGCCAGCAAGAACACTTTTAAGCTGATCGGAACACGTTTACCCAATAGCGCCATAATACCTAGCGCAAACGCAATATCAGTGGCCGCTGGGATCGCCCAACCTTGAATCGCTTGTGCATCACCAGCCGTAAACAGCACGTAAATTAATGCTGGAGCAAGCATGCCGCCGACGGCAGCAATGGCTGGGAAAATAGCCGTTTCTTTGGATTTAAGAGCACCTTCCAACAATTCACGTTTGACTTCTAAACCAATCAACAAAAAGAATACGGCCATTAAGCCATCATTGACCCAATGCGACACTGACATTCCAAACACGTAGGAATGTAAAAAAGATTGGTAAACATCATTTAGCGGTGAGTTAGCAATCATCATTGCAATTGCAGCAGCAATAACCAGCAAAATACCACCTGCTGATTCCATCTTGAAAAAGTCGCGAATCACATCACTCATGATATCGTCCTTATAGTTATGCATGTTAATAAACCATTAACAAATGAATATGACAGAGTTTATACAGTAGCTGATAGAAGTAAAAATCGCTTGTTCAGATATTAAGAATCGGAATTTCCGAGTCAAGCATAACAATACAACGTATATTCCTTGGTTTTCACTATTTTCCCATTGTTGATTAGTTTTCATGCATAACAATTTTACAACAAAATAAAAAAGGTTCACAAAAACACAAAAGGTCAAGAACAACTTGACCTTTAGATTCCGCAAATATTTGAACTTAGTTGCTCGTTAGTTGCATGAAACCCGTCACCTTATGACTACCATCGGTGATAATGGGGCCTTCCCAATAAGGGATCAGAAAGGGTGACCACAAATCGCGATTCACCGCTTTCGTCACCAGATGAATATTATATTTAGGGATGTTTACCACCCATTGTAACGGGATGTCACGCTCATTCTCCGATGCAGCAGAAACGACAGGAACTAAATCAATTTCATCAGCAGATAGTGCGATCGTGGTGCCCGAATCTTTCACAATTGCCCCAAACAAATAGGGCTCTTGCTGAAAATAACGATAGCGATTAACCAATAAGGTTGTTTTGCTATCGAGTTTAACGAACAACTTATCCCATCCCTGTTCAGCGTTAGGCAGTAGATTATTACCCCACTCCTTGCTCAGCCATGCATTACCTGTGACTTGAATAGGTTGAGAGTTAACACCTAAGTTGAGCACACCTTTGACCTGCAAAAACGGTGCTTGGAGACTATATGAGGCTAAAGAAAGTGAATCATGCTTTTTTTGGTATCCCTGCTGACCAGGTAATACAAATGGCCCGGAAAGGTTATTTTTTAATGAGAGTGAAAACGTGTCCGTCGCTACATCTAATACTCCAGAAAATGGAGTCGTCCCCGGTGCGCGCCAGTTCCAATTATCAATCCACATTTTAAACGGCTTTAATTCTAAGCCGGCTTGACCAATTCCGCCCCGCGCAATCCGCTGTTCACGCCAGACTTCATTCTTTGAAGAGATCACCACATAAGCAAGATAAAGCTGAGGACTAAGCCATCCATTGGCATCTCGAGCTTCATTAGCGAGACGAAAATAACTCCACTGGATCCCATATTGCTGCCCATGTTCATCACTGACATTCGCAAAGTAATGCCACCACTCATGTTCAAAACCTTGATGAAAATTGAAATCTTGAGGAAGTCGTACCGGGCGATTAGGAAGCACGAACTCGAACGGGTGCTCCTTCGATATTGATGATGTATCCATTTGCTTAGAAGCTGTTTCAGAAACGGCATATTCTGAAATCGTTTGCTGTGCCTGCCAATACTGGTGCCACGAATAGAGGCCGAACAATACAGCAATCAACAAAGAGCACAAAAGTACGAGGTATCGTTTCATCATTTATAACGCGTCTCTAAATGAGCTAATCGGTGGCCTTCTGACCAAACGAATAACCGGGATTGCACCTGCGCACATCAAGGTCACCATCGCCCATGCTGCCGTTTTCAAATACTCCCCGGGGATCAACTGCAGTTGGATTGTCCAACCAAAGGATTGTTTAATCACGATGTCCACCACAAGACGAGCGAGTGCAAGCCCTAACGGCATTGCAATCACGAGTGCTATCGCCCCAAAAACACACAACTGCAAGCTGCCAATCACCACCAGCTCTTTACCAGAAACACCCAAACAACGCAGTAGCGAAACATGTCGCTGGCGGGAAACCTCTCCGGCTAACGTAGCAAAGAAAATACCACACACGGCAATCAACAAAGTAATACGCCCGAGCGTATCGGCGATGGCAAAGGTTCGGTCAAACACCCGCATCGCTTGAGTGTGGATGTGATTGTTATCAAAAATCCGCTCAGGTCCCAACCTAAATACCGATTCTAGTCGCTTCTTTAATCCTTGGTCATTCACACCTTCGTGCAAAACCACTCCTAGCGCCACATTCCCCGTACTAGCAAACGCAAATAACCAATTTTGGTGTGACAATAAGACTTGGTGGTAAGGGTTACCATAATCGTAATACACTCCCACGACTTGCCACTTTTGGCCCAAAGGCTCAGAAAGGTCAATAAAATCACCAGGCTTAATGCCTAATTTAAGCGCCATGGATTCACTGATCATCAAACTCTTTGAATGGTGTAAATCATACCAATAGTTAGGAACAGCGAGTTTAACCGTCAACGAGTCTAACTCACCATCGGAGATACCTGTGCTGACCACTTGCAATGCACCTTTGTCGGTGGCGAAATCTTTTTCCCAACGCCACCAAACATCATTGACCTCAGGCTGCGCTTTCAACCAACTGCTCATTCTTGATGCAGAACTGTTGGTAGGATAGACATAAATATCGGCCGCTAAACGTTGGTTTAACCATTTTTCAGTAGTATCGCGAAAGCTACCGACCATGGTTTCAATGCCAATATTCGCCGCCATAGCAATCATAAACGCCATAGTGGCGACACCGCGATAGCTCATACTGGCGGCTGCATCGGCAAAGAACCAACGCGCTTTTACCCAAGCGAGTGAGTAGGAAAAACTGTTGAACAGCGTCCAAATAAGATAAGGCGTAAACAGCGCAACACTGAGTAACATCAACGCAATAATTGCAAAACCAGAAAGTTGCGTTTGTGGAACTTGATACACGGCAATCGCCGCGACAGTCAATGCGCAAGCAACAAGGGCTTGCAGGCGAAATTCTGTGCCAGCAAATCGAAGCAAAGAGAGACGAGCCGAAAGACGAATAGGCTGCGATTTTAGCAACCGGACGAGGGGCCAAGCGCACGCCGCAAATGCACCAATCAACGCCATGGCTAAACTGTAACTACTCCACTGCCAATTCCAGCTAATCGATAAACCAACATTAGCATCATACAAGTCACCCAAACTGGCTGAAACCGCTGGAATAAGTTGATTAGCCAATAATAACCCCAATCCGTTACCGCATATCCAGCTAAGCAGGACCATGCCAAACAACTCAATCACCAATGCTTGGGTAAGCTGCCAGCCAGAAACGCCCGCTTGCCGTAATAACCCGACTAAAGGTTGACGCTGGATTAAAGATAAAGACATGGCTTGGTAGAATATGAATAGCCCGACCAAAAATGCCAACATACCCATTGCATTGAGATTGAGATGAAAAGCACGCGTGAGTGATTCCAGCTCAGTGCGAGAACTACGGACTAGCGTCAAACCATTAGGTAAATTATCTTTTAGTCTTTTCAGTTTCTCTGGCGGCATATCACCACAAGCAATAACAGATAAGCCCGAACTTTTCTTGAGCATTCGCACCAAGGATAGATCCGCAATAACGCGTGTGCCGTTGATGAGATCTTGTTGATCGATCTGAATAGGACCTAACTTTGATTCATCATCAAGCACGATAAAATCACCCGTTTGCCAACCTTGGAGACGAGCGAGATCAACACTCACCAAAATAGGATACGGCGGATTCATCAATGATAATGTCGAAAATTCCGATAGAGGAAGGCCGCTATTGGTTGGCAACATCGCGACGGGATCAAGCCCAATCAGCGAAATATCCGTGCCATTTTTTGTCGTCAAACGATGGTTTTCAAAAGGAGCGCACTGAGAAAATCCATCACGGCGCAACTGAATATAGAAACCTTGGGGGATTTTATTGGCAATATGCTTGGAACGAATACGATAAGGTAATGGATTAGAAAACAGCTTTTCGCCATGTTCATAACTTTGACGAGCATGCTGGTTGATGGCCGTCACTCCCACCAACAATGAAACGCCAAGCGTTAAACCCAGCCATACTAGAATGATTTGTAAAGGATAACGCCGATAATGACCAAGTAGCGCCTTAACTACGGGCCATAACATGCAACAACCCTCCTTGTAAACGTACGCGACCATCCATATGCTGCGCGACTTTTTCACTGTGCGTCACCAATAATAACGTGCAATCCAACTGGCGAGTTAAGGTCGTCAATAAACGCATCACCGCCTCGGCATTACGTTCATCAAGACTACCGGTGGGTTCATCTGCTAATAAAATCTTAGGCTCCATGTACAAGGAGCGCGCGATCGCAGCACGCTGCTGCTGCCCACCAGAAACCTCTTCAGGGTATCGGCCTAGCAGCGGCATTAAATCAAGCGAAGAAAGAATTTGACGCAGTAAACCTTGGTCTTCCGGCATTCCTTTCAACTGACGACAAAAGCGAATATTATCCGCGAGATTGAGGGTGGGAAGAAGATTAAACTGCTGAAAGATATGACCAATGTTATTTCGGCGATAAGCGGTACGCTTATTTTCTGACGTGTCATGCATGGCAAAACTTGGAAACCAAATTTCGCCAGAATCGACAATATCTAATCCGGCAATAAGGTTGAGTAATGTACTCTTACCCGAACCACTTTCACCCATCAATGCGATTTGGTCGCCTCGGTTTAATGTTAACTCTGCCCCCTGTAGCACGGGATGAAATTCATCGCCATCTAGATAGCCTTTACACAGGTTGGTCAGCTGTAACATTAAATCGCTCGCAATCGACTAAAATTGGATTGTGAATCTACACTAATTCTCCTGCAGTAGAAAGCATTTTGGATACCGGATCACATTATGTGCATCAAATTGCACCACCTAACTGCGTTGTGTCTAATTTTCAATCAAATTTCGCATCCACTTCTTGCTTTTCATTCGATAAAGAGAACCGCCCCATTTAATCAACTCTTCAACGAGAAACAATAAATAGATGGCTTCAGGCTTAGCCCCAAGCACAATCGCACAAAATGCGGCTAACGGAATACCGATCAGCCACTGCGCGACTAAATCTTGATAAAGACAAAACTTTACGTCACCGCCAGCTCGCAACACGCCAACAATCACCGTCATTGGAATGGAACGTAAAATGATGCCAAGGCTCAGTATCACGATAAACTCTTCAGATAAAGCACGGGTTTCATCCGTCAAGGCGGTGAAAGAGTTCAGGATAGGGATCTGCACCACATACAAGGCGGCAGCGACGATCACGCCTACAAGAAGGCTGATGATAGTTAAACCTAAGGCTTGATAATAAACAGCATCGTACTGCTTAGCGCCAAGTTGGTTACCGACTAAAACCGCAGCCGCATTCGACATCCCAATCAGTAAACTCAATGAAATCGATTCTACTGGCGTCATCACCGATAACGCCGCTAAGCCTTGCACACCACTCTGCCCCATGATGGCATGGTAGACAAATAAACCGCCTGCCCATGCAAGGAAATTAAAGGTGGTTGGCAACGAAAGCTTCAAAAAACGAGAAATGGTAGGCCATTCAATGATGGCTCGGATATCGTCAATTCCAAACGCTAACAGATGTTTCTTGGCATAGAGGTAACCGTATAAACACGCAACTTCAATAAAACCACTGAGCACGGTAGCAATCGCCGCACCTTCGATTCCCATTGCGGGAAAACCCAATTTGCCGAAAATCAGCACCCAGTTTAAAAACACGTTTGAAACAATACCAATACCGCTAAAAAACGTACTGAGCCCCGGTTTATGCATCGCTCGCAGCCCTACCGCCATACTACTGACGCAAGCTACAGCAAACATACTGAGTGAGGTAATAATCAAATATTGGCTACCTAGCGCATTAACGGTCTCGGAATCCGTGGTTAGTGCCATGATTTGACTTGGAAACAGTAAAAATAGTGCCACCGTCATTACAGCAAATAGGTTAGCGACTAACCACGTAAGTGCCGTACTTTCTCGCACGCCCTGTTTGTTTCCTGCGCCCCAATACTGAGCTGTTAACAGTGCGCCTCCGGTTGTCACGCCCACTAGCATGATGGTGGTGACAAAAGTTGCTCTAGCGGCAACGCCTACCGCAGCAATTTCAGCCTCACCTAATTGCCCTAGCATCAAAACATCCACTAGACCACGACTAGAAAACATAATACTTTGCAAGGTGATCGGCAGAGCGATAGCCATTAAGCGACGGAAAAAATCGCCTCTTGTATGTAACACGATTTGCGAAAAAACAGACAACCGATCACCTCAAATTCAACACATTGATAGCACAGGAAAAATGAAGTCGCTATTATACGTCTGTGAGCATAATCTAACCATCTTATTTGAAGGGACCGTCATGAAAAAAGTGTTAGTACTCGGCGCATCAGGCTATGTCGGCTCACAACTGTTACCTTTGCTATTAGCGCAAGGTTTTCAAGTAACGGCCGCAGCTAGGCACATTGACTATTTAACCTCACGTGCCATATCTCATCCCAACCTTACCTTGCGTTATTTAGACCTTACCGATAAAGAGGCGACACTTGCGCTTATCCCACAATTTGAACTGGTTTATTTTTTAGTGCACGGTATGGCGCAAGGACATGATTTCGTCGACTATGAATTGTCGTTGGCGGAAAACGTTAAACAAGCCCTTGAGGTTAGCCAGGTCAAACACCTGATCTACTTAAGTGCGATTCAGCCACAAACCGGAAACTCAGAGCACCTCAAAGCACGGAAAATGACCGGCGATCTACTTAGGAAAAGTCCTGTACCAGTGACCGAATTAAGAGCCGGTGTCATTCTTGGACCGGGATCAGCCGCATTTGAAATCATGCGTGATTTTGTTTACAACTTACCGATGCTCATCACTCCTAAATGGGTTGATTCCAAAGCAAATCCGATAGCGCTGGAAAACCTCAATCATTATCTACTTGAATTAGCTAATGAGCAGCCCGTTGCACACCAATTGTTTGAAGTCGGTGGGCCTGACACTCTCTCCTACCGCGAACAATTTGCCATTATTTGTCAGGCAACACAGAAACCATTTCGGTTATGGTCTACCCCACTATTAACCCCCAAAATGGCTTCTTACTGGCTAGGTCTTGTCACCTCCGTCCCCTCTAATATTGGCAGAGCACTACTTGCCGGTTTAGATCATGATTACATTGCCGACTCACAAGCCATTGAAGCACGCTATCCTCAAAGCCTGATCTCATATCGTGACGTTGTCACCAAAATAATCGAGCATGAAGGGGAATTTACACGCTCGCAGGTGTGGGGATTTGATCCAAGTGCCCTACAGCGTTGGCAACCCGGTTTTGGCTACTATCCTAAACAGGCAGGAGCAACGATTCAGACCAGCGCCTCTGCTGAGGCTTTATGGGATGTTATCCGAACCATAGGCAGCCGCCAAGAAGGCTATTTTTTTGCCAATGCACTATGGCGTACACGCGAATGGCTCGATCTTTTATTCGGTGGTGGCAAACCTGTGCGCCGCTCCCCTTGTGGCCCGGAACTGCAAGTTGGCGATTTTATTGATTCGTGGAAAGTGATCCGCTGCCAACCTCAACAGTTTTTGTCTCTTCTTTTTGGGATGAAAGGCCCAGGATTAGGGCGATTGGAATTTACCATTAAAGATCTAGGCGAAACGCGAGAACTCAATGTGACCGCATGGTGGCACCCCAAAGGATTCTTAGGGTTACTTTACTGGTTCGCGATGATGCCTGCCCACCTTTTTATTTTTAATGGCATGGTCAAAGCCATCGTCCAAAAGGCACAAAAAAAGAGCTAGCGAAATCGCTAGCTCTGCAACTTATTGGGTTTCAATTCCATACTAATCAATAGGAAAGCCTAATGGAATTTCAGCCAATTGCACGCCATGGTTGCTTGGGTATATCAAATACTCACCATGATATTTCACATTCGACTTATAATCGGTACGTTTATGCACCATAAAGCCAGCACTACTGGCCTTTTCGACGAAATCAGCATGATGGCCCCGCACAAACCAGTTCATCGGCTTCACGAGCAGTTCACCATCAAAGCATGATTCACACTGATTTGCGCACAAAGCCAATGAGTTTTGCCCATCGGTAAAAAGCTGTAATTTGCCTTCATTCACCAATGGATCACATGTTGTCACTTCCCAGTGAGCCGCTTCCATGAATTCCAAAAACGCGTCAATTTTCTTATCGGTAATGATGTTATCCGCGTCTTGCGCAAAAAACTGACCGTAAAATGCTGAGATGCGTTTGAAGATAAACAGTAATTCAGATTGGTTGCCTTTCGAACGTCCAGCTTTCTGCCAACGATTTAAATCATCCACCACACAGCGATGAAATCGTTGTGCTTTCAATGCCTTACTCACCCAATGCACCAAAAAGTGATTATTAGCTAAAGGCGCATTCACCAGCTTATTCGCTTGGTGTTCTGCTGTTAACTCTTGCAGCGCTGTATTCACTACACGTTGAATTTCGAGGTAATACTCTGACATTACGCCTTTCTTCCTAATGTCCAATAAAAAAGAGATGAAAGTACCGAGCACGCCGTCATGACCACAATCATCGGCCACTCAACATCACTAGGCATCATCGCGACAATCGCTGCAACCACTGAGCCTGTGCCAAAACGCAACGTTCCAGCCAGTGAAGAAGCGGTACCCGCCATTTTCGGATAACCACTTAACAATAATCCCATTGAATTACTGCCTATCGTTGACAATGTACCAATAAAAAGCACCACAAAAGGCACAATGCCCCATAAACCAAGGTTGAGTAACCACGCGATAAATAGCCCGATACCTGCGCACAACTGAATCAACAAACCAAAGCGTAGCATGGCGTGGGAACCAACTCGTTTCACCATTCGACCATTTAAACTGGTCATGATAATCATCGCGACGATATTGAGGCCAAACAGGTAACCAAATTGATCAGGATCGACTCCATAAATATCAATATAGACAAAAGAGCCTGCGGTCAAAAAGGCAAACATACCAGCAAAAGAGAAAGCACCAGAAAAAACAAGCCCCATCGCGACTGGGTTACGGCTTAACTGCACATAGTTGCGAATGGTATTTCGAAAGCGTAGTGGTTGACGATTTTCTGCACTGAGCGTTTCTGGAATTTTCCAAACCACGAGAGCAATCACCACCGCGGCAAAAATAGCCAACACCCAAAATATCGAACGCCAACCAAACCAAATGGCCAAGTGTCCGCCAATCATCGGCGCAGCTAACGGAGCAACGGTCATCACTAAGGTGACAAAAGACATGGCGCGAGCAAAATCTTCGCGATCAAACATATCACGCACCACCGCTTGAATAACCACAGCCGCCGCTGCTCCAGCAAAACCTTGCGCAGCGCGAACATACGTTAACGCTTCAATACCTTGCGTAGTCGCACTCACAGTGGCAGCAATACCAAACAGTAATACGCCGATCAGCAGCACTGGGCGACGGCCATAACTGTCGGCCAGCGGGCCATGCAATAGTTGGCCTATCGCAAAACCAGCGGTATAAGCGGTCAGCGTCATTTGTACCGCTCCAGCACTCACACCGAGATCTTTAGCAATCGCTGGCATGGCTGGCAGATACATATCAATCGCCAGCGGCGTTAATGCGCCAATCGCGCCTAATACTAAGAAGAGTAAAAAACTAATGTGCGGCGTATTATTCGCTGTAACAGGTTGAGATGAAGTCATAGTTCTCCAGATAAATAAGGAATGAAGTTGCAGTAAAGCTAGGCCTTTCAAGCCCCAATAGAAGCCACTTCTTGGTCAGTCAAATAACGGTATTCACCGGGCTCTAGTGCCTCATCTAGCACAATATGACCAATGCGCTCACGGTGAAGGCCAACCACTTTATTGCCTAAAGCAGCAAACATGCGTTTAACTTGATGGTATTTGCCTTCATGAATGGTCAGTAAACATTCATTCTCACCGACGACTTCCAATTGCGCAGGCAAGGTTGGCTCACGCTCATTACGCAGTTCAATACCCGTTAAGAATTGTTCGACATAATTCGCTTCAATAGGGTCTGCAAGCCAGACACGGTAGGTTTTGTCGCATTTGTGTTTTGGCGAGGTAATGCGATGAGACCATTGACCGTCATCGGTGATCAGAACCAAACCTGTGGTATCGACATCCAAACGTCCTGCAAAATGCAAGTCTTGAACATTCACTTCATCGAGCAAAATAAATGCCGTATGATTGAAGCCGTCTTCATGTGAGCAAACGTAGCCAGTGGGTTTGTGTAACATGATATAGCGCGGGCCATGCAAGATTAACTCACGGCCTTGCCACTCCACCTCACACTCCTGCGTCACCTGCAATGAACCACTTTTCTGCGTCTTACCATTTACTGTGACATCACCACTTTTGATGATCTTGGTGGCTTCTTTACGTGTCGCACCTAACGCATCACACAAAAATTTATCTAACCGCATGATTACCTCATCTAAATCAAGTCAGGTATTATACGCAGCTAAAATGAAATAGTTGATCTATTTCACTGTTTTTATCCAGCGTTCAACAAGAGAAAACGCGAGTTATGTACACACTTCGTCCTTATCAATCGGACTCGGTCAAAGCCGTGATCCACTATTTTCGTCATCACACTACGCCCGCCGTAATTGTACTACCGACGGGGGCAGGAAAAAGTTTGGTTATTGCTGAGCTAGCAAGGCTTGCCAAAGGACGAGTCTTAGTACTAGCGCACGTGAAAGAACTGGTAGAGCAAAACCATGCCAAATATGAGGACTACGGTTTGCAAGGCGCGGTATTTGCGGCAGGTTTAGGACGAAAAGAGACCGATCAACAGGTCGTCTTTGCTTCGGTACAATCCGTGGTGCGCAATTTAGATGCCTTTAAAAATCAATTTTCATTACTGGTGATTGATGAATGCCACCGCGTACCGGATGAGAAAAGTAGTAGCTATCAAAAGGTGATCACCCATTTAAGCGAGCTCAACCCGGGGATTAAAGTGTTGGGGTTAACCGCTACGCCTTATCGTTTAGGCATGGGCTGGATTTATCAATACCATACTCGCGGCCAAGTGCGCAGTGAGGAGCCTCGCTTCTTCCGTGACTGTATTTTTGAGCTACCGATCCGTTATTTGCTCGATGAAGCTTTTTTAACGCCTGCGCGAATGGTTGATGCCCCCGTGCTCAGTTACGATTTTTCGCAGCTAAAACCCGCCAATACCGGGCGCTACAAAGAAGCCGAACTCGACATGGTGATTGAGCAATCGAAACGTGCCACACCACAGATTGTTCAACAAATCATCCAACTAGCACAGCAAAAACAGGGAGTAATGATCTTTGCAGCCACCGTTCGCCACGCTCAAGAAATTGTGCAATTACTGCCCAACAACGAAACTGCCATCGTCATTGGTGACACGCCGACCCCTGAACGCGACACCATCATCAAGCAGTTTAAACAGCGCCAAATCAAATTCTTAGTTAACGTGTCGGTATTAACCACAGGTTTTGATGCTCCGCATGTTGACCTGATTGCGATTTTACGCCCCACCGAGTCCATCAGTTTATATCAGCAAATTGTCGGACGTGGGCTACGCTTATCCGCAGGAAAAACCGAATGTTTGGTATTGGATTATGCGGGCAATAACTATGATCTTTATCAACCAGAAGTCGGTGAGCCAAAGCCCGATCCCAACAGTGAAATTATTACCATTCCCTGTCCGGCCTGCGGTTTTAATAACAACTTTTGGGGTAAACTCGATGCCGCTGGTTTTTTGCTTGAACACTATGGTCGACGTTGCCAAGGCTATTTTACAGACGAAGAAAGTGGCGAACGAGAACACTGTGGTTACCGTTTTAGAGCAAAATATTGCGGTGAGTGTGGGGCTGACAACGATATCGCCGCACGTATCTGCCATGAATGTGACGCAACACTGGTTGACCCTGATAAAAAGCTCAAAGAAGCACTCAACCTCAAAGATGCATTGGTTTTTGAATGTATCGAAATGGATTTGAATGTACATAAAGATGCAAGTGGAAAAGCGCAACTGCGCGTTACCTATCGTGGTGAGAACGATGCGCAAGTCCACGAATTTTGGCCACTAACCACCAAGAAACAGAAACAGGTGTTCCACGACCAATTTGTGCGACCACACCTAGCCGATAAGCATCGCCCTTTTGATCAATCTTCACCAAGCAAAGTGGTGGCTCATCAACACCGTTTTCGTCCACCACAATTTGTCATTGCGCGAAAAGTGGGACGATTTTGGAAAATGCGCGATAAGATCTTTGAAGATGAGCTACAAAACCGATGATTCACTTTCTATTCATGTAAGGTCATTTATACTCTGTTCATCTTATTACAGGGGGGCGCAACATGTTGTTCAAAAAGGGTAAAGCTTTCGCACGCTTACTGCTGCTCTCATCATTATCCTTACCCACTTTAGCTGCAAGCAGTGATGTACACGATTGGGTTCAAGACACTTATAAGCCAGGAACCAAGGTAGAGATTGATGAGGATCAAGACGAGGTCTACGCGGCAGTTCAAAAAGGTTTAATTCATCCATTGTCTGAGCTTTATGCCACGATAGATAAAGAACTCAATGGCCGAGTTATCAAAGTAGAGTTAGATGAAGATGATGGTGAATGGGTCTACGAATTAAAACTGATGCATGACAACCGAGTTATCCGCGTAGAATATAATGCAAGCACATTAGAACTAATGGCTATTCGTGGCAGGAACCTACGCGACATCATCAAAAAATAGAGAATAACCATGAAAATATTGGTAGTCGAAGACGATCCTCGTCTTGGGGAACAAATTGTAGAAGCGCTTGAACAGACCGGCTGGGTGCCTGAATTATCACAAGATGGCATTGATGCACTCTATCGCGCTACATCAGAAGAGTGGGATGTGATTGTGCTCGACCTCGGTTTACCCAAGCTCGATGGGCTCACCGTATTGAAAGGCATTCGAGATGAAAACATTAATACGCCTATTGTGATCCTCAGTGCAAGAGACGGTTTGACTCAACGAGTCGAGGGCTTAAATGCAGGAGCGGATGATTACCTCACCAAACCATTTGAGATGGTGGAATTAACCGCTCGTATCCGCGCACAACTGCGCCGAGCATCAGGTAACGCTTCCCCTGTGATGCAAATCGGTGACTTAAGCCTTGATACTCGAACCTCTAAAGTGATGTGGCAAGGTCAAGCGGTGAGCTTGACGGCACTGGAATACAAAGTGGTTGCCTACTTCATGCACAATGCCGACAAAGTCATTTCACGGACTGAACTGGTGGAACACATCTACAAACAAGATTTCGATAGAGACTCCAACACCATCGAAGTGTTTATTGGCCGCATCCGTAAAAAAATCAATAACAACATTATCAAAACCGTGAGAGGACTGGGATACCAGCTTAATGCAAAATAAAACCTCGGCCTTAAAGCGCCTCAGTTTAAAAAGTCGTTTACTGCTCGCGGCAACGTTTTGGTTAGGTACCATGATTTTAGCGGCGGGAATTGGCATTCCCACACTGATCAAAGACTACCTAGTCAATGATGTGCAAAGTCAGCTACGTTTAGCGATGGATGAAATCACGGCGAACTTGGAAGCGACACCGCAAGGGAATCTAGTACTGTCGTCGCGCCTTTCCGACCCTCGTTTTAGCCAACCCTACAGCGGCCTTTATTGGACGGCCTCAAGCCATGATCAATCGCTTCGTTCTCGCTCATTGTGGGATAAGCGCCTTATCAGCGAAAAACATGGCTTGAAAAGCATCGTCAAAGGCGCAAGAGATGAAAAACTGATCGTCATTGAACAAATCATCTACTTACCAGACTTCCCTTCTCCTATCACCATTACCATCGGTCTTGATGAAGCGCCATTACAAGACACTTTAAACAGCGTAATTAGCCAATTGTGGATGATACTAGGTCTGCTCTTCAGTGGTGTATTGGTGCTGATTGGCTTGCAAGTCAGTTGGTCATTACGGCCGTTAGGGAAAATGCAAAAAGAGCTGGCCGCATTGCGCAAAGGTCAACAAGCCAGTCTCAGTGACGAGTACCCAAAAGAAGTCTTTCCGTTAGTCAATGATTTGAATGCACTGTTATTCCACTATCAAGAATTGCTTGAACGTGCACGTAATCATGCAGGCAATCTCTCTCACGCTTTAAAAACACCGATTTCTGTACTGCGCAATGAGATCGATCATCTTGATTTCGTACAACAGCAGAAACTCAGAACACCGATTGAACAGTTACAAAAGCAGATTGACTACCATCTAGGGCGCGCGCGCATGGCTGGCTCAATGAATATTCTTGCGGTAAAAGCCAATCCAAGCGAACGGGTAGATGCTATTTCTATGGCATTTGACAAAATTTACGCACAGCGTGAAATCACGTTAGTTAATGAGTTGGATTCTGATCTAGAGGTTGCCGTTGACCCAACCGATCTCGACGAGATGCTCGGCAACCTACTGGAAAATAGCTACAAATGGGCAGCTTCTTTAGTTCGAGTTCACGCAAAAAATCGAGAAGAAGGCTGGGTAGAAATCCACATCGAAGACGATGGCCCAGGTATTGCTGAGCAAGATCTGGCCAAAGCGGTACAGCGTGGCGTGCGCTTAGACGAAACAACCTCTGGATCTGGGCTTGGGTTGAATATTGTCAGTGAAATGGCGCACAGTTATCGCGGTACGCTAACCCTATCGACTAGCACCATGGGGGGGTTAAAAGCGGTGCTAACTTTTCGTTCGGTTTAATGGACGAAATCGAACTCGACATTAAGCAATAAAGACTGTCACGGTCCTTCGTAACACTGCAATAAATCGATGCTGCAAGGGATTTTCTATTGCCCCATCTTAGATAGAGTGCTAGTATCCGCGCTCGTTTTGTTAGTAATCATTGATTCACTATCAAAGCTATACCACATCAGCAAGGTCGCATTGCAGATGTGAAGTTTATTTTTACTAATTTGAGTGTAAAAACTATGAAATTCGAAGCAGTAGTACGTACTGAACTAGGTAAAGGTGCGAGCCGCCGCCTACGTCACGCGGGCCAATTCCCAGCAGTTGTTTACGGTGGTGAAGCAGCGCCAGTTGCTATCGCACTGGATCATTCTGACGTGATCAACCAAATGGACAAACCAGAATTCTACGAAGCAATTACTCTAGTAATTGATGGCGCAGAAGTAAAAGTTAAGCCACAAGACGTTCAACGTCACGTGTTCAAGCCAAAAGTTGAGCACATGGACTTCATCCGCATCTAATTTCCTACCAAGGAATTAGTTGGATAAAATCCAACCTTTTGCATAAAGACTATCGGCCTTACCATCCGAGAAATCTAAAAATTCGAAACCCCGATAGCTACCAACTATCGGGGTTTCACCGTTTTATAAGACCGTGTTATAACGGAAAGTCATTCAAACAAGAACATGGCTATTATGATCATCACGATTTCCCTCCCCTCATTGATTCATCGGCTTGGTGGAGAAAATGCGAAAAAAGCAAAAATGCTGGCGAGAGAATATCAGTGCGACCTGAAACGAATACGACGTTCCAGAAATTGGCAAATCAGTGGTGAGATAACGCAACTTGAATCATTGGCAAATCGGCTCAGAGAACTTGATTCACTGGTCATGCAATTTTTAATAACGAGACTCAAAGACAAACTGGCAGAATATCAGGAACAGCTTGAACCCAAATCAGCCAAGTTGGTAAGGCTTGTTAAACAAAACCCATCAATCACTCTCGCCGAACTTATGCACATCACGCACTGCACAATCGCAGAAGCACGCACCGCTCGTTTCAACGCAGACAGTTTTTGATTTAAGCAGAACGTAAAGACGAGAAGTAAGACGGGTATCTTTGGCGAATATAACGCTGTTCTTCAACCATGTGCTTAAAAGCAGGACCATTGGATAGTTGAACCACGACTTCATCTTGTTGAAAGCGCAGTACTTGACCTGCAATTTTGACTGTATTGTTGCTGCGTAGCTGCACCGTACCAGACATCGATAGACCACAATATAAGGTAGTCACTCTCGGCATTGAGATACGAATGCCTTGCTCTGATATTTCACAGACATGGAATAGCTGATCATCAATTTTTACGGTAGGTCTTGCCCGCTTTGGATACTTTAAGCGGTAATATTGCCGTTTCTGTACAAAATCTGCATTGTCCATGGCGTCTATGCATCCTTTATCAAGGTTAATTACTTCTGCGTCATCATGATGCTACGCAAGTGTTGAGAGTCTACCATTTATTATCGGCTTCTGAAGTAAAAACATAATAGAAAGATAGGCAACCGCTATGAATCACCAATTCATCTCATTTGTGAACTCAAATACAATTGGTCAATAATGTAGGAAATTTATCACTGATCACGATAAACGTGAGATAAATCACTCTAAATCCTATATAGTGCACGGCTAAAATTAAGAACTGTAGGCTGTCTGCTTAAGGAACCCGTTAAATGTCATTTTCATCTCAAGGTTTTGCACCTGAACTTGTTAAAGCGCTTACTGAATGCGGCTATGAAAAACTTACCCCCATTCAGCGACAAGCCATTCCCGAGGCTCGTAAAGGGCATGATATTTTTGCAACGGCGCAAACTGGCACAGGCAAAACCGCAGCATTCGCACTGCCCGTTATTCAACATCTGTTAGATAGCGGCAAGCAACCTTCGCCTAAAACAGCGCGAGGCTTAATTTTGGCACCCACGCGTGAATTAGTGGCGCAAATTGCCCAGAACATTAAAGACTACGTCAAGTACACCAAACTCAGTGTCGCTGCTGTTTACGGTGGAAATAAAATGTCTTCTCAAGTTCGTCAGCTTGAAATGGGTGTGGACATTTTGGTCGCGACCCCTGGCCGATTAGAAGAGCATTTAAGTGAAGGTAATGTTTCACTCGCCAACCTTGAGTTTTTGGTTTTCGACGAAGCAGATCGAATTTTAGATATGGGGTTCATCAATCCCGTGCGTAAAATCATGCTGGAAGTGGAAACCTCACCGCAAATCATGATGTTCTCAGCCACTACATCCACTCAGCTTAACCAACTGGCGGGCGATATTTTACGCAAACCCAAACGCATTAATGCCGATCGTGCCAATACCACGGCCGCAACAGTGGCGCATGTGGTTTACCCTGTCGATCAAGAGCGTAAAACGGAACTGCTGTCTGAACTGATTGGCCGCAAAAATTGGCAACAAGTATTAGTGTTTGTGAACTATAAAGAGACGGCTAATGAAGTGGTTAAAGAGCTGAAACTGGATGGCATCAAGGCCGTGCTATGTCATGGCGATAAAGCACAAAGTGCACGTCGACGCGCTCTTGAAGAATTTAAAGAAGGCAAAGTGCGTGTCATGGTTGCGACCGATGTGGCTGCACGTGGTTTAGATATCGTCGACCTGCCACACGTGGTTAACTATGACATGCCATTTCTCGCCGAAGATTATGTACACCGCATAGGTCGTACTGGTCGTGCTGGCAAACAGGGACATGCTGTCTCATTTGTCAGTCGCGAAGAAGAGTTGACTGTTGTTCAGGTTGAAAACCTTATCCAGCAACGCATCCGCCGTGTTGAACAGCCTGGTTATGAGCCTAAACAGCGTGATGCCTACATTGAAAAACTTCACACAAAAGCGGCGTACAAAGATCGCCAAGGCCGTCGTAACAACCCAAATGACGAAAAGCCGGATCAAGCCTCAGCAGAACGTCGTTTGAACATGATGAATCGACTAAAAAATCGTAAGAAGTAAGCCATAACAACGAAAGAGCTGCAGCAATGCGGCTTTTTTCATCTCTGTGCATCCTATCTATGCTTCATCATCCCAAACGGTCATCTTTATTGGTTTCAATCCGTAAGTAGCACTGTCGTCAATTGCACAGCAAAGTGAAATAGTGAAGATTGTAATTAATGTGTATGCTAGAGCTCTTGTCTCTCAACACGGATTGATTAATGAGCAGTACTTTACTTCTGGCATTTATACCAACATTCTTTTTTGTTTCGATTACTCCAGGTATGTGCATGACATTGGCACTGAGTCTTGGGATGAGTATTGGTTATCGCCGAACTTTATGGATGATGATGGGAGAGATCGTCGGTGTGGCGTTCGTTTCCATCGCAGCCGTTTTGGGGATGGCTTCGATTATGCTCAATTACCCTTGGCTCTTTACCGGATTCAAAACCATCGGTGCCATCTACCTTGGCTATATAGGCATTCAGATGTGGCGCTCAAAAGGCAAGCTTGCCCTCAGTAGCGACTCACAAGTCACTCCCCATAACAAAGACTGGGATCTTGTCGTGCAAGGTTTTGTGACCGCGATTGCCAACCCTAAAGGCTGGGCGTTTATGATCTCCCTACTTCCGCCTTTTATTAATAGTGAAGCACCACTTGCACCTCAACTATTACTGCTGGTGTCCATTATTATGGTCTCAGAATTTGTCTGTATGACACTTTACGCAACAGGTGGCAAGGGGTTAAAACGAGCTCTAGGGCATTCAAAAAATGTGCGTCTAATGAACCGTATTTCAGGCTCATTGATGATAGGTGTTGGATTCTGGTTATTGATGAGTTAGTCGTTAAAGTAGTAGGCTCTGACTTTTGGCCAGAGCCTTAACCGTTAATTTAAAACTTTAGCTAATCTAAAACATTAGCATTCAATGCCTTGAGCAATACAATCTCTCGATTGATACGCTGTTTTTCAGCATCAGAAGCTTGGCTACTTTGCAAAATACGCGCATTGATCGCCTCTTCAGCCGCGGCCTTATTGGTAAAAAGTAGTGCTTTAACATTGATCGAGGCGATATTGCTATAACGCCCATCATCACTACTTGGTACATCAATTTGGCCACTATTAATTAGAGCTTTCACGATGGCACGTTCCGATTCATACCCTTGCAAACCTTCCAGCTTCCAACGTTGCATTGGTTTCCCTTCGTAGCGGCCTTGCTTCTCTTGGGTGAGATAGCGGATCGTTAGGTTTCTAATAGTTCCTTCCTCTTCGCCATATTCCGCTTCCGAGTCAAAAATAATCGGGAATGACCGCCCTTCAAGGCTACCCCCTTTCTGCGTCAAATGCCCCATTCGGTAACTATTCATACCCAACCGAATATCACTAGTATCATCAATCGGTTGTCCACCAGCAAAACGCAGATCTTTAATTCGCTTACCCGCAGGTTGAGTAAGATCAATGGTGTAAGTGACACCCGCAAAAAAATCATTGGTTGAGTATTTCGATGCGCGCCGCTTTGGATCAAAGCTATAAGTCACATCGCCTGGCGAGACGGAATTGAAATACCCAGCGGCCCATTCCATGTAGGTGCGCAGCTCTTTACCCGTCATTTGGTAAACCGTAATTTCACCACCAGCATATTGATAGTTAAACGCGATATCTTTTGCTTTGATTGGGCCAGTATCAAGTTGAGCTTGGTCATTATCAATTTGCAGTGCGATCACGTTTGCTTTTGGCGCGTAGAAAAAACTGGCTTCCTGAAACAGCGCACTGATGCCGGTATCTTGAATATGCACTTGAGGGATACCGCGTATTTCATCATCAGGAACCAAGTCAACTCCGTCAAGTATCGCAATTTCGCGATTGGCATTTTCTCGTAAGCGTTGATGATAAGGTGCGTACAGCGTTTCCATTTTCGAATCAGAATCAACACCTTTTATAGGGTAAGTGAAGCTGTCTTTATGAACGAGCGTGTATTTGCCATCCTTTTCTTCAAATTGGAAATCGATTCGAGATAAAACGCGTCCATATTTGTCAGGCTCGGTAATGATGACACCGTTTACCGTCGCTTTATCAATTTTAGTGTGCATGTGGCCAGCAACAATGGCATCGATTTCTGGGTTAGCATTGGCAATATCAGATACGCCCGTATCTTTGATGTCGTTTTCGTTATCCAGCCCCATGTGCGCAACCAAAACGATCGCATCGACATCATTTTTTATCTGCCCAATCACTTTTTTCACTTCAAGTGTTGGGTTAGTGAAGCTCATGCCTTCAAGGCGATTCGTGCCTTCAGCAAACACTTGTGTCATCGGAGTATCCATTCCAATGATACCGATCTTGACGCCATTTTTTTCAATAATTGTTGCGGCGGGTAAGAATGGATTGCCATCGGGCCTCTGAATATTCCCGGCTAACGCTCGGCCTTTAAATTGAGTCAGGGAGCGATTTAATACCGATAAACCAAAATCAAACTCATGGTTACCCAGCACCCAAACATCGTAGTTCATCTCATTAAAACCGAGCATCATAGGGTCTACGGCTTCATGCTTAAACGTTTCAACAAAGTTTCCCTGAATCGTATCTCCCGCATCCACTAAAATAACGTTTTTATCTTGCTCTCGTATCTGTTTAACCTTGGTGGCGATTTGACTTAGGCTCCCCTGCATATTCAGTTTGTCAGCAGCATAATCCCATGGCATAAAATGCCCGTGAATATCGGAAGTACCAAGAATGGTAACCTGATGAATATCGCCATCAGCAGCGAAAGAAGAAGCGGCAATAGAAGCAAGTATTGCGCTAGTAACAATTTTTAGTTTCATAACATACTCATACGTATAAACAGGCTTTCATTAAAACAGAGTGGATATTATTGATTTTATAAATATGTTTATGTGATGGGGTCGCTCATTCGGTTGCAACACTAAAAAGCAATCACAAAATTTCGAGAGCGATCTCTCTTTAAATAGATTCTATGGCTTAAAGAGCGTTAATCGAGCCAAATCAGGCGGTTAATTTTTAATCATAAAATTGAGCAAATTTTAAGCAGATCTTTGATTGACGCTGTACTGGATCGCTTCTATTTTTTCTATTAGTTACCACAACAATGGAGGTTATAGAAATGAAACGCGCAAGTTCCACTTATCGATTACAACTGATAAAAGATGTTGTAACGCGGCACCAACGTACGGATCCAATGGCGAACTATATTCAACAGCTTCTGACAGAAAAACCCAACATGGAACAACCCGATGTGAATAAACGTTTTCACGGTAATCATTTTGATGAACATGCTGGTGGTTGGGTAAGTGATTTTTGGGGAATGAAGTAATTGATTAAAACAGATCGCGCTGCGGGTTCGTTTCTGGCTCGGAATCTGCTTTGTTTTGCGCTTGTTGTTTCTGTTTTTTCCGCTTATAGCGCTGTTGGCATAATTTTATGACATGCAGTTGCTGCGCAGCAGTCATTGAGAGCCAGTTAAAACGCTCTTCCCTTTTACGCATACAGCCTTGGCAATAACCTTTGTCATCAACTGAACATACACCGATACAAGGGCTCAGCACTTTAAAAAATTCGAGTTGCTCCATGGTTACTCAATTATTTTTCCAATTTAATGTCCACCACATAAGAGTAACGTGTGTCACTTCCTGATTGCAAACTGTGACGCATATAAAACAATCACCTTATACTGACAAAAACAGTACTCAATTTTATATACTGTGCGCGTTTTCCAAATTCTGGGGTCTAATACGATGAAGTTTAGTTCAAAAAAATGGCTAGCCGCAATTTCGCTACCTGTATTGGTGAGTGCCTGTGCAAGTAATGGTGATGTAGAAAGCATTACCGCTCAAGATTTGCAGCATCACAATTGGCAACTGGTGCAAATTGATGGCAAGGACGTGGTCAATAATGACAAACAAAAAGCACCGCGATTAGAAATCGGCGAAAAGATGATGGCTAGCGGTAACGCAGGTTGCAATAACTTTTTTGGGCAAGCCGAGCTAAAAGACAACCAATTCCGCATCGAAAAAATGGGCATGACCATGATGATGTGTATCGGTGATGTCATGGATACCGAGCAGGCGTTTTCTCAAACATTGTCAGATTGGAGCGAGATCAACCTGACTAAAGATAGCCTAACGCTTAAAAATGAGGTTCACACGCTCACCTTTACTTTACGTGATTGGGTAAATTAATTTCAGTCATTCTTCTCATGGCAGTCTTCTCCATCAGGCTGCCATTTCCGTAGACCACCTCACACATCATTCACCTATCTGCGACTTCTGCTTTTTCTCACCAATTCAGATCTTTTGTTTTTTTTCGTTCATAATGAATGAACATGGAAATATCTCCGGTCTATTCACTAAGTCACTGAATAAAGCGATCTTTAAGGATAATTATGAAAAAGCTCATCACCTTACTCTGCACGTGTGCCTTCGCACTTTCCGCGTCAGCGCAAACTTGGCAACAAACCACAGATGCAGCTAAAGGACAAACCGTTTACTTTCACGCGTGGGGAGGCAGCCAAGAGATTAATGAGTACATCCGCTGGGCAGGCAATGAGCTTCAAGATCGCTACGGTATCGAGTTAAAACAGGTGAAAGTGACCGATATTGCCGAGACAACAACACGGCTTATTGCAGAAAAGGCGGCCGCTAAAAATAATAATGGCAGTGTCGATCTAGTATGGATTAATGGTGAAAACTTTAAGTCCATGAAAAATAATGGTTTACTGTATGGTCCATTTACGGAGCGTTTACCTAACTGGCAATATGTTGATTCCTCACTGCCGATCGATCAAGATTTTTCAGAGCCGACTCTTGGCCTTGAAGCGCCTTGGGGTGTAGGACAACTGGTGTTTATTTACGATCAGGAAAAGCTCAATAACCCACCCCGTTCATTTTCAGAAATGTTGAGCTACGCAAAGGCGTTTCCGAATCGTGTTAGTTACCCTCGTCCTCCTGAGTTTCATGGCACCAGTTTCCTTAAAGCCTTATTGATTGAACTAACAGAGAACGATGTTGCCCTGTCTAAGCCTGTGGATGAACAAAATTTTGCCATAGTGACGGCGCCCCTTTGGCGCTATCTTGATGAATTCCATCCTGTGGCCTGGCGTCAAGGCAAGCAGTTTCCCAGCGGTTCTGCTCAAATGCTGCAATTGCTTGATGATGGTCAGCTTGATCTTTCCATCAACTTTAACCCCAATGCTGTTTTTTCCGCTCAAGCAAATGGAACGCTAGCGGCCTCTACCCGCTCCTACGCGTTTGAAACAGGGGCTCTTTCTAACATTCATTTTCTCGCCATTCCTTGGAATGCGAGCGCCAAAGAAGGCGCATTGGTTGCGATCAATTTCTTACTCAGTCCGGAAGCACAATCTCGTAAAGGTGATCTTTCCATTTGGGGAGATCCATCGGTATTACAAAATGAGTTCTTAAGTGGCAGCGCCAAGAAAACTCAGCTGTTTAAATCAATCGCCGAACCACATCCAAGTTGGCAAACAGCGCTTGAAGCCGAATGGCAACAACGCTACGGCCACTAAAGAGACTGAGATAAAGCCCGATGTTTAGAGCAAGCTATTTGCTGATTATTGTCATCTGTATTGCCCCAGTTGTTCCCGGCCTACTTGGGGTCATACTCTCCTCATTGGGCTATATTCCTCCCGTTGGCTTGCACCACTTTTCTCTAGATGGCTACATCGCCATCTTACAATGGTCGGGAGTCGGGCAATCTCTACTACTTAGCATAGGTTCTGCGTTAATCAGTACCTATCTCGCCGCAGCGATCTGCTTTGTGATATTGCAATCATTATGGCACAGCCGTCACTGGTCAAAAGTAGAGAACGCTTTATCACCGTTACTGGCTATGCCTCACGTCGCTTTTGCCATTGGTTTTGCTTTTTTATTCTCACCAAGCGGCATGACGGATCGCCTTTTGTATCATCTGTTTGGAACCTCATTCATGGGAGATGGCGCTTCACTTTTAGTACGCAATCCTTATGCTGTCGGATTAACCTTAGCGTTAGCACTTAAAGAAGTTCCTTTTTTACTGCTGATGAGCATCCCCATTTTGCAGCAATTAAACATTGATAAACTGCAACAAGCAGCGGCTTCGCTGGGTTATTCTCAACCCCAACTATGGCTAAAAGTGCTCTTCCCACAGTGGTTAAATAAACTGCGGTTTGCCCTCTTTGCCGTGATTGCCTACGGCGTATCCGTTGTCGATTTAGCGCTCATTTTAGGCCCCAATAATCCACCAACGTTTGCAGTATTGGTATGGCAGTGGTTTAGTGACCCTAACTTAGCCTTAATTCCTCGCGCCGCCGCTGGCGCCGTTCTGTTGTTTATACTTGCAAGCGCCATGTTATTGATCGTTCTCTTCATCGAAAAGTGTTCCACGCAACACTACAAACGCTGGCAATACTCAGGCCGCTATGCGCTTTCCTTGCCAGGAAAATCACTGTTTTTATTCATCATTACCTTATCTCTGCTGATGTTGCCTTTAATGGTGGTTTGGAGTTTTGCACAACGTTGGCGCTTTCCAGATTTATGGCCCAGCCAGTTCAGTACCCGTTTTTGGGACAACGAATGGTTGAATATCGCACCAACCATTTATCAAAGCGTACAATTAGCGCTATTCAGCACTGTGATTGCGCTGGTGTTATCTCTACTCGCTCATGAGTATAAGCTCAAATATCAGCGCCATTTACCCAGTTATTTGATCGCCTTGCCAATGCTCATTCCTCAGCTTTCACTGTTATTTGGCATGCAGATCGCCACACTCTTTTTAGCCAGCGATCAGTATTGGCTTTGGGTTACATGGTCACATGTATTCTTCGCCTTTCCTTTTGTCTACCTTGCGTTGGATGGCCCGTGGCAAAGCTACAATCAAAACCTGACTAAAGCAGCGTTGAGTTTAGGAAAAACGCCGTGGCAAGTATTTTGGCAAATTAAAACGCCGCAACTCTTACCAGCCATCGTTTACGCGGCAGCGGTTGGAATGAGTGTGAGCTTAGCGCAATATTTGCCGACTTTAATGCTCGGCGCAGGAAGGATCGCTACTATTACTACCGAAGCCGTTGCACTCTCAAGTGGCTTTGACCGCAGAGTCACCGCCATCTATGCAATTTGGCAAGCCCTACTGCCTTTAATTTTTTTCACCTTGGCGATTGTGATCAGCCGCATTCAAACTCATCGCCGTACCATGAACCCTATTGTTAAAAAAACTGCCCGTAAGGAAGCCATTACTCATGACGTTCTGCCTCGAAAACCTCGCCATCCATAAACAAAATGGTGAAGTTCTCTTATCGGATTTAAATATCACCATCTCCCCAGGTGAAATTGTTAGCTTAATGGGGCCGAGCGGCTGCGGAAAATCAACGCTACTTAATGTAATTGCGGGTCATTTGGGGAGGAATTTTAGCTTCCAAGGCAGAGTTATACTGGACGATGTCGACATCACTTTGCGGCCTGCACATCAGCGGCAAGTCGGTATTTTATTTCAAGATGATCTGCTCTTCCCACATCTGACGGTTTGGCAAAATTTGGCTTTTGCCTTACCCAACTCGGTAAAAGGCCATGAACGGCAGTCTCAAGCAGAAAAAGCATTACAGAAAATTTCTCTCGAACATCTTGCCAATGCTTACCCAGAACAGATATCTGGGGGGCAGCGAGCACGTATTAGCTTGGCTCGCATGCTACTGGCTCAACCTAAACTGGCACTATTGGATGAACCATTTAGTAAGTTAGATAAAGCACTGCGGATCCAATTTAGGGATTGGGTCTTCAATCAACTGGTCGCCGAAGGCATTCCGACCTTGATGGTCACGCACGATAAAGACGATGTTCCGCCTAACAGCCGCATTTTAACCTGCTCATGGGAGAGCGCACATGCTTGATCGATTTAGTGTCAAAATCATTCGTTGGCCACTAGAGAAAACAGCTCAAGGGCTTCATCGCTTAGGCATTACAGCGAATCAAACGACACTCTGGGGTTTTGCTTTAGGTTGCTGTGCACTTCCTGCACTTGCTTTCTCGCAGTACACGCTGGCATTAATTTTCATCATACTAAACCGAATAGCAGATGGCCTTGATGGTGCGTTGGCAAGAATTCAAGGGGTCAGCGATGCGGGAGGATTTCTCGATATCAGTTTAGATTTTCTGTTTTACTCGCTCATCCCGTTTGGTTTTGTGCTGGCTTCACCTGAGCACAATGCGGTAGCTGGCGCCTTTTTGATCTTTTCTTTTATCGGTACGGGAAGCAGCTTTCTTGCCTTCGCCGTGATGGCCAGCAAGCGAAACATCCACAGCCCTATCTACAAGCATAAATCGCTGTATTACATGTCAGGCTTGACTGAGGGTACGGAAACGATTGCTTGTTTCGTCCTGTTTTGTCTTTTTCCTCAACATTTTGCCTTAATAGCTTATCTATTCGGCGGCGCATGCTGGTTCACCACCATTACCCGCATTTATTCTGGATTTCAAACACTCTCTAACACTCTCTCACGTCAAGAATACAACCATGATTAACGCTATCACTTTTGGCTTCGAACTACGGCTTCAAATCCAGATAATGCAGTACATTGGGTAATCGTATAACTCTTCGAAATTCTCATCAATTGAACCAGTGGCATGCTAAACTGCGCACTTACTAACGCAGTGGCATAACGATGCCTAAGGTTGCATTTATGACTTTGACCAGACCCGTTAAAATAGCGATCTTACTCTTTCTGATCCCGACTCTTATTTTTTCGTTAGCCATCCCGATATTAATCAATCCGTTGACACGCTATGTGCTGGAAAGCAAACTCGATACCGTCAATCTTTACTTGGCCAATAGAGCTCAGAGCTTAAATGATATGATTTTAGATCAAGTCGCTCAGATAAATTATGAATGCCAAGCAAGCGATATGTCATTAATTCGTGATTCCAAGTACTACAACCGATTTATCAGAATGATCGCGGTTGTCAACAAAGACGGGCGTAGCTGCTCGACTGTCGGTTTCCCATTACAACTTTCGGATGAGTTGAAAGCCTATGACCTCTCTTCAGGGTTTTACATGTCCACCACTCCCGCACTTTTTGATACAGAAAAAGAGCTACTTATTTATTATCAAAAAGAAGGTAATCGAATTTTTTGGATATTAGACAGTAGCTGGCAAGAAGAGATATTAAAAGGTGATTGTATAAATTGCTTTTTATTAAATTTTCATTATTTATCGCCTAGTTTAAATGGATTGAGAATGAGTCGAGGCAATAAAGAGATTGCTTACCAAGACCACATCACAACCATTAGTTACACCATAAAAGAGTTTGATATTCAAGAAACACTCTCTGTTGGTAAAGAATTCAACCAATATCTTTACTACCAATTAATATATTGGGGTTATCCCATTGCGCTAGCAATTGGTATCTTATTATCTGTTTTTTATTTAAAGTTCAGAAATTATAAAAACTCAATTCAAGGATTAATTCTTAAAGGCATTAAAGATAAACAATTCATCCCTTACTACCAAGCCATTCTTGATAGCCGAGAAGAGAGAGTTATTGGCTATGAGATCTTAGTTCGTTGGTGCAAAGGCAAGGAGATGGTTCCACCAAATGAGTTCGTTGGTCCGGCGGAAACATCCGGTTTAATCATCCAGATAACGAATCAAATCATAAGAAAAGTAATTGATGATTTAGAACAATTCGATGTGCAGCAATGGGTGAGTATCAATATCGTGCCAGCCCATATTGAAAGTGGTGGCTTAGCAGAAACACTAGAAGAACTCAATTGGCCGACCACCAAACAGATTCATTTTGAAATAACAGAAAGAACGCCATTTATTAATATTGAAAATGCAGGTAGGGCACTATCTCATCTTATGGCAAAAGGCTATAAATTCAAAATTGATGATTTTGGGACAGGCTACGGTGGTTACTCATATATACAAAATCTTGGTATTTCTTGTATTAAAATAGACAAGATGTTTATTGATACGATTGGAACTGACGACTTAAAAATAAAGGTACTCAATTCTATTATTCTCTCAGCACAAGAAGCTAATATTGAAATTATTGCTGAAGGCGTTGAACGCGGAGACCAAGTTGATTATCTTGCTACTCGTGCTGTGTATCTTATCCAAGGATTCATCTATTCTAAACCCTCACCGATTGAACATATTTTGCAAAATTAATAATTCCTGAAGTCAGGAGCAATCACACCATAACCAACTTTATTATGGCGTGATCTTACCTAGTCTCCATTCTACTTAGGAGAAAATCAGTGCTTTCAGGCTGGCTTGCGGATCAATATCTTCAAACTCTGGTGGGTTTTCTAGGCGAGCTTGAAAAGTAAGTGATGGCGCTTCCACCTTCATCCCTTCGATTAAAAAGTCGCAGGTTACGGCTGGTGAATTAACGCATGCAAGCACTTCGCCGCCTTGTTCTAACAACTCTGGTAAACGGCGTAAGATACGTTGATAATCTTTAGTCAGCGCAAAGCTGCCTTTTTGAAACGAAGGAGGATCAATAATAATCAAATCATATGGCCCTGATTTTTTGATTTTCCCCCAAGACTTGAAAATATCATGTCCAAGAAACTTCACTGAATTGAGATTGTGGCCATTTAATTGATGGTTTTCACGGCCTTTAGCCAGTGATGCTTTGGCCATATCGACATTCACAACTTGGTCAGCACCACCAGCAATAGCTGCTACTGAAAAACCGCAAGTATAGGCAAATAGATTCAGTACATTTTTATGTTTAGCGTGAGATGAAACCCACTCACGGCCGTAGCGCATATCCAAAAACAGCCCGAAATTCTGGTTACGCCCAATGCTCAATTGGTACTTTAAGCCATTTTCGACCACCACAGGGAAAGGCTCTAATTCTCCCCATACTGTTTCTGAAGGCGCGCCATCGGCATATCGATGCTGAAGTAAAACACAACGACCTTGCTTTTCTAGCCATAACGGACGGGTTGTTAGGTGCGACAAACCCGCTTTTAACTCCGCGAGAAAATCTTCTTCGACATTTTTAAATAAGTTGACGACTAACTGCCCTTGCAACCAGTCACAGGTGAGCTGTTCTAGACCTGACCACTGACGACCTCGGCCATGAAATAAGCGGCGAATTTCACCGGTATTACAAGAGAGCTGCTGCTCAATATGGGTAAAAAAGTGAGGAAGCGATGAGCGTTGCATTGTTTGTTCTGTCATTTGTTTACTTTCGGCCAAACTAGATTCCAAGGTGTTAACCAAGATTCAATCCCTTGGCTAACAATGTCTGAGTTCCATTTCTGCCCCATCGCTACTTGATTGCGTGGGTCGCAGATAAATTGATACCACAGATCCTGATAGCAAAAACGTAACGCAAAAGCGTGTAGATAGCCTCTATCAGAATCATCATGAAAATGATAAATAGGGTCACCGACAATCGCAGAGCCGAGTGATTTCAAAGCGACCCTAATTTGGTGGGTTTTTCCGGTAAAAGGTTTACATAAAAAGAGACGTTCACCCGGCTCAGCAGAGCAGGAAAAAAACTGCGTTACGGCAGGGTTATTTTGTGTCGCCACTAACTTCCACGACGAACGTCGAGAGCGTTCCATATCACCGCTTATCAAACCCTGTTTCTTTTTAGGCTTTTTACTGCCAATGGCAAGATAGAATTTCTCGACTTCCCTTGCTGCAAAGTTTTTAGACAACTCACTGGCCGCAGCTTGGTGGCGGGCAAGCAATAAAATGCCGGACGTCATTTTATCCAACCGATGAACTAAGTAGAGCTGGCCATCACCTGAAACCTTACCCACTTCTTGCAGCAGCATTGTATCCCCGTCATCTTTGTGCACAGAAACATTGGGATGCTTGTTGATGATGAGAAAGTCGTTGTGAGTATAAAGAATATCAAACATGTGAATCACTAACTGCAGAATAGGCGGCTGAGTATAGCGTTAAACAACACAGATACCAATAAATGCAAGGTTCAAGGCCGTAGGATGATAAAAAGGCTCTCGGATGAGAGCCTTAGGAATGCGCTAAATTAATGAATAAGCAAACACCATTAAAATCGCCACGGGGCAAACAAAGCGCACGTACCATGGCCAAATTTTCCAGAATAGGCTTTGTGCAATGTCTGGGTTACCTTGTTTGATCTCATCAAGCAATTTATTACGATGCCAAACCCAACCCACCACAATAGCCCAAACCACACCTAATAAAGGTTGCATATAGACGGTCGAGACGTTAGCCACTAGGTTAAATAACGCCCCAAAGTTAAGGGAAATGATGATGCTCAGCAGCGCAATGGCTCCACCGATCATCCATGTTGCTTGGCTACGAGTCATTTTTAGTTCATCTTGCGCGCAAGATACTGGTACTTCTAGCATAGAAATTGAAGAAGTTAGCGCTGCGATAACCATCAAAATAAAGAAACCAAAACCGAGCAACACCCCTGCACTGCCCATATTATCAAACATCGCAGGCAGCACGGTGAAGACTAAATCGCCCGAACTCATCAAGTTGCCTGCATCATCAAAAATTTCGACACCATGATTTTTAGCCACAAACATTGCTGGGAGAATCAAAAGGCCAGCTGCAAACGCCACTCCCGTATCAATCGCCGCGACTTGCGCCGCTGTTTTTGGCAAATTAACATCTTTCTTAAGATATGAGCCATAAACGATCATCGCTCCAACGCCTAAAGAGAGAGAGAAGAAAGCTTGCCCCATTGCGTCTACTAATAAACTGGGAGTGATGTGCGCAATATCAGGGATCAAATACATCTTCAATCCTTCCATTGCCCCATCTTGGGTAAAGATATAAGCAATCATAGCGCCGAATAGAATAAAAAGCACTGGCATCAAACGGGTAGACCATTTTTCAATGCCGTCCGCGACACCTTTTCGCACAACATAAATAGTGAGCAAAGAAAATGCGAGAGCCAGTAAAACATTGCGTAAGCCGCTAAAATTCACTAACCAATCGGCCGCCGTCTGTAAACCCAACAGGCCTAATATAGGGGATGCCGCAAAACCCATAAGCCATCCGGCAAGAATGGAGTAAAAACTGAGGATCATCGATGAGGCAATCATCGCGATAATGCCAAACAGTGCCGCCGCCGCACGATTTTTGGTCCAGATACTTCTTAAAGAAGCGATGGGGTTAGATTGTCCATGTCGCCCGATCGTCAATTCCGCAACCAGCATTGGAAACGCCAGCAAGAATACCATTGCCAAATAAATCACTAAAAATGCCGCGCCACCATTACTTGCCGCTTTGGTCGGAAAACCCCACACATTCCCTAGGCCAACCGCAGAACCTGCAGCCGCCATAATAAAACCAAGTCTCGATGAGAAATGACCTCTTGAACTACTTGCCATAAACTATTTACCAATGTTGTGTTTGTTAGGCAGTGCTAAAAGTGAGTGTAAACTTTTAATTACACAAGTTATAATTTTTAGTCGCACTGAGATGGTGGCAAGTAAAACAGTTTGAGATTAAAATTGGAAGTCCGAACGATATAAATTATGGATTAGACCGTAGTTTTATAGTTCAATTGTTGCTTTTTTATCCTCAGATCATTTTTTTAAACTGCTATGATCACTTTAGTAACACAATTCATCTGTTACTATTTTCATATTATTCACGCGATAAACTTCCTTACTTTTCCCTTTCCCTTTACTATCGTGACTTATTCTATCGACAAGATTAATGGCATGGACAAGGTTTACCACGTTCTTACTTTAGCAGGCATCGCACTCTATTGGTTTTTGGTCGCCGCAGTCACGCTACGCGTTGTATTGAAACGCCGAGCGGTGAGTGTTTCTCTGGCTTGGCTGATGGTGATTTATATCATTCCGATTGTGGGAGTGATCTGCTACTTTCTTTTTGGTGAGCTAAATTTAGGGCGCAAGCGTGCAGAGCGTGCGAAGGAAATGTTTGCTCCATTTGGTGATTGGTTTAGACAGCTTAACGATTGCCAAGCTCATGCCCCTGAGGGAATGGGTGCTCAAATTTATAAAATTGATGAACTGTGTAACCACCGTATGGGGATTCCGGCCTTAAGTGGTAATACGTTATCACTGCAAACCTCCCCTAACGAAATTCTGCATTCCATTATTGCCGACATTGAACAAGCTCACACCAGCATTCAAATGGTCTTTTATATTTGGCACCCAGGTGGATTGGCGGATTCGGTTGCGTCGGCTCTGATCCAAGCGGCCAAACGAGGTGTGCACGTTAAGCTGCTGCTTGATTCCGCAGGGAGCCCCCGCTTCTTCAAAAGTCATTGGTATACCATGATGAAAGACGCAGGAGTTGAAGTCGTCCAAGCGTTAGAAGTGAGCCCGTGGCGGATGTTCTTACGCCGCTTAGACCTACGCCAACATCGTAAAATCATTGTTATCGACGATAAAATTGCCTACACAGGCTCGATGAATTTGGTTGACCCGGCCTATTTCAAGCAAAACTCCGGTGTGGGTCAATGGGTCGATATCATGGTGCGGGTCACTGGTCCTGCGGTCAATGTGCTGTCCGCAGTACATTGCTGGGACTGGGAGGTGGAAACGGGAACACGTATGTTACCAGCACAACCAGAATGCACAATTGGTCCGGATCAGCCCCATCATCCAGTACAGGTTGTCCCCTCAGGCCCTGGTATGCCAGAAAACTTAATCTCCCAAGTGTTAACACTGGCGATTAATCAGTCAAACCAATCCGTTAGGATCACTACCCCTTACTTTGTGCCTAGTGCAGACCTATTAGCAACGCTAAAAATGACCGCTCAGCGCGGTATCAATGTTGAGATCATTATTCCACATAAAAATGACTCGTTGATGGTCAAATGGGCATCTCGCGCATTCTATGGTGAGCTACTGGAAGCAGGGGTGAAAATATACGAATTCTACGGTGGTTTACTGCACACTAAGTCCGTCGTGATCGATAACCAGTTCTGTCTTGTCGGTACAGTGAATATCGATATGCGCAGCCTATGGCTCAATTTTGAAGTCACGCTCGCGATTGAAGACCAATCCTTCACTCAGGAAATGAACTGGCTACAGCAACACTATATAGAACAATCTCACTTGGTTGAGCTACCAATATGGGAGCAACGCCCGTTGTATCATAGGTTTTTTGAACGATTGTTCTATCTGTTTAACCCTCTGCTATAAACTTTTTATCTGACTGGGGTTGCCAAGCTAGGCAACTCCATGTTTTAAATAACGAACTCTCTCCCAGACAAGGATTTCGGATGTCAGAAGGTAAAAAAACACAGTTGGTCAATGCGGGTCGTAGTAAAAAGTGGACCAATGGCGTTGTCAACCCACCTATTCAGCGCGCCTCTACCGTTGTATTTGATAGTGTGGCTGAAAAAAATCATGCCACCGTCAATCGGGCTAATAAAACACTCTTTTATGGACGCCGTGGTACTCATACGCACTTTGCGTTCCAAGAAGCAATGGTGGAAATTGAAGGTGGTGTCGGTTGTGCGCTTTTCCCTTGCGGTGCGGCCGCCATTGCCAATAGTATTCTTTCCTTTGTGCAAATGGGTGACCATATTCTGATGGTCGACACTTGCTATGAACCTACTCGTGATTTTTGTGAAAAAATCATGGAGAAAATGGGCATAGAAACGACCTACTACCCACCGAGCATAGGTGAAGGAATCCGTGCTTTGATCCAACCCAATACCAAAGTGTTGTTCACTGAATCACCCGGATCGATCACGATGGAAGTGCAAGATATCCCAACCTTAGCGCGGGTTGCACATGAACATGACATCATTGTCATGCTGGATAACACTTGGGCGGCGGGCGTGAACTTTTCACCTTTTGAACATGGTGTTGATATTTCGATCCAAGCGGCGACGAAATACATTGTTGGCCACTCAGACGTGATGTTAGGAACAGCGATTGCCAATGAAAAATGCTGGGATCAATTACGAGAGCAAAGCTATTTGATGGGACAATGTGTCTCACCTGATGACGCTTATTTAGGGCTACGAGGGCTAAGAACGTTAGATGTTCGCTTACGTCAACATGCTCAAAATAGCTTAGCCATTGCACACTGGTTAGCAGACCAACCTGAAG